>JAVBOU010000019.1:0-4183 GCA_031550185.1 Kiritimatiellia bacterium | reverse complement strand
AAACTGCTTGGTGAGGGCTCTGAAATGAACCTCCGAAATGTGAGAATGTTTGAGATACTTGTTTTTCATGGAAATCACCTGTGTTTTAACACGTGTTGTTGAAGATTTCCACTCTAAACTAGTCTTGAACCTTCATTTTTTGCATTGGACGGTACAAGAACAACGCAATGCGCATGTTGTGAGGATGGGTGACATCCCTTTGAGGAAGCTAAAGCAGGCGTTGATGCGCGGTTGTCGTTGCAATTATGGGATTTGTCATGGAAGCGTCCTTTTTGCGGGGTGAGTTGGAATCATCTCTCATAAGGGTAACGCCTCCTTTTTTCAATCCCTTTTTTCCGTCGTCCCCTGGGGGCGACGGGAAAGGCGTTTGGCAGACGATGTACCTTTTCGGGGTGGCTCATTTGATTTTGGAATTTCCAAACGGATACGCGTGGCCAAACAGGCTTGTATTTTGGCGTGTTTTTGCTATCATACGTTTGCGTTGCACCACTTTCCTGAGGAGTTATTTTTCATGTGGAATTATACGGACAAAGTCCTCGACCATTTCAAAAATCCACGCAATGTGGGGAAGATCGAGAAGCCCGACGGCATTGGCCAGGTCGGTTCGCTCGCGTGCGGTGACGCGCTGACGTTCATGTTCAAGCTCGGCGCGGACGGACGCATCAAGGAGGCGAAGTTCCAAACCTTTGGCTGCGCGTCGGCCATCGCCTCGTCTTCCGCGCTGACGGAGATGGTCGTCGGCAAGACGCTCGAAGAAGCCGAGAAGATCACCAACAAGGAGATCGCCGACTTTCTCGGCGGCCTGCCGAACCAAAAGATGCACTGCTCGGTCATGGGCCGCGAGGCGCTCGAAGCCGCGATTCATAATTACCGCACCGGTGAGACCGTCGCGCATCAGCTTGACGACAAAATCACCTGCACCTGCTTCGGCGTGTCGGAGAACGAAATCCTGCGCGTCATCCGCGAGAACAGCCTCGACAGCGTCGAGGACATCACCAACTTCACCAAGGCCGGCGGCGGGTGCGGCATGTGCGTGCCGGATCTGCAAAAGTTGCTCGACCAGGTCCGCGCCGAACGCCACGCGCCCCCGTCCGCGCAAAAGCCGATGACGAACCTGCAAAAAATGAAGCTCATCGAGGAGGTCATCGAGCGCGAGATCCGCCCCATCCTCCAGCGCGACAACGGCGACATCGAGCTCATCGACATCCAAAACAACCGCGTTACCGTCGCCTTTCGCGGCCACTGCTCGGGTTGCAAATCCGCACAAGTCACGCTCGACGAATTCATCGCCGCCAAACTCCGCGAATGCGTCAGCCCGGACATTGAGGTCGTCGCGCAATAAGGAATGCCCATGCGTCCCATCTACTTTGACAACAACGCCACCACGCAGCCCGCGCCCGAAGTGATCGACGCGATGTTGCCCTTTCTGCATGACAAATGGGGTAATCCCTCCAGCATGCACGCCTTTGGCGGCGGCGTGGCCAAGGCGGTTGACCGCGCGCGCGAACAAGTCGCCGCGCTGCTCAACGCCGACCCCTCCGAAATCATTTTCACGAGCTGCGGCACGGAGTCCAACAACGCCGCGATCTTCGGCGCCGCGGAGCTTCACGGCCCCGCGTTAAAACTCATCACCACGCGTGTCGAACACCCGGCTGTGCTGGGCCCCGCGCACCGGTTGCGCGAGCGCGGTCACACCCTCGTCGAGCTTGGCGTCGACACCTTCGGCCGGCTCGACACCGCCGCGTTGCGCCAGGCGCTTTACGGCAATTCGCCCACGCTCCTTTCCGTCATGTGGGCGAACAACGAAACCGGCACGCTCTTTCCCGTCGACGAAGCCGCCGCGCTCGCCAAAACCGTCGGCGCGATTGTCCACACCGACGCCGTGCAGGCCTTTGGCAAGGAAACTATCGACGTCAAAAAAATTCCCGTCGACCTGCTCTCTCTCTCCGGCCACAAAATCCACGCGCCCAAAGGCGTCGGCGCGCTCTACGTTCGCCGCGGCACGCGGCTCAAGACATGGATGCTCGGCGGCCACCAGGAAAACGGACGCCGCGGCGGAACGGAAAACGTCCCGTACATCGTCGCGCTCGGCAAAGCCGCGGAGCTCGCGATGAACAGCATGAACGCGGAGCGCAATCACCTCGCGCGTTTGCGCGACCGGCTCGAAAACGAAATCCTCCGCGTCTGCCCCGACACGCGCGTCAACGGCGACATTGAAAACCGCCTTCCCAACACGACGAACATCAGCTTCGAATTCATCGAGGGCGAGGCGATTTTGTATCACTTGAGCGACGCAAACATCTGCGCCTCCTCCGGTTCCGCCTGCGCCTCCGGCTCGCTTGAACCCTCGCACGTCATCCGCGCTATGGGCGTTCCCTTCACAGCCGCGCATGGCTCAATCCGCTTCTCCCTCAGCCGTTACAACACCGACCAGGATGTCGACGCCGCCCTCGCCGCATTGCCGCCGATCATCACGAAACTCCGCGCGCTTTCGCCGTTTGTGAAGTGACACCAAAGCTTGCCGTGGCAGAGGTCAGGCTCTGCCACGGCAGGCGTTTAACGTTCGCGGATGGTGACGTTGCGGATGAGGAGCTCGTCGCGGGCAAGGCCATCGCCTTGAAGGGTGCTGGCGTAGACAAGAGCGAAGTGGTTAAAGGCGGCGTGTTCGGGTTTTTTCCAGACTTCGATGTCCTTGGTTTCGTCGTCGACCTGGCCTTTGCTGATGAGTTTAATGCGGTCGCGGTATTTATAAAAATCAAAAGGGATTTCGTCGGATTCGGCGGCGTTGTAGAAGAGGATGATGTAGCTGCCGGAGGTGCCTTTGTGGCCGAGGGTGATGGAGATGCGGGCAGTGGCGGGAAGCTCGAAACCTTTGAGCGCGAGGATGAGGCTGTCGGTTTCGTTGGCGCGGAAAATCCAGCGCAAACCGCGGCGACCGAAGCTCCAGGCGTTGCGATCCTGCGTGTCGCTGACTTGCCAAAGCGCGGTGTTTTCTTTGTCAAAATTATCCTGGAAGAGAATGGTGCGCGGCGATGGTTCGGGCGTGGTGATGACGCGGGTTGGCGGTGATGGAACGGTTGCGCCGGAACGCGCGAGGGCGCGCACGGTGACAAGGCCGAGGATGGTGAGAAAGGCGCAGGCGGCGGAGAGGATGACCACGCGCAACAGCGTGCGGCGGAGATGACGCGACGCGGGTTCGGCGTTCCACACGTCGAGAAACTCGCGGATGCTGTGGAAGCGGCGGCCGGGGTTCGGATGGCAGGCGATGAGGATGGCGTCGTTGAGGCGCGGATAGAGTTTGTGCGCGCTGACCGCGGCGGGCATTTTGGGAAATTGATTTGCAGAATAGCCGCTCATGCAGGCGTAGAGAACTTTCGCCAGGGCGTAGACGTCCTGCGCAACGCCGTCGGCTGTGGCGCCGTAAAGCTGCTCGCCGGGAATGTAACCGGGCGTGCCGATGATGCTGAGCTCGGAATGGACAAGCGAGACGAGGCCGATGTCGGCGAGCTTGATTTCGGCGTTGACGAAAACAATGTTGTCGGGCTTGATGTCGCGATGAACAAGACCCGCCTCGTGAAGGCATTGCAACGCCTCCATGAGCTGGCGACCGTAACGCTTCACGTCCTCGAGCGGCAACGGCACGCCGCGGCGCAACCGCGCGCCGAGCGTTTCAGGCTGGTAGACGCCTGCGGTGGCGTGCGCGTTGTCCGCGGCCTCCATGGAGTAGCAGAAAAACGCGGCGCATTCGGCGAAGTGATGGATGACAAGCAGGTGCGGATGAATGTGGCGGAGGTGTCCGCAAAAGTGTTGCACGCCGGTGTATTCGCGCTGCCACGCGCCGTCGGGATCCTTGCGCACGACCTTGACGGCGATGCGGCGGCGCGTCATCTCCTCGCGCGCGAGCCACACGGCGCCGTACGCGCCCTTGCCGCAACGCGCCTCGCGGACAAGCTGGCCGCCGAGCAGACGAAACGCCTCATCGGCGAGTTGCTCAAGCCCGCGATCCTCCTCATTGGTGCATGTCGAACTCATGTGATGCGGACATTATATCGTCATTTTTGTCGACATTGCGATACGTTTTTTGTCTCTTCAATATGGGTGGGGCGCGACCGCCGGGCGCGCCGGGCTTACGACAAGCCTGTATCCGCAACGCAAGCGACAAACAATAAACGTCTATCCAATG
>JAVBOU010000128.1:0-3744 GCA_031550185.1 Kiritimatiellia bacterium | reverse complement strand
CGCGCGGTGTCAGGCGCCAGCGATCTGCCACGGATTCGACCAGTGCGTGTTGTGTCAAAAGTTGGAGTGTTGCCACGAAGTGATTCTCGTATTCGGCCAGCACAGGAAAGCGTTGGAGGCTTGCGCTCACATCCCAGCCTTCGCGCAAACGCAACGCGGTGAAGGCGCGTTCGCAGGCGTCGGCGAGATCGTCGAGGGTTTCGGTTTCGCGTTCGGGATGACCGTCGCATTCAATATAGCGTTCGACGTCGGAAATGTTGCGCCAGCGATTTTTGTCGACGCGCGAAACTGCGGCAGGCCCGATGCCCAGAAAATCTTCGCCGCGCCACACGCCGAGATGGTGGCGGCATTCCATGCCGGGACGGGCGTAGTTGGAAATTTCGTAACGCGAAAATCCCGCTTCGCCGAGAATCTCTTCAGCGAGGCGAAGGCGATCCATGACGACATCGTCGTCCTCGAGACGGACGCGGTTTTCGGTTGTCCATTTTTGCAACGTGCTACCGTCTTCGACGCTCAGGGCGTAGACGGAAAGATGCGCGAGTTCGAGGGCGAGCGCGGCGTTGAGATCGTTGCGCCATTGCGCGTCGTCCACGCTGGGCAAACCGGCGATGAGGTCGATGCCGATGTTAACAAAACCCGCGTCACGCGCGCGCTGAACGCAGGCGATGATGTCGGCGTCGTGGCGGCCAAGACGTTGCGCCACGGACGCGTTGAAGGTTTGCACGCCGAGGCTGACGCGGTTGACGCCGATCTTGCGCAATGCGTCCAATACGTCGCGCGAGGCGGAGGCGGGCGTGAGTTCGCAGGTCCATTCCTCGACGCGCGACAGGTCGGCGTGTGCGCGGAGTTGCGCGGCGAGATGTTGCAGTCCTCCGGCGCCGAGGACGCCCGGCGTTCCGCCGCCGAAGTAAATAGTTCGTGGCAGAGGTCGAGCTCTGCCACGCGCGGCAATTGCGAGTTCGCGCCCCGCGGTGGCAATGAAGGGGCCGTGCCACGCGGCGTGTCCGGCGACGGAGTAAAATCCGCAATAGGCGCATTTTCCGGCGCAGAAGGGCGTGTGCACGTAGAGGTGCGCGGGCGGGGATGGAGTCATGCGCGTATCGTATCATAAAACGCGGATTTTGACTTTCACACGGGGTTTCGTTATAGTAAATGGTTTCAGCCGCGAGGAGAGTTTTTTTCTGGCGGGGCGCGGCATGGTTGCCGTTCCGGAACAGTGTGAGTTTCATTTTATGGCGAAAGAGCTTGCGTTTGTCTTGATCAACCCGTACCCGATACGGAAGTCACGGACCGGTGGGATTATTGCGCGATACCTGGTGCGCACCGACATGAAGTTGGTCGGCGCGCGGCTGTTCGGTGGCACGAACGCGTGGGTCGATGAGTTTTCGGGATATCTTTCCTCGTATGTCGAGGACAAGGAAGTGTGCGAGCTCTTCTCGAATTATGTGCGCCGCAACTACGCGCCGGATGCGGCGAGCGGACGCCGTCACCGCTTCATCGGCCTGCTCTTCGAGGGCGAGGACGCGGTGTCGAAAATTTACAACCTCACGGGCAGCCTGCGCCAGCCGTGGGGCAACGGCCAGACGATCCGCGACACGTTCGGCGATCTTGTGCGCGACGAGGCGACCGGTTGCATCAAGTACTTCGAGCCCGCGGTGCTTGTCGGCCCCAACGTCAGCGTTTGCCGCGACGCGGTGCAGCTTTTGAAGAAGCATTTTGAGAACGACTCCGGCTTCGTGCGCGGTGCGTCCGACGTGCCGGTCGGCGAGGGTGTCGAGCAGACGCTCGTCATGCTCAAGCCGGACAACTTCCGCCAGCCGTCGTTGCGCGCGGGCAACATCATGGATCTTTTTTCCGGTTCCGGGTTGCGCATCGTCGCGGTGAAAAAATTCTCCATGTGCGTCGAGCAGGCGCTTGAGTTTTACGGTCCTGTGCGCGAGGGGTTGCGCCGCGCCTTCGGCAACTTCGGCCCCGACCGCGCCGCGCAGGCGCTCTCCCGCGAATTTGGATTCCCGGTCGACACTTCCGCGCTCGGCCACTTGTGCGACCGCCTCGCGCCCATCTTCGCCGAACGCGAGTTCGAGAACATCGTCGAATTCATGACCGGCCGCCGCCCCTCGCTGTGCCAGCCCGATGAGCTCCGCGCCTGCGGTCACAACGAGTGTCTCGCCATCATCTACGAAGGCGTCGGCGCCGTGAGCAAAATCCGTGACATCCTCGGTTCCACTGATCCCAACAAGGCGCGCCCCGGCTCCATCCGCCGCGAGTTCGGCACCAACATCATGGTCAACGCCGCCCACGCCTCCGACTCCGTCGAAAACGCCTCCCGCGAAATGGGCATCCTCGACATCGAACGCGACAAGCACTTTTGGGAACTCATCAGCAACTACTATCCATGAAACCACTCAACCGCTCCATCCTCGCCATCGAACCCTCCGCCACGCTCGCCATCGCCTCCCGCGCCAAGGCCATGGTCAAGGAGGGCATCGACGTCTGCTCCTTCGCCGCGGGCGAACCCGACTTCGACACGCCCGACCTCATCAAGGACGCCGCCATCGACGCCCTTCGCAAAGGTCAGACCAAGTACACTCCGGTCGCCGGTTTGCCCGACCTCACCCGCGCCATCGCGGCCAAGCTGAAGCGCGACAACAATCTCGATTACAAGCCCGAGCAGATCATCGTCAGCTGCGGCGCCAAACACTCCATCGCCCTCATCCTCCAGACCCTCTGCAATCCCGGCGACGAAGTCATCATCCCTTCGCCGTACTGGCTCAGCTATCCCGAAATGGCCCGCGTCGCCGGCGCCGTTCCGCGTTTCATCGACGCCACATGGAAGCAAAATTTCAAGATCACGCCCGCGCAATTCGAAGCCGCCATCACGCCTCGCACGGTCGCCTTCATCCTCAACTCGCCGAGCAACCCCACGGGCATGGTTTACAACGAGTCCGAGCTCCGCGCCTTCGCCGATCTCTGCGTCAAACACAACATCACCATCATCTCCGACGAGATTTACGAAAAGATGGTTTACGACGGCCAGCGCCACGTCAGCGTCGCCTCCCTCTCCCCCGAAATTTTTGCCAACACCATCACCGTCAACGGCTTCAGCAAAGCCTACGCCATGCCCGGCTGGCGCCTTGGCTACTCCGCCGGCCCGCTGCCCTTCATCAAGGCCATGAACGCCCTCCAGAGCCACTGCGCCTCCGCCCCCAACACCTTCGCCCAGTTCGGCGGCATCACCGCCATCGAGCACGGCGACGCCTCCATCCGTGAAATGTGCGTCGCCTTCGAGGCGCGCAGCAACCGCATCCACCAGCTCATCTCCGCCATTCCCGGCATCCACTGCCCCAAGCCCCAGGGCGCCTTCTACATCTTCCCCAACATCGCTGACTTCGGCCTCGACTCCCTCACCTTTGCGCGCGAACTCCTCGACCGCCATCACGTGGCCGTCGTCCCTGGTGTCGCCTTTGGCAACGATAATTGCGTCCGCCTCAGCTACGCCTGCGGCATGGCCGAAATCGAAAAAGGCCTCGCACGCTTCGCCGCCTTTTGCGCTGAAATCAAAAAATAACCCTTTGCGGGCGGATGGTGAAACTGGCAGACACGCAGGATTTAGGTTCCTGTACCGCAAGGTGTGCGGGTTCGACTCCCGCTCCGCCCATACTTTTACACCTTTTGTGGCGGGGGCGGACTCCGTCCCCGCCCCCAAGTGGGATGTAAGACAAACAATGGTTTCTGTCAATGGGG
>JAVBOU010000213.1:0-4805 GCA_031550185.1 Kiritimatiellia bacterium | reverse complement strand
GCCAGTCCGGCTGCAACCATTCGACAATATCGTAGTGACAGGACAGCAGCACGCATTGTCCGGTTGTGCGACGCCATGATTTCGCGAAGGAACGCGACGCCACTTTTGCGATTTGGCGATCCACCACGCTGCTAAACTCGTACTCAAGGGCGACGCGCCAGCCATAGATGTCGGCAAAGGCCTCGCCGTCGCCGGCGATGTTGTCCGCGTCGAGCGTGACAGCGATGGTGTCGCCGCGCAGCATCGCGCTGCCCTCCACCCAGTATTCCGTGCGCCACGCCTTGTCCGCGAACATACTCACGCACACATGCAGGTACCGCCACGTCCGCGTCTCCGCGGAAAGGTCGAGCACGAAAACCGCCGAGCGGTGCGTGGAGAGCGACTTGTATGCCGCCGTTTCCGCCAGCACGCCAACGCGGCCGGGGAAGACCACGCCCTTGGCAATTTGCGCCGCATAATTTTTGTCCCCCTCCGGCACGGTGAAGTTTTCCTCCGGCGTGGCGAAGTGGCCCGTCGTGTCAACGCCGAGGTCGGTGCCACCGCGCCGGCACGCCTCCCAGTCTGTTGGCGGGAGCGCGGAGTTGGAGAGGAACGCCGCGACCTTGACGCCGCCGACCGCGCACTTGTCCGCGTCGAGGCGGAACGACACCTCGCGGACAAAGCTGGCCGCGGCCGGCAACTCGATCGAATAGCACGCCATGCCCGCCCAGACGTTATGTTGCTGGTCGCCGGTGGCGTTGACGATCTTCGAGTCGCCGGACTGGCGGTAGGAGTCGTACTGGTCGGTGCCGTAGTCCTCGGCGAGCGGGTCGTTGACCGAGAGCGCGACATCCTTCAGCGGCGTGAACGCGCGGCGCCACGGCGCGGTTTTAAGCGCCGCGAAGGTTTCGGCCATCGCGCCAACATATTCGGAAATGGGCTTGCGGCCGCTGCTTGCGCGGCGCACGTGGCGGACCGGGGTGAGGATAATTTTCGAGGGCATGATGTTTCCTTTACTACCAGCACTTGTATTTTTTGGCGGGATACGCCCCGTCACCGGACGTACCGCCCGCGACAGGGTACGGCGCGTCATCCTGCGGCGCGCCGGGATACGGCTCGTCACACGCATCCGGCTCTTTGGGCGTTCCTCCTCCGCCATCGTCGCTATCGTCATCGTCCTTGCACTTGCAGCACGTGCAGTTGTCAGGGCAGCCGCACGAGCATGGCGGGTTGTACTCCTCGACGAGTTTGCCCTCTGTGGAGAGGATGGAAAATTCCCGGATGTACGTCTTCTGCGCGAAGGGATCGTAGACCGGAAACCTTTGCGCGCGCATTTGCGCGCTCTTGCCGCCAACGGTGATGTCGTCGGGATCGAGGATGATTTCGAGGGTCGGGTCTGTCGCGCCGGTGAGGCGCAGCATGTTGCGCTCGCCCTCGTTTTTGACCACGCTCGCGGTGGGCGTGATCTTGGTGTTGTTGACGCCGGAATCCGGCTGCACCTCGCCGGTTTCGCGCGTCTTGCGGTTGAAGCGGCTCTGACTCCGCGCGCGGAAGCCGGTGATCAGCTTGGCACGGTCCTCAAGCGATTGCTCGGGTGACGGGGTGAACTCGGCGACGCATTCGCGCGACCAAAGCGAGACGGAGCAGCGCTGGCAGGGCAGCCCCTCAAAGGTCTCGCCGATGAGCGGCGGGATGGGCGCGCCATCCACGTCGAGCGCGAATCGCACGGTCACCGCGCCGCTGCCTTGAAAGGTGTCCAGAAGCTTTTGCGCGATGCCGTGGGGCAGGTCGTCGCCGGCCGTGGCTCTCGCGGACTCTGTCCACTCATAGCGTTGGGTGCGCGCGCTGGTGGTGATCAGGTCCACCGTGATCAGCGTGTTTTTGACCACGTCGACGGTCTTTTTGTCCGCGCCGATGCGCTTGAAGTCGACGAGGCAGGAGAAGGTTTCGAGGCGCGCGCGGAAGGGCGCGTCGGCCGCGAGCAGGTCGGGCAGCGCGGTGTTGACGCAGACGCGCGGATAGCGTCCGGCGGTGTCGGGTTGGGCGCGTTTGGCGTCGTGGATGACGATGTCGGCCAGGTTGACGTCGTCAAAGAACCCCGGCACGTTGGCGCGCCAAAACAGGCGGTCGTTGAGGTCCTCCGGAATGTCGCGCGTCACGACGTCGATGCCGTTTTTGCTCGAGCTGGAAGAGCCGCCGGTGAACATCAGCGAGGCGTTGAGCGTGCGCAGGGGACTGGCGTTGGCGTCTCCCGCCACGTCGTGGGTGATCGTGTTGGCCGACGCGCCGGCCACATTGCCGGTGCGCACAAACTCGATGTCGACCTTGTGCACACCGGTGGAGTCGCGGCGGCGGCTGACGTGCATGGCGTGCGCCGGTGGCGACGCCCAGGGCGTGCCACGCTGCAGGATGTCGATGGTGTCGCCGTCGCCTTGCGCTGCCCGTGAAGAACGTAGGTGAGGTGGGTTGGCGAGCAACCAAACTCCCGCGCCGCGCGCGTCACGCCGCGCCAGCGGGGGGTGTTGGTTTTCTCAAGCAGTGCAGCCATAATGTTTTCCTTTTTCAGGTTAGAGGTGTTTGTTATAATCGCCGGCATCCATTCCGGTCGGTGAGGAACAAGATACACAAGAACTGGGGTGAGAGTCAACCAAGAAGTTGTGCTGTTTTTTATGTCGATTTTTTCTGTTCGAATCAAAGAAATCAGGGGATCACTGTCCTACAAGCAGTTTGAAAACAAAACCGGTATTCCAGCGGCAACGCTAGAACGGTTGGAGAAAATTGGTGCTGACATCAAGAGCGGTCAAATAGTTAAAATCTGCATTACTTGTGGGGTGACTGCGGACTGGCTTCTCGGCATCGATGGCGGCAAAACCTCACACATCACTGCTCACAACGGCAGCATTGCGATCGGTGGGCACGCTTACAACAACAACATCAACAACAAAGACTGCTCCAGTTGTCCGTTTGTACTGGCCGCCGCCAAAATGGCCGGGAAACAGCCTAAGAAACGCAAGTCATGAGTAGCACACCACACAATCCCTCTTTTGTGGATTCCTTGAATATACCCCAGGAATACAAAGAGCAGTTGAAGCGGTTTTTCACAAAGCGCGTTGCGGAACTCGTGCTTCAGGCACAAAAAATGGAACATGGCAAAGCCTATGATTCCATAAGGCATCCGGTCTCCCTAAAACGAGCCATGCTCATTTTTTGTGTTGTCGAAAAGGATGAGCACACGAAGAAAGTCATCGAGACAATTGACAACTGTGTGCCCGGCACCGTGTTGCCAGCAGTTGGAATGATGAGTTATGAGGATCTGCTTACTGATGCCCTTGAAAAAAACACCCTAACCATAACGTCAATTGAACCCCCGCGCG
Organism: Kiritimatiellia bacterium; assembly: GCA_031550185.1. Lineage (GTDB taxonomy): Bacteria > Verrucomicrobiota > Kiritimatiellia > RFP12 > JAVBOU01 > JAVBOU01. Next base: position 1,452 of record JAVBOU010000213.1, on the reverse strand, counting down.
CCGTCGTGTTCTGTGCGCCGCATCCCGATGCCGTCGCTGTGGTTGAGAGTATGTTTAACTTGAAGCCGCTGGAGGCAGGCTGTCAGCGCGAAACCGATCCTGAAGGTTGAATACACCGCCATTTTCCTCCCCCACGACGCCCCGCCCTCATCATTTTCCCCGACGACTAAACCTCACACAACACGGCATAATCATCATGAGTTTGACCTACACATTTGACTCCACGCACACTTTGCGATATAACATCAAGGACCTCTACCCCGTGCCGGATGATGTGATTTCGTCGTTATCCGGCCTTGACCGGATCACCGGCCACGTCCCCGGCGTGCTCAATCGCTTGTTTCCGCAATACACCATTGGCGCGGAAATCTATGTGCAACAGGTTTCGCACGGGAGTTTCTGGACGGACGTCGTCATTCGGTTAATGTTCGGGAATGAAGAGGCGTTCCACGCATGGCTTCGCGAAGTACGGAGCAAAACGAAGTTGAATCACATGAAGCCTGAAACAGCAATTATAACGGTAGCGGTCGGCGGACTTGTCCTGTATGGGGCAAGCTGCGCCATGTCAAAATTTCATCCCGCCACCCCAAGCGGCAATGGGAACACTAATGCCATCGGATCGACCGTCAATCACGTCCAGCAGCAAATAGAAAATCTGTATATGGTTGATCCCATGCAACTGCAGGACGCCATTCGCTCTGCCGCGGCAAATCAATACAACATCGCATCGAATGCAACCAAGGTTTTCAAACCGGCAAGACGCAGGTTGAACGTCGGTAAAGACACAATGTCGATCAGTCTGGATAGCAACAATCTGGGTGGAGGCGTCACATTTGACACTGATTTCATCGCTGCAGTTCCTGAGCGCACAGAACGCTATAACAAAAAACTACAACAGCTTGCACTTAAAAAAGTGGAAATCAATATCCGTGCATTGGACATGGATGCGGAGGAGAAAGGTTGGCAAGTTGTGGTGCCAAACTATTTTGACAAACGTGTAAAACTCGAGCTCGATCGGAATGTCGATAAATTAAAGATAACGCCCGGAAAGATGCAAGTGGCCGATATTGAGCTTTATTACATCACAACAGACGAAGACGATCGCATTTACAAAAGCGTGTACCTAAATGCGCTTTATTAAAAGCGTCCTGTTTTTCATCCCCACCTCCCGATCACGCGCCTGCCGTTTGTTAATTTTGAATCCGTCATCAACATCGACGGCATGACGACGTTTGAAAGCGCCCGCATCCCCTCCGCAACCCCTTTGCATCCCACTTGCGTCCGCCCTGAAACCCCGTTGCCCGCCCCGCGTCAAAATAGTTTTTCTTCCCGAAAACATTTCAAAACCGCCCCTCTGGCTAAAAGAATTCCCGAATTTACTATTTTCCCCGATCCGCCCCGAAAGCTCGTTTTCTCCTTACCCAATCTACCATTTTCAACCACTTTCCACCA
>JAVBOU010000179.1:0-13573 GCA_031550185.1 Kiritimatiellia bacterium | reverse complement strand
TTGCTTAACGTTTTTTTTAAATTTTTTCGTTTTTTTATAAACCAGATTTACTAATTAAATTTGGGGCGGGGGCAGCCCCCCTCCCCCCCCACGGAGCGTGTTTGCTTGTGTTTTTGCGCCGCTCCGTTTATATTCATTCGGCAAGGACAGGCATGACAAAATTTCTTTTTCCATTGCTATATGTGTGTGTGCTGGCGGGATGCGCGTCAGAACCGAAAGTGACGAATCCCCGGGTGTGTCCGAAGTGTCATTCGCCGACGGTTCGCATCGTTTACGGCGCTCCGTATTTTGGCATCGACTCGGATTTTGGGACGAAAAATGACCGAATCATACATGGTGGCTGCCAAGTGTATAAAGGAATGCCAACGCGTTCCTGCCTCGTGGGTCACTACCAATTTACCACGCCCGAAGATCAGAAAGTGTATTTTCCATGACTAACCCCACGCCTGAATTTCGCACCGCTACCATCGGTATTGTCGGGCGCACCAACGCCGGCAAGTCGACGCTCATCAACCGCCTCGTCGGTGAAAAAATTTCCATTGTCACGCCGGTCGTGCAGACCACGCGCGCGGTCATTCGCGGGTTCTTCGCCGACCAGCGCGGGCAGTTGATTTTTCTCGACACGCCGGGGCTTCATCAGGCGCAGTCCACGCTCGGCACACTGATGAACCGCACCGCGCGCAACATCGCCGGTTCCGCGGACATCATGCTCCTGGTGGTCGACGCCAGCCACTCGCCGCAACTCGAAGACGAGGGATGGTTCAGCCGTTTGATCCGACTCGAAACGCCGTGGTGCATCGCGCTCAACAAATGCGACGAGGGGCGTTTCAATCCCGCGCCGTTTGAGGCGTTGTGGTTGCGTCTTGCCGCGGAAAAAAACATCGCGCCGCCACCCTTTTCGCCAATCAAAATTTCCGCGGAAAAAGGCACGGGCATCGACGCGCTGCTCACGCGCCTCTTTGAGCTTGCGCCCGTCACCGGCGCGCCGATTTTTGATCCGGAGCTGCTCACCGATTATCCGCGCAAGCTCGCGATCGCCGACGTCATCCGCGAAAAACTTTTCGCCAAGCTTCACGAGGAAATCCCGCATGAAGTCGCCGTGCTCATCGACAGCATCGAGGAGCACGCGCCGGACAACTGGACCATCAACGCCTCCATTCTCGTCAACCGTTTTTCGCAAAAAGGCATTGTCATTGGCGACAAGGGCCGCACGCTTCGCTACGTCAAGCGGCTCGCGCAACCCGAAATCGAATCCGCCTTCAGCCTCGCCGCCTGCGAGCTCAATCTCTGGGTGAAGGTTGAGAAAAACTGGATGAAAAATTTCTTCCTTCTCCGTCAACTCGGTTACACCTGACATGAGCTCCTTTTCCACCATCCAAATCCTCCGCGAAACGCTGGCCGCCGAAATGCGGCGCGATCCGCAAATCCTCATCATGGGCGAGGACATCGCGCGTTACGGCGGCGCGTTCGGCGTCACCAAAGGACTGCTCGACGAGTTCGGCCCGGAGCGCATCCGCAACACGCCCATCTCCGAGCAGGCCATTGTCGGCGCCGCGATTGGCGCGGCGGTCGCAGGCTTGCGTCCGGTCGTTGAAATCATGTTCGCCGACTTTGCCACGCTCATCGTCGACCAGCTCATGAACATGGCCGCAAAGCTCAAGCCCGTTTACGGCCTCGACTGCCCGCTGGTCATCCGCCTGCCCTCCGGTGGCGGACGCGGTTACGGCGCCACGCATTCGCAAATGGTCGAACGTCTCTTCACCGGCATTCCCGGCCTGCGTGTCATCGCGCCGGCGTTGCCACACGACTATTCCGCGTTGCTCCAAACCGCGTTGCGTTCGGAATGCGTCACGCTTTTCGTCGAACACAAAATGATTTACCCCATGCGTGCCGAATGGGACGGACTTCCCGCGCCACTCGTTTTTGGCAAAGCGCAGATTGCGCGCGAAGGCACGGACGTGACGATCATCGCGTGGTCGTGGATGACCCATCAGGCGCTGGCCGCCGCGCAGCTTCTCGACGCGCGCGAAGTCTCCGCCGAAGTGGTGGACGTGCGTTCGCTCGCGCCGCTGGATGTCGAAACGCTGGTGGCGTCGGTTCAAAAAACTCGCCGCGTGCTTATTGTCGAAGAAGGCCCGCTCACCGGCGGTTTTGCCGGCGAAATCGCGGCGCGCATCGCGGACGCCTGCCACGGTCATCTCGACGCGCCGGTGAAACGTCTCGCCTTTCCCGAACTCCCCGTTCCCGCGGCGCGCACGCTTGAGGCCCAATTGCTCCCTTCGTCCAATTCCATCGCCGACGCCGCATTTGATGTCGCGTGCTGGATGTAAGAAAAAAACGACTTGTGGCGTGGCAGAGCCACTGCCACGCCACGAGAAACTTTTGGTGTTTGGTTCGGATTGGGAATTGACACGCGATGAAGTGGCGGGGTATAGTTGTTGCAGATGTTGGGGAACCCTGACGCGCAAACGCGCCAGTTCATCCAAGGAGCAAGATGATGTCACGTCCATTTTTTGATTCGGAAAAAATCCGCCTCGCGTTTGGTTTTGCTTGCGCACTCATGGCCGCCGGTGTTCACGCCGCAAACTGGACGGGCAACGGCGCCACACAGGACTGGACCGACCCGGCCAACTGGAATCCCGCGGCGGTGCCGGGCGTCACGCAGGTTGACATCAATGCCGGAACTTCCGAAGCTTATCCCGCGGTGATTGGCGCGGATGTTGAGGCAAACCCAACCACGTTGAACATCGGCACAGGCTCGAACACTTCAGGCTATTTGCTTGTTGACGAGGGCACGTTGAACGTTTCGGGTGGCACGGTGATCGGCAAGTCGACGATTGCCGGAGTCAACAACGGATATGGCCGCCTTGTCAACAAAGGCGGAAACCTGACCCTGCGCGAGGTGCGGATCGGTGTGAGTGATGGCGTGTCAAATCCTTTTGGCAGCGGCGAGTTGATCCATGATTCGGGCAGTCTGATCATTTCAAATATTTTTTATTTTGGAATTGGAGGAAACGCGCATCTCAAGGCTGACGCGAATTTTACCGTGCTCGGCGCGACGCATTTTGGTTTTCGTGGAAACAAAGAAGGTCCCGCATACCAGTTGATGGAGCTTGGCCCCATGACGGCGTCTTTCAAGTCGGTTTTGATTGGCAACAGCGCCAATGTCAATGGCAAAATAATTTTGCGAGGGACGACATTGGAGTCCACAGAATTGAGGGTGAGAAATAACGCGAGTGCGACAGGCGTCATTTCCGGCTGGGGAAAAATCCACGGCGGAACGCTCTATAACAATGGCAAGATCATCGCGGACGGCGAAAATGTCGCGCGAGACCTGGATCTCCGTTATTACCACACGGCGGCCAATTTGGGTTCCACCACAATGCGTGATGGTTCCGGCTGGTATGCCATCAACAAGGGCAGGATACTGTTCACGGCGCACTCATTTTACGCCAACCAATACCTGGTCGGGGACCGTTCTCAAAATTACACATTGATTCTGGCGAACTGCGCGCGCATCACGGTTTCGGGGTTGCAAACTGGCAATTGGAATTGCTTTCTCCTCGCGCCGGATCATCCCGACGTGCCGAAAATCGGATTCGCCTTGAAGTCGGTGAAATCAATTTGGAATTTCGAATCACCCGCTTTCACCAGCGCGAGCGTCACTTTCCGTTATGACGAGACCGCTGTGCGCGACACCACGTTGCTACGCATGTTGCGTTACAATCCGGAAAACGGAATGTGGGAGCGCGTCGCCACCACGTATGACGCGATAAACTTGCACTTCACCGCCTCCGATCTCGCGCCAAAAGGTGAAACGAACCTCGGATTTTTTGCGCTGGTTGAATTGCCGCCGCCCACGCTGCTTTTTGTGCGTTGAGAGATGCGTGAAAATATAGCATTTTCATGCAACATTGCGGCACGAAAATGCAATAGCACCGAAGGTACATCACAACAATACCCGTCGTGGAGCGCAAGCAAAGTGAGTGCGGATCGGCGGATAGTTTCATCTTAAAACCGCCGCACTTGTTTTGCCGGCACACTCGCGTTATACTTTTCTGCATGTATGGCATACCTGATCCTTACGCTCCCTGCTTTTGCGGAAGCGGCAAAAAGTATAAGTTTTGTTGCATGTTGTCGCACCGGACGTTAAAGGGCGCGGCAATCGCGCCGGGACGTCCCTGCAACGACATTTGGGACGAGGACTTGAGCACATGCGGTCCTCTTCTGGAAAAGGGCGTGGAATTACTCGGCGGACACAAATTCAAAGCGGCCCAAAAATACTTCGAAGCGGCTCTGGTGGCCAATCCGCGGTATCACCCCTCCGCCAATAATCTGTCGCTATGCCATTTTTACCTGGGCGAGGTCGACGAGGCCATTCGCGTGTTGCGCAAAAGTTTTTCCGATTCGCCATATCCCAACGTCTTCGGATTGGCCAGCCTTTCCATTTGCCTCTATATTCTGGACGATCTGTGCGGCTCGACCGATGCCATCCATGCGGCGGCGGCAATGACGATGCTCAGCGAGGACTCCGTCGTGAAAGTTTGCGAAGCGCTGGCCTGCCACAAACGCCATCACGACATTCTTTCCGTGGCAAGGCGCAGTGCATTTGCCGACACACCGCGTGTTTGCTTTTACACCGGCGTGGCCGCCGCAAACCTGGGTGACTTCACACGCGCCGAAACAGACCTCGGCCACGCCTCCTGCGGCGGCTCGTTGGACGACATCATCCGGATGCACCTTCAGACGTTGCGGGATGGCGCAACGCCCAATACCGTCCGCGGTGACTGGACGTACACGTCGTTGCTCAACCTGTGTCCGCGCGCATTGCTCTCCCGCATGCTCAAGCCGAAGAACATGAAGGCGTGGGCGGTGCGCCAAATTTCCGTCGACGCCGGTGAACTGGCGTTGAACGAGGCTGTGGCGGTCAACGCCAGCCCCCAAGACAGCCTCATGATGCTATGCGCGTCAAAACACCCTGCGGCGACCGAGCTCCTGCGGACGCTGGCGACCAGCTCGTTTGGCTCCGATCAACTCAGGATGGCGGCGGCCATGGAATTGCACGACCGCGCCGCGCTCAAGCAAGGCGAAAAGCTGGACGTCCTTTATCAAGGCAAGCGGAGCGAAAAGGCCCTGCACACAACCAAGCTGGATCCCGACTTCCAATTTTGCCCCGCCCTTCCTCCGAGGCTGCAAAAAATTTACATCAAGGCCGTGAAGGCCGTGCGCGCAAAACGTCCCAACTGGGAGCGACTCGACGCGCTTTCCCAGGAGATTATGTCGGAAGCTCCGGACTACTTTCCCATGCGCTACAATTATGCGGTTTCACTCATTCGGCGCGACCGCGACGCCGAGGCCGAGCCCATCCTGCGCGACCTGGTCGCCCGGCATTCCGCCTACCTCTTTGCGCACGCCGCATTGCTCCAGTTGTTGTGCCGGCAAGACCGAATGGACGAGGCCGACGCCCTTGTGCAGGCATGCCCCATGTTGGACGAAACGCATGTCAGTTCCTACGTGGCATGGCTCATGGCCTTGTCGGTCTATTACATGCAAAAAGACGAGGAAGACATCGCGCTTCAGTGCGTCGAAAGCGCATCCGCAATCAATCCCGACATGCTCAGCATCGCGACGCCACGGTCGAAATCCCGGAAAAAATGACGCGCGTGGCAGAGGTCCAGCTCTGCCACGAAAACAATCGCCTTTACTTTTGCCGCAGAATGTCGCGGCGCTTGAAAAACTCGTCCGCGTGTTCCGTGAGAAGTTGCATCTGCGGATAATTGTTGGGCTTCTCGGCGACGAGCAACTGCTGCAACAAGCCCTTTTGCTCGGAGGTCAAATTCACCGGCGCCGCGACAATCACGCGCACATGCAAATCACCGGTCGTGCGTCCATTCAAACTCGGCATGCCTTTTTCGCGCAGACGAAAAACCTTGCCCGACGGCGTGCCGGGCGTGAGGCGCAGCTTCGCCATCCCCTCCGGCGTCGGCACTTCGACATCGCCGCCCAGCGCCGCGATCGCGGGCGAGACGTGCACCGTGCAGATCAGGTCGTCGCCCTCACGCTGGAAAATTTCATTTTCGCGCACATGCAGCACCACATACAAATCGCCCGCCGGTCCGCCGCGCACGCCGCTTTCGCCCTTGCCGGTCAGTCGCAGGCGCGAACCGGTTTCAACACCGCGCGGAATGCGCAGTTGCAACTTGCGGCGCGCCTTCACGCGACCCGAACCTTTGCACGTGCCGCACGGTTTGAGAATTACCGAGCCCGAACCCTGGCACACCGGACACGTCTGGCGAATCTGAAAAAATCCGCCGCCCGCGATCACAAACCCGTGGCCGCCGCATTGCCGGCAAGTTTCGCGCTTTGATCCCGGCGCCGCGCCCGTGCCGTGGCACGTCGCGCAATCATCGCGTACCGGCAGCTCAAGCTCACGCTCCGCGCCAAACAGTGCCTCCTCCAAATCAATCTCCAAATCGAAACGCAAATCCTCGCCGCGCTCCGGCCCGTTGGGCTCGCGCGACTGACGCCGCCGTCCGCCGCCGCCCGCAAACTCGAACCCGCCGCCGAAGAGCGACTCAAAAATATCCTGGATGTCCGCGCCATGCGTGAAGTCACGGTTGAAGTCAAACCCGCCCTGGCCGAACGTCGACTTCACGCCCTCGTGGCCGAACCTGTCGTACTTGTGGCGCTTGTCCTCGTCGCTCAAAACCTCATAGGCTTCGGACGCCTCCTTAAACTTCTCCGCCGCCGCCGCGTCGTTCGGGTTGCGGTCCGGATGATACTGCATCGCCAGCTTGCGGTACGCCTTTTTGACGTCGTCCGGCGTCGCCGTTTTCGACACGCCCAGCACCTCGTAGTAATCGCGTTTTGCGGCCATCTTATTTCGCCTCCCCGTCTGCCGCCGGCGCACCCGCCGAAACCACCACCTGCGCCGCGCGCAACAAACGCCCGTTGAGCGTCCAGCCGCGCCGCACTTGGGAAATGATCTGTCCCTCCGCCGCTTCCGCCGACGGCACATGCGTCAGCGCCTCGTGCGCGTTCGCGTCAAACGCCTTGCCCGCCGCCTCCACCGGCACCATGCCGATCCCGGCCAAAATCCCGCGCAACTGATCCGCCGCCATCTGCATCCCCTTCACAAACGGATCCGCCTTGTCGCCCTTTTCCAGCGCGATGTCAAACGTGTCGAGAAACGGCAGCAAATCCTCGAGCAAACCCTCGTTCGCACGCTTCACCATCTCCTCGCGTTCGCGCAACTGGCGTTTTCGAAAATTATCGAAATCCGCCATCAGCCGGACATAGCGATCTTTCATCACCGCGAGCTCCGCCTCCAGCGGATTCACCTCGGGTTGTCCGGCCTTTTTTTCCCCCACCTCCGGCTGCGCCGCACCCTCCGTTGCGTCGGGCTTTTCCTGCTCTTTCGGTGCGTCTTGATGCGGGTGATCGTGTTTGTTCTTATGAGACATGGCAAACCTTTTCCTGTTCAAAAAATGAAGGCCAAGAGTGTACCCCAAACCCTTCCGCCGCGCAAGCCTGCTGACAAAAAGAGTCTGTCCGAAATGGAACGCGTCGATCCGGTCTCCTGCGCTTGAGTGGTTGCGTGCATTTGGCTTGCAATTCACCTCGCGTTACTCCAAAATAACTCGCTTTGTTTTTGAGTCCCTTTTTAACTTATGATCGACAATCCAACCCCGTCGCACTGGGCCTTTATTTGCGGCGCGTTTCAGGCGCTCGCCGGTCTCGCGTTTCTCGTCTTTCCGTCGTCCGCGGTTGCCGCATTTTTGCGCGGGTTTCCGCGCGCTGAGTGGACAGGCCGGATTTTGGCCGTCATCACATGGATTCTTGCGGCATGGGCGACCATGGTGTTGCCGCTCGATTTTTTGCGTCCGGTTCAGCAACCGCAGGTTCTGGTTCCGCTGACGGCCGCGCTCGCGTTCCTCACCTGCTGGTGGATGCCGGAGCTGCTCGCCTGCCGCGCTGTTGCCGGCATTCTGATGCTCTTTCCGTGTCCGCTCTTTTTGGCCGTGCGCGCGCATCCCTCCGCATGGCGCATCGCACTTGTCGTCTACGCTTACATCGCCGCGATCAAGGGCATGGTGATCATGTTCTCGCCGTATCACATGCGGCGCGCGTGCTTTTGCCTTGCCGACCGTCCGGCGCTGCAAAAAACCATTGGTATTGTTTTTCTTCTCATCGGCATTTTCTTCATCACCCTCGCCTACACCGCACTCCGTTAAAAAACCATGAAAACCTTCATTCCTGTTTACCTTCTTGTCTTCCTTCTCGGCACGGTCGTCATCGACCTTTATTTTCCCGCGATGATGCCCCATGCCAATGCGCAGGAGTCGCCCGTTCATTTCGAACTTCCGACCGCGCTTGGCGGCAAGGCTGAAATCCCGACTCCCAAACTCACATCTGCCACGGGTTTCGATTTTACCAAGCTTCCTCCGCTTCCTGAGAACCTCAAGGCTTCCGGCCGCTGTCACGCCTGGGGTCTGGCACTCACCGGCATCACGACGCCGGCGGGCGAATTGCCCGGCGGGACGTTCCTCGAATATCCCGACATCAACGCCACGCCGCTCAACGCCTGGTACTTTGCCAACGGCCAATGGAACGGCCTGACTGCCGTGCCGCCGGAAAAAGTCAACTTTTTCGGCGGCACGCTGGACGAGGCCGAACCCGAGCATCTGCGCCTTCTTCAACGTTACTATTTCCTCCGCGGCCAGCTTGACAAACCCCAAACTGCTGCGGTTGCCGCCGTCGCGCCGGCCGTCAATCCGTACCTTGAGGACTACAAGAAAATTTCCAAGCAATACCTCGACTTTCAGGAGCGTTCGAAAACGCTCACCGCCCAGCGCGACGCGGCCAGAGGCACGACCCGCGACAAGCTCATCACGGAGCTTCGCCTCATGAAACAGGACGAGCCGGTTCTCGCCAAAAAGCTTGAGGCGATCAAGGCCCAGTACAACGATTGGAAGGCGAAGAACCCCGCGCCCGCGGCTCCCGCCGCAACGCCGAACAACGCGGATTCCCCCGAAACGCTCGGCATCCGCAACGAGCTCAAGCGGCTCGAACCCGAAGTCAAGCGCGTCGTCAACTGATGTTGTCGGGCTTGCGCGCCAATCAACCGCTCAAACGAGGTTCACATGGATGTTGTCATTGAAAAGCCGGCCCGGCGGGGTCGTGGAATTTTTTGGGAATGCGTGGTGGCGCTGGTCTACGCGTTTGCGCTGATGTCCGGAGTGGCGCTGGTCGCGATGGCGTTGCTGACGTGCACGGACATTGCGATGCGCATGGCGGGACGCGCGTTTGTGGGTGCGTACGACGTGGTGCGGATTCTCGCGGTGCTGGCGGTGGCGGGCGCGCTGCCGCTGACGACGGCGGCGAAGGGGCATGTGGCGATTGAATTTTTCTTCGGCAAGCTGAGGCCAACGGCGCGGCTGGTGGTGGACTCGCTGATGCGCGCGGCGATGATCGCGGCGCTGGGATTTACGGCGCACGGGCTGTGGATCCGCGGCGAACGGATGCGGCTGAACGGCGAGGTTTCGAACACGCTGGGGATTCCGTTTTTCTGGACGTTCTGGGTGCTGGCGGTGGCGTGCGGGCTGACGGCGCTCGTGGTGTTGTTTCATCTCGTGAAGCCGGGAAAGGAGATGGTGAAGGCATGAGCCAGTTTGTGATTGGATTGATTGGCATCGGCGCGCTGTTCCTGCTGCTGGCGTGCAGCATGCCGGTGGCGTTCGCGATGGCGGTGGTCGGCGCGGTGGGGCTGGCGGTGATCACGGGGAGCGCGACGGCGGCGCTCTCGCTGGTGTCGTCGGACTTGTCCGACACGTTTTCGAACTCGAGCCTGACGGTGATCCCGCTCTTCATTTTCATGGGTCAGGTGACGTTTCACACGGGGATGAGCTCGAAGCTTTTTCACGCGGCGTATTGTTGGATGAGCTGGATTCGCGGCGGGCTGGCGATGGCGACGGTCGGCGCGTGCGCGGCGTTCGGGACGATTTGCGGATCGGGTCCGGCGACGGCGGCGACGATGGCGGCGGTGGCGTTGCCGGAGATGCGGCGCTTCAAGTACAACGACGCGCTAGCCGCGGGCGTGGTCGCGTCAGGCGGCGGATTGGGGATGCTGATTCCACCAAGCGTGGTCTTCATCGTGTATGGCATTTTGACAGAGCAGTCGATTGGCAAACTCTTCATCGCGGGCATTATTCCCGGCATCATTGTCACGGTCGCGTTTTGCGTGGTCATTGCCATCTGGTGCCGCGTGAATCCGAAGATCGCGCCGGGCGTGGCGCATGTACCGTGGAAGGAGCGCTTCAAGTCGTTGCGCGGCATCTGGCAGGTGGTGTTGCTGTTCACGCTGGTCATGGGCGGCATGTTCAAGGGATTCTTCACGCCGACGGAGGGCGCGGCGGTCGGCGCGGTCGGCAGCGTGCTTGTTGGCGCGATCGGCGGCAACCTTTCGTGGCGGAGCGTCTGGCGTGCCACGGAAGAGACGCTGCGCATGTCGTGCATGGTGATGGTCATCATCGCGGGCGCGACGGTGCTGGGGCATTTTCTTGCCGCGACGGAGCTGCCGATGGCGCTGGCGGGATGGCTCTCCGGGCTCAAGGTCGCGCCGTGGGTTGTCGTGCTGCTCGTCATGCTCTTCTACTTGATCATCGGTTGCTTTGTCGACGCGCTCGCGTTGATTTTGCTGACCGTGCCGATCTTCTATCCCGTGATGGTGCGCCTGCACATCGATCCGATTTGGTTTGGCGTGATGATCGTGCTCGTCGTGCAAATGGGCGTCATCACGCCGCCGGTCGGTGTCAACGCCTACGTCGTCAACGGCGTCGACCGCGGTATCTCGCTGCAAACCGTCTTCCGCGGCTCCCTGCCCTTTTTGCTCGCGCTGATCGCGGTCGCCGCGCTGCTCATGTGCGTTCCCGAACTCGCGCTCTGGCTCCCCAAATGGGTCAAGTAAAGGAGTGAACCATGTACGCCTTCAAGCACCTTCTCTTCTGCACCGACTTCTCCGACAACGCCAACCTTGCTTTTGACTTCGCCGTCGATCTTGCCGGCCGCTACGGTTGCGCACTGCACGTGTTGCATGTGCTGCCCGAACCCGCGGCGCAATTCTGGCGCGGCTACGTCAACGAAGTCGACAACATCGACGACAAGACGCGTGCCGAAATCGACGCGCATCTCAAAGCTTACCAGGACCGCCTCCCCGCCGGCCAGAACCTCCAGGCCGTCGTCCGTTTCGGCAAGCCCGGCGAACAAATTCTCGCTTACGCCAAATCCGTCTTGATCGACCTCATCGTCCTCGGTCGCCAGGGTCACGGTTCCATTTTCTTCGGTAACACGGCCTCGCACGTGGCAAAGTCCGCCGAGTGCCCCGTTTTCATCCTCCCCCTCGACTTCACGCGCCGGATGTAAGTGGTGGGCGGTGTTTTGAATTGACTTTTTCATGGCATGGTGTAACTTCATCGCACCTTGTGTTTTTCAACCGAAAGGAAAAGTTCATGAAACTGGCCTCTGTGTTTTCAGATCATGCGGTGTTGCAGCGCGAAATGTCGCTGCCGGTGTGGGGGTGGACAAAGCCAAAGTTGCGCGTGCGCGTGACGCTCAACGGCATCACGGCGGAGGGCATGGCGGGCGCCGACGGCGCGTTCCTCGTGCGCCTGCCGGCCATGTCCGCGGGCGGCCCCTATGTGATGCACGTGACGACGCCGGATCCCGATGAAGTGGCGGAGTTCAACGACGTTTGGATCGGCGAAGTGTGGCTCTGTTCCGGGCAATCCAACATGGAGTGGACGGTTGGCAATTCGAATCCCGCCGAAAGTCAGGCGCCGAACAACGCGATCCGCATGATCACCGTGCCGCGCGTGGCGGACGCGGGCGGACGCAAGGCGACATTCAACGCCGTGTGGGAAGTCGCGACGCCGGAGACGGTGCAAATGTTTTCCGCGGTCGGCATGAACTTCGCCTGGAAGCTGCACAAGGAACTCGGCGTCGCGGTCGGCATGCTCAACACCTCGTGGGGCGGCACGCGCATCGAGGCGTGGATGAGCCGCGAGGCGCTCATGTGCCAGGCGATCGGCCGCGAAACGGTCGAGCATTACGAGGCCACGATCAACAGCCCCGCGCATTGGGACGGCATCGACCCGTACGATCCCACGGCCGTCGGCATGCGCGACCAGCTCAAGCTCGCGAAGATGAACATCAAGCCCGAACCTGGTCGCACGCCTGAAACCGCGGGCTGGGAAAGCCCCGGCTTCGACGATCGCGGCTGGGATGAAATGGCGCTCCCCGCGACGTGGCAGATGCGCGGCCATTTATACAGCGGCACTTTTTGGTTCCGCAAGACCATCGAAATTTCTGCCGCGTGGGCCGGCAAGGATCTGCTCCTCGGCATCGGCGCGGCTGACAAACACGACGTCACCTTCTTCAACGGCGAGCGCGTCGGCGGCATGGGCGCGCAATTCGAGGAATGCTACTGGAACGTCCCGCGCGAGTACCGCGTCCCCGGCCATCTCGTGAAGGCCGGCCGCGCCGTCATCGCCGTGCGCGTCCACTCCTTCCTCTTTGACGGCGGCCTTATCGGCCCCGCCAACCTCATGCGCGTGCGCGTCGCCGACGACAACGCCCAAGCCCTTTCCCTCGCCGGCGAATGGCGCGCCAAATGTGAGGCCAACTTCGGCCGCCGCCTCCCGCCCGACGTCCAGCTCATGGGCCCCGGCGATCCCAACACGCCATACATCCTTTTCGAAAACATGATCTGGCCGCTCATCCCCTACGCGTTGCGCGGCATGATCTGGTACCAGGGCGAATCCAACGCCGGCGGCACCGCCCGCATCTACGGCGAACTCCTCCGCGGCATGGTCGAAGACTGGCGCCACCTCTGGGGCCAGGGCGACTTCCCCTTCCTCGCCGTTCAGCTCGCCAACTACCAGCAGCCGCGCGACTACGACCCCAACGCCCTCTGGCCCTACGTCCGCGAAGGCATCGCCGACTTGGCTCGTCGTCCCGGCGGCGGCATGGCCGTCATCATCGACATTGGCGACGCCGTCGACATCCATCCGCGCAACAAACGCGACGTCGGATTCCGTCTTGCGCAGTGGTCGCTCATCAACACCTATGGCAAACCCGGCGTTCCCTCCGGTCCGCTCTACCGCAGCATGACCTACGAGGCCAACGGTCGCATCCGTCTCTTCTTCGACCACGTTGGCAGCGGCCTGCTCGCGCGCAACGGCGCCTTGAAAACATTTTACATCGCCGACGCCACGCGCGCCTTCGCACCCGCCCAGGCGAAGATCGAAGGCAACTCCGTCGTTGTCTGGAACGACGGCCTGCAGAACCCTGTCGCCGTCCGCTACGCCTGGGCCGACAACCCCGAAGGCTGCAACCTCTTCAACAACGACGGCCTCCCTGCCTCCCCCTTCCGGACCGACGCCTGGTAAACATCAAAAGACGCGCCGTGGGAGAGCCTGGGCTCTGCCACCGCGCGGTTTAGCGTTTCGGAAAATAGCACGAAATTGGTGATTTTTTAGCACCAATCCAGTATACGTTGACACATCCGTTATGAGTA
>JAVBOU010000200.1:0-6194 GCA_031550185.1 Kiritimatiellia bacterium | reverse complement strand
AGCAACGCAAGCGAGAAAAATAAACGTCCATCCAATACCCGGCGCGCCCGGCGGTCGCGCCCCACCTTGATGGCAAATTTGTGTTAATTGTTAACTTTTCACTTCGTGTTCATGCGCGGGGATGGGCGTCGGTGTAGGTTTTACGGAGGCGCTGGATGGAGAGGTGGGTGTAGATTTGGGTGGTGGAAAGGTGGGCGTGGCCGAGAAGTTCCTGAACGCTGCGGAGGTCGGCGCCGGCGTCGAGAAGATGGGTGGCGAAGGCGTGGCGGAGTTTGTGGGGGGAGAGTGTGGCGGGAAGGCCGGCGCGGATGAGCCAGGTTTTCATGACGCGCTGGACGGAGCGGGCGGTGAGGCGCTGGCCGTTGTAGTTGCGGAAGAGGGGCGCGTCGGGCGTGAGGGACCAGAAAGGCGCGGCGGCTTCGTCGGCGGCGTGAAGCGCGCGGAGGGCGGGTTTGCCGATCATGCAGAGGCGCTCTTTGTCGCCTTTACCGCGGACGCGGGCGACGCCGGCGGTGGGGTCGAGGTCGCGGCGGGAGAGGGCGGTGAGTTCGCCGATGCGCATGCCGGAGGTGTAGAGCAGCTCCATGATGGCGGCGTCGCGAAGGGTCAGGTAGTGGCGCATTTCGGGCGGCGAGCGACGATATTCGGGGGCGAGCCCGGAGGGTTGGACAGGAGCGCGGAGGAGTTGGTCGGCCTGCTCCTGGGAGAGGAGCGCGGGAAGCGTGCGAGGCGTGCGCGGGCCGCGGAGTGAGGCGAAGGGCGAGGCGTCGAGGGTTTTTTCGCGGATGAGGAATTTGAAGAAGGAGCGGAGCGCGGCGAGTTTGCGGTGGGTGGTGGAGGGGGCGGCGTTGTGGCGGAGGAAGCGGGCGACAAAGGCGGAGGCGTCGGCGGGTGTGACGCGCGGCCACGGGAGGGGCAAGGGGACGCGTTTGGCGTCGGGCCAGCAGTGGGCGGCGAATTGGGCGATGTCCTGGAGGTAGGCGGAGCGGGTGCGGGGGGAGAAGTTTTTTTCGGCGTCGAGGTAACGCATGAAGGCGGCGACGGCGGTGTCGGCGGCGGTGTCGTCGCGAAGGGGAGGTGATTTTTTTTTATTCATCAATGAAGCTCCGGTCGTTTTCGCAGGAGACGCGGATGGGTTGCGGAAGGTTGGCGCCGTTGTAGATGCGGATCGCGCGGATTTCGCCGGCGACGAGGTCGAACCAGCAGTCGCTCATGTGGTAGTCATCGGGGATGTCGATGGAAACGGCATGCGCGTAATGGCGGGCCTGGATGTGGATGAGCAGGTCGTTGTGGATGGCGCGCACGTGTGTGACGGCGAGCTCGGTGGAGGGGAGCTCGATGTCACGGAAGGGGGTGTGGCGCCATGTGGCGGAGGGAAGGGTGGAGCAGGCTTCGATCGCGACGACGTTGCCGTGTTGCAACTGCACGTCGGTGGGAATGGGGTAGGCGGCGAGTACTTCGCGGGAGAAGGCCTCGACGCGGTATGACACGGTGTGGTAATCGCACTTCGTGCCGTCGAAGCTCTGGTAGCCGAAGCAGATGGTGCCGCGCCTGAGCCGGCGCGTGCTGTTGATGAGGATGATCATCACCTCGGTGGTGCGTCCGCCGAAGTTTGCGCGTCCGCCGCGCCGGAGGATGCACTTGACCGGGGCGAGGGCGCGCTTCACGAAGTAGTAGCTGATTTTCCGGCGCAGGTAGTAGTCGATGATGGACCATCCGTTTTCGCCCCAGACGTCGTTGAACGTCGCCGAAATTCCGCCCCATGTGTGGCGGTGCGCGCGCATGGACTCGAGGGCGTAGGCAAGGTTCAACCCCTGGCAGAGTCCGCCGCGGCGGATGTATTCGCGGATGGAGTCCGTGGCGGGCGGGCCGTAATGTTTGGTGATGCTGAAATTGACGTGCGGGATGTCGTAAATGCTGTTGGTGTGCTCGAGGCCGGCGGCTTGGAAGAGGTTGGGCTCCTGCGTGCCGAGATATGCGCACGTGCTGGTGAGGCAGCAGGGACCGCCGTAGCCGAACGCGGTGTTGAAGAGCGAAAGTTCTCTGGAATCCCAGTATTCCGGCGTCGACCAGAATTGCGAATCAGGCCGCGTCGCCACCGCGTGGTGGTCATCGCCAACGCCTGGATCGGTCACGGTTTGTCCGCCGCCATACGGCGAGGTCGGCCAGTACGGCACCGCTGATTCCGCGGCCGCGATGCGTGGCAGATCCTCGAAATAAAGCGGCCACGCGGGATCGCGCCGCTTGTCGAAAGCCTCCGGAAACCGTTCGCCGCACGCGCTCGCCTCGTTGTTGCCGCACCAGAGGATGAGGCACGCGCGGTTGTGCAACCGCCGCATTTGCCAGAGCGCCTCGCGCCGGCAAAGCTCCGCAAACTCCGGCCGGTCGTATGGCAGCGGCGCGCAGGCCGACATGAAGTCCTGCCACACCAAAATGCCCTTCTCATCGCACGCGTCAAAAAACGCGTCCGTCTCGTAGCGTCCGCCGCCCCACACGCGCAGGCAGTTGAAGTTCGCCTCCGCCGCCTCCTGCACCAGCTGTCTGACGCGCCCCGGCGTGGTCCGTCCGTAGAGATGATCGCACGGCACCCAGTTGCCGCCTTGAATGAAAATCGGGCGGCCGTTGATGATGAAGCGAAACACGCCGGGCCGCACATCCAGCTCCACCGTGCGAAGCCCCCAGCGAAACGGCGGATACGCGATTGTTTCGCCCTCGCATTCCAGCGTCACCTCCACGGTGTAACGATGCTGCCGGCCCGCCTTGTTGGGCCACCACAACCGCGGCCTCGGAATGTACAGCGCCACATCCACGCGCGTCATGCCGCTGCGGATCAGCACCTCATGCATCACCACATTGTCGATGCAGCCCTCCTCGCATATGGTTCGAAGCTCCAGCCGTCCCCATGCCGTCCCCGTCACATTCTTGCGGTGCACATCCACCGTCGCGTAAACCATCGCGTTCGACCTTCCCAGCACCGGCACCAGCCGCACCTGGCTGATCCGGTTCACCCCGTAAAACCTCAGCCCGCAGTTCCCCGTGATCCCGCACGTCGGTAACGCCGGCGCCCAGTCCCAGCCCCACGTGTAGGCCGGTTTGCGCAAAAAGACGCGCGCTGGAAATCCCCGCTCCGGACGCCCCCGCTCCGCCTCCGTCGGCACCGTCTCCAGCAGCGGAAAACCCCTCGTCGTGATCTGCTCCACACGCTCGCGTCCGGTTGTCAGGCGCACCACCAGCACATTGCGTTTGCCGCGCCTCAACACCGTCGTCACATCCGCCGTGAATGGGCAGAACGCCGTCGCGTGATGCCCGAGATGATGCCCGTTCAGCCACACATCCGCATGAACGTCCAGCCCGTCCAGCTCCAGCTCGGCAAACGGCGCCTCCGTTGTCGCCGACACCACGAACGTCCGCCGGTACCACCACGACCGCTTCGAAATCAGCTTCGCGTACGGCTTGAAATTCAACCCCGTCAGCGGCTCCGGCAGCCGTCCCGAACGAAACACATCATCATTCACATCCCCCGGCACATGCCCAGTCAGCGTTGCCGCCGCGCCCGCCACCTCCGCATACATCGACACATCGTCCGTCAGCGGCCGCTCCACCAGCTCCCATTCCCCGTTTAACGAAATGTATATCATGTCGAACCTCCAATAGAGACGACAAGTGTAACGAATTGCCCGTGCAAGGAAAATACAAAAATGCCGTCGTGCGTCAAATTATTGGCTAAATTGTGGTATGTCGACAACCGACGACCTATTTCATTTGCTGGCCGCCGGGGTGTGGAATTACACCCTTATGTGAACGCCGTTCTTCGGTCTTGACTCATCGCATTCGCTGCCCCACGCTGCCGACGGCCGAGAACCTCGTCGGCGCCATCGTGTATCCCACCGCCATCGGCGTCGCCGGCCGCGTGCTCAAGCCGCAGTCGCCGCGCGCCTACGAGGAGGTCGGTTATTCCTCCGACGACAAGTCCGGCCTCGCCATCGGCTGGCGCCGCTTCGGCGACCCGAGGACCGGCGAGAACTTCGTCGCCTACGAGTCCGTCTTCGGTGCCGACGTGATCAGCCCCAAGACCCTCGTGCGCATCGTCTCCGCCTAACCCCCCGCCGCGGGCGTCACGGGATGCCCGCGGCCGCAACCTTCAGCAAAAAAAACGCCATGAAAAAATCCACCAAAAATCATCTCTGGTTCCTCGTCATCCTCGTCGTGTTCGTCGCGCTTTGCGTGCTGCTCGGCGGCTGCGGCCAGACCGGCCGCACGCAGTCGCTGACCAACAACTTCCGCGACTGCACCATCACCATCGGCCCCGCCGCCGGCGAGACCGCCGCGGAAGGCGACATCACCGTCAATCCCGTCCCCGTCGGCGCCTTCAATAATGTCGCCCACATGTGGACGGACACCTCCGGCGTCGAGGAAGGCACCGGCCGCAACTCCACGCCCATCGACCTGCAGGCCGAAGTCCCGATCAACAAAAACGAAATCTCCGGCGACTCGGCGTTGGCAAGCAAGGCCGCGTCGTTACTACCGGACGGCGCGTCGTCCGCCGCGGCCGACTGCCCCGACGGCGCCTGCACCGACTGACCCCGCGCCGTGGTCGGTGGCGTCACCCCCACGACTCCGCCGACGCCATCGACCGCGGCCTCCCCCTTTTCCGCCCTTAGCCCTCAGCCCTTAGCCCTCCCCCCGCCATGTGGATCATTCTCACCACCGACTACCTCCTCTCCCGCGTCACCGCGCCGGAGAAGGCCGCGCTCGACACCGCGGCCAGGGATCCGCGCCAGGCCTCGGCCCTCGCCGAGATCGCGCCGCAGATCGCCAGCCAGTGGCGTGGCAAGATCGGCCGCTGGGCCACGCTTGACAAGCGCCCCGCCGCCGTGCCCGACGAGCTGCTCATCGACCTGCTCGCCGACTTCCGTTACCGCGCCTTCACGCGCCTTCCCGGTATGAAGTCGCTGCTCGACGAGTTGCGCGTGCGCGAGTGGGATCGCGCCATGAAGACGCTTGACAACCTCAAAGACTTCGCGATTGCCCCGCCCGATCCCGAGAACCTCCCCGACCCCGCCGGCAGCGGCCGCCAGATGCCCGCCACCGGGCCGGTCGAAAACTCGCTGGAGGGCTACTACTGATGGCCCTCTCCGAAAACCTCCTCGCCCGCATCCTGCGTGCCGGCACCGAAGGCTCCGCCGAGCTCCGCGAGCTGCCCGACGACCTGCGCCGGCGCCTCTTCTTCTCCGCGCGCACGCCGCAGGTGCAGTACGTCTCCAAGCTCCGCGAGATCACCACGCAGATCGCCGACGGCCGTCTCTCCCCGCAAGCCGGCCGCAGCCGGCTGCGCGCCATCCTGGACAGCCTGGGTTATGACCCTAAGGCCGGCGGCTTCCCCGGGTGGCCGGGCGTCCCGCCCGCCACGCCCGGCTCGCTGCAGGACCTTTCGTCCACGCGCCGCCTCAACCTCATCTTCGACACCAACCTCGCGCAGGCCGAGGCCATCGGCATGGAGGAGCGCGGCTCCACCGACCTCGCGCTCTTCCGTTATCCCGCGTGGCAGCTCATCCGCGTTGCCACGCGCAAGGCCGCGCGCGACTGGCAGCAGCGCTGGACCGACGCCGCCAACGCGGTCGGCTGGGAGGGCGTCGCCACCGGCGGCGAGATGATCGCGCGCAAGGATTCGCCGATCTGGGAAGCACTCGGCAGTGGCGCCGGCGGTCACACCGACGCGCTCAACACCCCGCGCCCGCCCTTCGCCTTGCAGCCCCAAAACAATCAGACCGCCGATTTCATCACCGACGGCCTCATGCGCGGCATTCTTTTCCCGAATTCATTTCAAAAATTCCCGAATCCGGTTGCGAATACGTGATGAAAGGCTTTCAGCCTTTGGCGTGCGGCGATTCATCGCCGCACGTCGCAATAATGTAAGACAGACGACGCGCAGCACACGAAGTCTTCTTGGCTGTCGCAGTGGCATGACACCAGCGACAGACAAGAATAGACTTGTTCTAAAACTTGAACATGGAGGACGCTCGCCCTCCAATAGGACTCTGGTTTTGGAACAAGTCTAATGTTTGTCTTACCTTGATCCACGCGTCGTGGGGGGGGGGGGGGGGGGGCGCGGGCCGCACGGGTGGGGGGGGTGTGGATGTTGGGGAGGTGGAGGGCGGGGGGGGGGGGGCAGACGTGGGTGGTGGGTGTGGGGC
>JAVBOU010000222.1:0-35518 GCA_031550185.1 Kiritimatiellia bacterium | reverse complement strand
TGGTGGCGCGCTCTTCAAATGCGGCGTCCTGTTTTTCGTTGTACTCGATGTGTTGCGCCATGATGAACATGGACAGTCCGACAACGTTCCCCAAAAGCACGGGGTCGTCGGCGTGTCCGTTTTGCAGGTCTTCGGCCTTGGCGAGGGTCTCTTGAATCAGAACACGATGGGCAACGGGGATGGACTTGAGTTTGTCGATGCCGAGCTTGGTTTCATTCAGCAGGGTTTTGATGGTGTTGGAGGCGGTCATGGCGTGTCTTTCAAAAATGCCGCGCGAGGTGTACAAACAACGGAGTAACAAAAAAACACCCCGCGCGGCACCCGGTGAATTATTTGCTGTTGGCAAACGCGAAATAGGCGTTTTGCAAAAGCGTGTCGATCCAGTTCGCGGCAACCTTGATACCCGTGTCCTTGAGTTGTGCCGTCAGGTTGTCGCGGGCGGACACCCACGCCTTGTCCCCCGTCAACCCCTGACGCGCGGCGGCATAGACGGCTTCGCGGGCGGCTTGCTGGAGTTGGGGATTGTTAACGAAGTCGGATGCGGCCTGCCGCAAGCCGGGCGCGGCGAACGACCAGAGGGCTTTGACGGCCTTCTTGAAAAAGTTTGCGATGGTTGTCCAGAATGACATGATGTTTCTCCTGTGTGGGTTGTGGTTTAGGGGTTGCAAAAAGTGCGGTGGTATTCGACGAGGATTTGATGCTCTTCCCAAACGACGTTCGGGATGAACCAGCCTTTTACGCCGTTGTATTCCATCGGCGTACACTCACGGTCGACGGGAACGTAAACGACATTCGGCGGTTTGGTGTTCCGGCATCCGGCACAACCGCCGAGGGCGGCGAGTAGCAGGATGAGCGGAAGGTTTTTGTTGATGCGACGGTTCACGGCGTCTTTGTCGCCGGAACGGACTTCGTGTTGAATGCGGCGTTTTTCCTCCTCGAATTTCGCCCGTTTACGGGCGGGTGAAAAAATAGCCTGAATGATGGTCGCGCCGATTTGAAGAAGTGCTTTTAACATGGTGCTGTTTTACAAACGGTTTGAGGAAGTGAGGTGGAACACGGTCGTCGTGATGACTCCATGCGGCCGGTTTGTTTTGT
Organism: Kiritimatiellia bacterium; assembly: GCA_031550185.1. Taxonomy (GTDB): domain Bacteria; phylum Verrucomicrobiota; class Kiritimatiellia; order RFP12; family JAVBOU01; genus JAVBOU01. Next base: position 34,423 of record JAVBOU010000222.1, on the reverse strand, counting down.
GTTTGCAGGTGTCCCGCAATGTCCTGCCGGTGTTCAAGGGGCTCCCTTTGCCTTGGCGGCGGTGGTGTTGTCTTGCGCGAATGCTTCCGCGAGTCGTCGGGAGGCGATGGCGCAGTATGTTTCGGACTGCTCGATGCCGATGGATTTGCGACCTTCCAGCATGGCGGCAACCAGAAAGGAACCGGATCCGCAACAGTTGTCGAGCACGGTGTCGCCGGGGTTGGTGTAGGTGCGGATCAGGTAGCGGCCGAGGTCGACGGGCTTTTGGGTGGGATGGGGTTGACGATCAGGCGGGGCATGTCGTGTTGAGGCTTTGAAGCTGGCGTTGACGCTGTCGACGCGGATAATGTCAACGGGGGAGCGCTCACCGGTCGCATTGGCTTTCCCGGTGGAAACAAACCCTCTGTAATTGGTCGTCAAGTGCTTTTCATCGGCATGCCGGACGTATGGTTTGCCCGGTGTCTTTTGCGGGTTGAACACGCATTGCTTTCTGTAAAAGACCAGAATGTCCTCGTGCCGCCGAAGGGGTTGTTTGTTCGCGTTCAAAAATCCCGTTGCGAAACCCTTGTCCCAGACAATCTTATACTTGAAATCCCTGGGATTGCTTAAAGCCAGGCGGCAGGTGAAAAGCCCGTGCCCCAAAAGCACGACGGCGCCGTTGGGCTTGACGATGCGGTTGTAACACGCCCAAAGGCGGTCGAGGTCCAGCGGTGTGTCCCAGACGTTGCACGTGATGCCATACGGCGGATCGCAAAGCACCATGTCCACCGAGGCGTCGGGGATGGCGGACATCACGTCAAAGCAGTCGGCGTGGTAGAGCGTGGCGGCGGCGTCGGGGGATTGGTGGCAGGGGGCGGGGAGTTGCGTGGTCATTCGGAAGTCTTATTGTTGAGGATCCGCCTGAAGACGAATCGGATGGTTCAAAATTAAGTCGAAAAAACGGGCGAGACTTTGGTTGAGATGGCGGGGGTGATACCGCCATCGGGGGAACGCTCGTAGTGGTAGCCGTCGAAGTCGCAGCGGAAGAAGTAGGCGGCGATGTCGGCGGCGGGCGCGGGTGTTGCCTCCCATGTGCCGGTGAGGACGTCAGAGCCGTCGACAAGCGTCATGGCCTGCCACGCCCAGCCGTCGAGCTCGCCGCTGTCACCGTCGGGCAGGGTGTCGGGTTTGGGCGGGTTGGTGGCATCACCGGTCGTGTGCCACAGGGTCACCTTGCGGTTGATGCAGGGGAAGCGATCGGAGGTGTTGGCGACGCGGCAACGGAGGAGCGTTGGCGTTGCCGGCGCGGTGATGCCGATGTTGTCCATCACCACGGCTCCGGTAGTGAATTGGTTGCCGCTGGAGACGGCCTGTTCAGTTTCCCGGTAAATCCGCACGCGCTTGACATTCCGGTCGTTGATGGCCAGCGCCACCGCCTGCGCGGGATCGGTCGGCGTGTAGTCGATCATGCCAGCGACGACCCAGTCCGCTTCGGCTGGCTCCGCCTCGTGCGACACATCCACGCGGAGCGTCGCAGAATAGCCACTTCCATAAATCCTGCCCGTGAAAGAAAGCGTTCCCACACCATGCGTCAATCGCGGGGAAACAATTGCGGAACCAACGCAATTATACATTTGAAGGACAGGTGATGTTGCCCCAAATGCAGCCAACTCGGTTGAGTTAAAGAGCGTGAATGTCGGAAGCCCTGCGGCGACGCGCCCATGAATGATTGTCCACTCCGTGGGTGAGTTGTCCTCGCCCGTCACCGCACACGATGCGGCATCTGCAGCAGTGCCGGGGTTAAAGCTCGACGACGCCTGCCGCCACAGCCCAAAACCGCCGGCCGACGAGGCCGTGACATCGGTCTGCCGTGCCGTATTGCCGGCCGCATCCAACGGGAGCAGGGCGTCGATCGGCGACACGTCACGCACCACGACACTCGCCGACGGGATGGAGAGCATGATGTCATCCACCACCACAGCGCCAGTGCTATATTTGTTGGCTGTCCCGGCAATGACCTCTTCGGTTTCCCGATAGATCCGCACGCGCTTGACGTTCCGGTCGTTGATGGCCAGCGCCACCGCCTGCGCGGGATTGGCAGATGTGTAAGTAAAATGCCCTTTAGATAACCAATCCCCCTCTGTCGGTTCTGCCACGGTGGAAACATCCACCCGGAGCGTGGCGGGGCGTCCGGCGTAAGCCTTGCTCGTAAAATACAAGGTTCCCGCACCATGCAACAATCTCGGCGAAACAAATTCGGAGCCAATGTAATTATAGATTTGCAGCACGGGAGCCTTCGCACCAAACTCGGCGAGTTGAGCAGTGTTGAAAAGCGTTAAAGCGGATGAACCTGTGACAACTCGACCATGATTGATTCGCCACGTTGTCGGCAGTCCGTTCTCGCCAGTCACTTCGCATGTGCATTCATTTTCAGCGGTGCACGGATTGTTAAAGTCAATGGCCGCCTGGCGCCACAGCCCAAAGCCGCCAGCCACAGACGACGACACATCCGTAAACCGTGCCGTGTTGCCCGTGTCGCCATGCAGCACCGCCCAACTCGCGACTTCCGACTCCACAGTTTTTGCGCCCGCACACACCACGGCGCGGCACGACATTGCACCTGCCGGCACACCCTCGATCACGGCGATATACGAGCCGTCGGTCGTGGGGATCATTGGGATGATGTTGGGCATTGCGTCGGTGTTGCCGAAGTGCAAGGCGACCTTTTGTGCGCCGCGAAAACCCGACAGCGTAGCGGTAACGACAACGGGCTCCCACGCCATGACGGCGTCGCGTGATACGCTAATCTCCACCGTTCCCGCGGGCATAATTTTCCGGCGAAGCGTCATGGCGATTTGTCGAGTCACGCTCATTACGCACCTCCGAGTTTGGCCCATGCGCCCCATCCGTTGACGATGGTAATGACGTACTCATGGCCGCCGATTTCGATCTGTGGCGTGCCGTCCGTTTCGCCGGGCGCGAGGAGCCAGCCCTTGATCGTGGTGGGATATGTGGGTGGTGTCCACGTCCCGGTTGCGGCGGTTTTGAAATAGATGGTACACTCATGAATGGAAAGCCTGTACGGCATCGACCAAGCGATGGTGGTGCACTCACCGAGCGCGTTGTAGACGCACATCCTTGCGTCGGCGTTTGGCGGGAGCGTTAGCACGCCGTTTTTAACTGTCACGTTTTGGACGTATGCCTTTGGCGTGACCTTGCCAATGGTGGCCAAAACATCCTCCTCCACCAGCGCGTCGGGCTCCGGCCAAAGGTAGCTGCTCGTAACGTCTCCTTCCGTGCGCTTGACGCCTTCCAGCGCATATTGGGTGGTGTAGTTGGCTCCGTCCTGATAGGCGATCGGGCCAGTCATGGTTCCGCCGCTTTTGGGCAGGGCACCGTCCGCGACGAGGTTGAGCGCATCCAGTTTTTTTTCAATCGCATCGTCCTGCCCGAAGATGGTCATACGCGCGTAATCGAAGCCGTTGGAGGTGATCGAAAAGAATTGCGCAAGGGCGATCTGCCCGGCCTCGACGCGCGTCATTTTTTTGTTGCCCTCCCACTTCGGCGCGACGGCAAAGGCGATGCCGGCGTAGAGGATGTCGACGGGCGAGGCGTTGCCGGAGTTGTCGATGAGCAGTTCGCGCGTGCAGCCGTTGGCGTCGCTCGCGGGGTAGTCGTTGGCGACCACGTAAATCTTGGCGATGCTTGACGCGGCGGGCGCCTTGATGCAACAGAAGCGGTTGCTCTTGAAGTCCACCGAAAGCATGATGGGGTGCGCCATCATCGTTACCGTCGCGCGGCTGACATTCGTGTTGCGAAGGAAGGCGAGGTAGTTGCGCAGGTCGCCAAGATGCGTCTGCACGTCGGCGGTCGTGGGCGCGGCGAGGGCTGTGACGGGCGCGGCGACGGAGGTGACGGCGTTGATCTGCGCGGCGGTTTCACCGTGCGCGTTGCCGGTCTTTTGGGAATGGTCGTGGGCGGCCTTGCCGAGATCGCCGCGAAACGCGGTGGTCTCGGTCTCGCCGAGGGTGAGCCCCGGGGGGATGGCGGGCAGTTGCGCGGGCAATACCCTGCCGTCCTCGCCAAGGTCGGCCTTGCGCGGCATGGCGCCGGCGATGGCGTCCACGCGCCCCGCGATGCCACCGTGGGCGTCGGCGTCGGTGTTGTGTCCATCAAGCGCGGTGGCGATGTCCGGCGGATCGACCACCACGTTTCCCGCCGCGTCGGGTTTCTCGCCGTTTACTGAGTACACGGCCGTAGCAACAAGTTCATGCGCCTCGTCGGCGATTTCTTTGGCTTCGACGGCAAGTTTATACGCCGGATTTTCGCTTATCCATTCCTCGGGGAGGTAGTCGCGCGACGGATTGAGGCGTACTGTCATTTTGCCACGCCCCCACTCTTCAAGCCTGTCTCCCCTTACTCCAAGAATCTGAACGTCATACACGCCATTTGGCGGAACCTGCGATGAGCGCAAATCCCATGTCAGCGTGTTGTATGCCGACGTTGAATTTGTGAGCGTGATGCCGCCATCTTTTGTGCCGTAGAACAAAAGCCCCTGCCATCCCTTGACATTGAATTCGTCTCCGTTTGCAAGAATAGTCGCACGCAACGCAACATCAGATGCCGCAGTGATCACGATGGAAAACAAGCCGGCACCGCGTTCAAGGTCGAGATTTACAAGCAGTGTTTTCATACGCATAGCCATTTTGTCAACCATCGACACGCGCAGAGTTTATTTATTGCGCGGACTCCAAAGTTTTAAGTGACGTTGACGGTGAGCGTCATGCTGGCGTAAATTGCTGGAAATGTGTTGTTGTTAGGGTCTTTTGCGGAATAGTCGATTCGCAAGTCAAAAGTTTTGACTCCAAAGAGGTTCACCACCTTGAGCCACGTGGACATCATGGACTGCGTGTTTGTCGCAACATTTTGCGTGGCGGATATGCTCCCGGGGATCGACATTCCGAAAAACGAGCCTGTCAATGTGCCTGGGCCGTAGTCGCCTTTCTGCACGCGAACCGCGACACTGATGGGAAATCCATTGGCACTCAAAAGCGTTGATTCCTTGACCGATATCACGGCCCTGCCGCCGTTCGGAATGTTGTCGTTCGGCGTAAACCCGCTCGCGGAAAAACTCCTGAACAGCGGGGCGTAGTTGGCATTCCGCGTGTCGATTTGAAACCTGCGTCGCGTGATCGCGTTTTCGGCAAAGCCGGAGGTGTCCCGAACGGAGTAGTAAACGCTGAACACGTCTGGGGTACCCACTTGAATCGTGCATTTGTCCAAAGTCGAACCGTCGAGCAATTTGATGTAGCCGTGGTCTCCGACATCATCGACCTCCCAATATCCGGTTTTTCCTTCGAGCGGTTGCAATTCGCCGTTTCCGCCCGTTACGCTCGCCGTGAGATTGATGGTGATTTGTTCGGCAAGGATGTTGCCGGATATGGTTATGTCATAAAACCCGGACACCGTCCCCTTGTCCGCCGTGAATGCTCCGAACTCCAGCCTTGGGACGATGCTGGCGTTGATGGGGAGGTTTCGCGTCACAACATTGGATTTCAGGCCGGATGTGTCTTTTGCGGAATAAGTCAGCGTCGCCGTCCCCGATGCGGCGAAACGCACGATGCAATAAGTCTCTGTGTTTGCCGTGATTGTCGCCCCCGCGCCACTGACCGACCAATACGAGGAGCCCTTCGCCGGGCGCAACTCGCCGTTGCCGCCTGTCGCCGTCGCGAAAAACATGACTTCGGTGGCAGGCGTGGCGTACACATCGGCTTGCCCGATGATGTCGCCGCTTGCCGAGTCTTTGCGGAAGCCGGAAAATTCAAGCCTTGGAATTGTGGTCGCGGAAATTTGCAAACTGCCCTCTACTTGATTCGCCCCGATGCCGGAGGTGTCCCGGGCCTTGTATTCGAGCGACACCGCGCCGGTGGCGTTGAATTTGACGGTGCAGGATTTGCTTGTCTGCGCGACAATGGCCGCGCCCGTTCCCGCGAGGCTCCAATAATCGTTGCCGTCCAAGGGCGACAGGCTGCCATTGCCACCGTGGACGGCGGCAAAGAATGTGACTTCGTCGCCGGGGTTGACGGCGACGGATGCCGCGTTGCCCGGGACAATGGCGGCGGTCTCGCTCCCTTGCCGGAAGCCGTCGAGCCCAAAGGCGGGAAGGGTGGCGTTGACATTCAAGACCTCCGTGACTTCGTGTCCGGCAGAATCCTTGGCGGAATACGTCAGTGTTGCGGCAACCGTGTAATCAAGCCGCACGGCGCATTGGGCGCCGTCCTGCGCCGTGATCGTCGCGCCCGTCCCCGCGAGACTCCAAAACGCGCCGCCCGTTTTGGGCGACATCGGAGGAACGCCGCCGGAAAGACTGGCAAAAAACGTGACAGTGCTGATGAGGTTGTTGGTGATGGTTATGGCGTTTCCGGCGATAACCGGGTTGCTCGCGCTGTCGCGGCGGAAACCGACGAAGACAAGTTCGGGCGGCGTGGGCGGGGTGAGTCCGTCGCGGATGGCAACGGGGATGTTGGGCGTCCACCCGTCATCCGTCACACTGGGCGTCAGCCTCATGGCGATGTGCGCGTCGCGCAAGTCAAACCCCACGCGCGCCACAAACCCCGCGTTGATTTCCGGCGCGTCGGCTGCGCCGTTGTGCACGTCCTCCCGCGCCACATTCACCAGCGCGGCGAGGACGACCAAGGATTGCGTGGCGTCAAAGGCGCGAAGTCGAATCCCCATCCACCCCGCCACCTGCCCGCCGGGAAAGTCCTGCATGGCCATGAGGTTGGGCGCCTTGCCTGTCCAAAGCGCTTGGTTGTTGGTGGAGGATGTGCTACTGTAAACGAGAACGCGAAGCGTGGTGCGAAGGCCGATGAAATTTTCATCGCTCCGCCGCATCCACAGTGTCGCGCCGTCTGGAATGTCGCGCGGGCACGCGAATGTCGCCATCGACTTGCGCACTTGGACGAAGCCGTCCGCGTCAACCCACGCGCACGGAGCCAGCGCGGGGCGGTTGCGAATGAGTATGGTTTTCACGTGGGCGTTGGCGTCCTCGTCGCCGGTTGTGATCTCGTCGCTGTCGGGCATGGTGAAAAGGTTGCCCCTCCCCTCCAGCAACGCCTGTTTCACGCCCCAGTCCAGCCCCATCCATTTGTCCACGACGTTGACGGATGGGTACTTGTATTTGTGGTACATCGACGGAATGGTTTTGGCCACGGCGTTAGCCCCCGTTCCAGTTGGCGCGTCCTGCGCCATGTTCAATGCCACGCGCCAGTTGTAACGCGTGGCAAAGTCGCCGGACTCCGGCACCTCGTCAAGCGTGCCGACCGTCGTCAATTCCAGCATCTCATGCTGGATCATCGCCGAGCCTTCGATGTAATACTGGTCGCGCCATGCGTCCGGCGTGAACATGGACAGGACGACGTAAACAAACTTGAACGCGCGGCCGGCGGAAGACGTGTCAAACTCGAACGTTTCGGCTTCCGGGTTGTTCGGCAAAAGCGTCGGTTGCACGGCGGCCAGCACGCCGATGCGCGCCGGGATGTTCGCGCCCTGCTTGAGCGCGGCCTTCCATGCCGCCGCGTCAACGGTGAAGTCTTTTTCCGGCGTCGCGAACGCGCCCGTTGCGTCAATGGTGTCGTCTGTGCCTCCGTTTCGGCACCGTTCAAAATCAACCGGCGGCGTCGGATTGTCGGAGAGAAACACCGCGATCTTCACGCCACCCAGCGCGAACTTGTCCGCCACGGCGCGGAATGACACCTTGGCAATGGTCGTCTCCATCGCGGCGTCCGGCACTTCGAGGCGGTACGCCACCATGCCCGCGTGAACGTCAAAAATGTCCTGCCCCTTTCCGGTGGCTTTGTCCACCTGGTCGTTGCCGGAAACGCGCACGGCGTCGTAATGGTCTTGCCCATAGTCAAACTCGTATTGCGTCTTGGTGATGGGCGGCGTCAACTGCGTGGCGTCAAGCGGCGTCGTGGCGTTGTGCCAGTCCGCCGCCCACATCATGTCCCACGACAAAAGCATGTCGGCCTTCCATCCGGTGATGGGACGTTTCAGCAGCGAGCCGCGCCGCACAAATCGCGTGATGTTGGGTTTGAAGGTCGTCATGGAGTGTTCCTGTTGTTAATAGCATTGCCCGCCTTTTGCGGGACGGTCGCGCGCGTCATTGCCCCCGCCCTCGGAATCGTCCCCGCCTTTGGCAGGGCGGGTGCGGCTGCCATCGCTGTCAGCGTCCGCCCTGTCATCGCTTCCGCCATCGGCGGGGCGGCTGTCCCGGCAATCGTCATCGCCATCGCCGTCGTCGTCATCATCCTCGCCCTCCTCATCTCCGGACGGGGATAGCTTGAGATATTTTATGTCCTTGTCGCACTCAGCGTCACCGCTCCCGTCAGTGACACGAAGAAGCAGTTCTAGCGTCTTTAATTGTTCGCGGGCGCCCTCCGTGATTTTGAGTTTCCCCGTTGGCATCCCGTCTTTGTCCAGCTCCACTTCAAACCAGTCCGCAATGTTCACGCTGACAACCGCCTCGCCGGACATCGAATCAAAATTGCGTATTTGAAGCCCGAACTTTTTCCACTCGACGCTTTGTTGAAGCGGCGGTTTGTCGGAAAGTCCCTGCTTGGCCGTTGTGACGGCCGTGTCGTGGTAAGGCCCAAGATCAAGTGGAGACGGGATGGGCGAGCGGGCATCCGATCGCGTCCCTATGCCACGGCGCGGCGTGCTGGCAACCCCCGACGGAGTGACGGTCAAATCCTCGGCGCCGCCGGGCGACGGCTGAAGCGCCAGAAGGCCGTCGCGCAAGGCATTGATGTGATCCGCCCTAATCCCCTCCCCGGGCGACACAATGGGTATGGTGTTGGTTGGCATTGCCGTGATTAACTGTTGTAAAACATCAAGTCAAAGGGTGTGCCACCCCAGCCATCAGGCGTTGGTTTCGGGGTGGAAGTCGTTAAGATTCCGGTGTAATCCGCCGATGTCCTCCAAATGTTGCCCGGCCTTTCATCGATGGTGAGACCGGAGCAAATCCACGAATACGCGCCCCAAATGTTGCCGGGCGGAAGACGCGGAAGCCCGGTGATGCTTCCCGGCATGTGGAAGGCCAGCTTCGACCCCTTCCACTCTTCGATGTTGCTTACAACCGGATAATAGGTTTCGTAGGTTTCCATGCCGATTGCAATGCGCTGCGCGATTGCCCTTGTCGTTCCAATAAGCTCTTTCTGCTCCATTTTGGCGGTAAGCTGGTAGACATCAACGGCCTCGCCGGCCTTGACGCCATCGATCACCGGCACAAGGGCGACGTAGTTGCGCTTGAGTTCGTAGTCTTCCGTTCGTTTCCAGTATTCAAGCAATGAGGGGTCGAAATCGTCCTGTGATATGCCTTTTATCAACGGAACATTTCGCGGCATAAACGACACGCGGAGCCGCGACTCAATCAGTTGCGCGTCGTCATCATCATCGTCATCGCCCCCTCCGGCGCCGTTCTCCCCGGCGCCCGTGAGGATGAGAACACCCGTGTTGCCCTCGGCACGGCGCAACTCCACCCGCCCAAGCGTGATGTCGTGCTTGGGAAACTTGATGATCCCGTTCGGCGCCATCTTGGCCGCGATCACCTCGCACTTGTCGTAGCGGCCAGTGTAAGTCAACACCGCGCTTTTCTTCCCGCGCTCGTAGACGATGGTGCAATCCACGGTCGGAAACACAACTTCGGAGCCTATGAATTTGAAGCTCACGAATACACCGCCTGCATTTGACGATCTTGCGCAATCCGGTCAACAACCGTGCCGATGGTTCGCAACAGCCCGTTTGCCTCGCGCTGCAACACCTCCACGCCCTGCATCATGTTTGCCCCGACCGATCCCCAGCCTTTCGCGCTCAAGGCGTCCACGCGCGTGTCGCCGCCTTCAACGGAATTCATGAGTTTCAGGTTGTCTTGAACACTCTTGAGATTTTTGTCCATGAACTCTTCGCCGATCCGGATGTCTCGCACGGTTGCCAGAAATTCAACCATGCTAGTCATGCGTTGCAATTCATTGTTGGCCTCTTCGAGTTTTTTGGCGTCAAAAATCCCCCCGTTTATTTTCGCCTCCATGTCCAGGATGTCGTTTTTCAGTGTGCTTATCTGCCCCTGTGCCTGCTGGCTGGTTTTGATATCGGCGGCTTCACGCGTGAATCGCCCAAAGGAAATCAGTCCAAGCGTCTCCTCTGTCTTTTGCAATTCTTCGTACCTTTCTGTTAGCAAGGCGATTTGCATGTTTATAACGCGTAAATTTTCCTTTGTTTCATTCATTTTATCTGGCGAGATTGCTCCGCGACCCAAAAGTTTTTCCGTCATCGTTTTGTCGTCGCCCAATCTTTGGATTTGCGAAAAAATCGAATCCTTGCTTGTAACTCGACCTATCTCGGCAGAAAACCTATCGAGCATAAAGTTGTTTCTAGAAATATCCATGGCGCGCAATTCAGAAAGACGGTCGGTAGTCGTTTTTATTTCTGATGTCAGCGCGGAAATCTGCGCTCGTGTGGTTGTTATGCTTTCTTGTGGTATAACACCCCTCGCCGAAAGTTGCTGTAAATTTTCCAAGTCTCTCTTAAGAGTTGTCAATGTTGAAGCCACTGAATCTGTGCTGTAATTCAGCGCCATGTCTGCCTCAAAATTGTTTTTTCCAATCAAAATTTGCGTTACGCTTTTTCGGTTGCCTTCAAGTTTTTGCACTTCTTCCGCAGACTCTTTTACGTCGGCCCCAAGTCCGGAAAAGAATGTTTTTGCTGCTCCGCCACCAGCCCCGAGGATTGCCCCGGCCAATGCCCCCCAAGGCCCACCCGTCATAAAACCCATCATGCCCCCCTGCAGCGCACCGCCGCCTATGTTTTGCATAAGATCAGCCGCCTTGTCGTTCCCGGATGCTCGCGCCAGCGCGACTCCTGCATCAAGCGCAACTCCTCCGGCCACAACAGCAATGGATCGAATCTGCCGCCGCGTCATCGGGATGTCTTTATTCATGAAATCCAAGAATCCGCGCCAGCGCGATTCAATGGGGGCTACGTCGATGGTCTGCATGGCGCTGCCCATCCCCAGCAATTCATGCGACACATTTTTTGTAACAGACGGCATCCACTCAAATGAACCTCCGCCATGAGTGGCACGTTGAAGGGACATGGCCGCGCCGCCGCCGCCACCTTCCGGCGACGGCATATTGAGGGCATTCTGCGCCATTTGACCCGCCGCAGCGACCGCCAAAAGGTTCATGGCGAGTTGTTTCGCGGCATCCGCGCTGGCGTCGAGCGATTGCGAGGAGATGCCGGCGACGGCTTCGTTGGCGGCCGTTCCGGCCTGCCCCACGGCCCTCAAGGATTGCGCCGCAGACTCTCCGGCCTTCGCGAGGTCGGCAATCGCCCTTTCGGCGGCTGACGCGCCGGCCACCGAAAATTGCACGACATATTTTACAACTGTGTCTTCAGACATTGGACGCCCTCATCCTGTCGATCAGGTCGAGTGTCTTGTAATCCGCCCCGTCAAACTTGCCGCCATTTCGCTTGTGCGCGCAACACGCCAGCGCGAACGCCCTTGCAAGCGGGAGCGCCATCACGTATTCCCAGCTCCATCCTCTTGCGGCAAGGGACTCGGCGAGTTCAAGCGGCCATCCGAAGTCCCGTCGGTGGCCGCCGCCGGAGGGTTGGCGGTCTTCACCGCCGTCGCGAATGCCGCGCCAATGGCCTTGATCACGCCGCCACGAAGCAGGGCAAGCGCGCCGATGTCAAACGCCGCCCCCCACTTGGCCGCGCCTTCACGCGCCTTTTGCGCGGCATTTGGCAACGCGAACAGCTTCTGCACCTCGTCCGCCGTTTTCGTCGCCAGAAGCCACGCCGCAATGATGACGCCGCTTGGCGAAAAATCACCATTGAAAATGTCCGCCCCCAGCACGTCCAACGCGCCAATGTGCGCCAACGTGACGGGCTGCAGCACAACACCCAGCTCCGGTATTTCAACAGGCTCCGGAAAAATGGCCTTGTAAGTGGATTTGAACCCTTGCATGACAACTCCTATTCAAGCTGGCTTTCGGGATGATCTTCCCATTCCTCATTGCCCGTCGGGATGATTTTCTCGTAGATCACGGCGTTAATGTCGTACGCCTTGAAGTCTTCCTGGCTGTAGGTGATCTTGGGGTCTTCAAAAATTCCAACCAGCGGGCTTCCGCCCTCGTCGGTGGTCTCGAATTTGTCGCCATGCTGCGGCGCCCGCGCGCTTGACTTGCAAGCCAGCGTGAAAGAGATGTTGTGGCGGATGTTGTAATAGGCGACGGCAACCGGGGTTCCCCCCTCATCCTTGAGTTCTTTCTTGTCCGACGTGACGGAGTCGGTGAAGGAGCTGATTGTCCCCAATTCGCTTTTGAAGGGGACACCCCAGATGCAGGACGTGCCGTCCGCAACGATCTTTTTGTATGCCATAAATTCCTCGCTTGGTTGGCGGTTCACCCATAGCCACCGTGTCAACGTCCGCCGGCGTAAAACACAACCACGAATGACAGGCGGGCGTAATACAAGTCCATTTCCTTCTGCTGGCTCTTGATGTAGCAACTTCGCGGCGTGATGTCAGACACCCCGTCAGTCGCGTCAAAATCGAACTGCTGGACGTTGGTTTCATCAAGGTCAATGTCCGGCAAAAGGCGGATGACGCTCATAATCAGCGCCTGAATTGCTGGACGCGTTGTGTACCACATTTCAAGTGTCGCGGAAAACGGAAAGAGGTTGCTTCCGTCATGCACCATGCACCCGCCGCGCTTTGGCCTTGCGAATTGAAAATTGGCGCAGTTTGCCACGTCAGGATGCAGGCCGCGAAAAAGGCTTACGCCGCCTTGAAGACCGGTTATTTCAGCGATCCTGTCGAAACACGCATTTTCCGCCTCTGTCCACGCCTGATCAAACAATGCCGGAGCCTTCATGCCGTCACCCTCTTTAGTTTTTCCATGATGCTCCTGCGGGTTTTCGCGTCCGTTTTGGCATCGTGCACCGCACGGGCAATGAATTTGTCATCAGCCCGATCGCCCTTGTTGATGGTTCCGCGTCCACGCCTGTGCCATGACTTTCCTTTTTCGTCGTGGATTTTTTTTGCGTACCCCTGCGCCTCGGAGTTGGATGCGACAAAGACATTTGCCGTCACGTCGTCGCCTGAAATGATCACCTCATTTGAAATGGAGCGTTCGAGGCCGCCGGGGGCGGGGCGTGTTTGCCGCCACGCCTTGCCCTGCTTGGCGTGTTTTTCCACAAGCGTTTTTCGCAGTTTTTGGCGACGCTTCAAAAGTTTTCGGACATCTTTTGGCGACCGTTTCAAAAGTTTAACGCTTCCGTCGCTTTGCTTAACCGTACGCCAAAGGTCAATCTGCGCCTGCGTAGGTGAGCGCGGGGCGTTGTCCTTGGCTTCCCTTTGCACATACATGCCAACCTCCCGGGCGATGGCCGGAAGCGCCTTCTTGACGTTTTCAGCGCGGTTCTTGATATTGGGCAACAGGTCTTTAAAGTCGATGGTTGGCATGGTCACCCTCCTTTTTGCTTGAGCCATTTCTTAAGGCCGGAAACGACATCGTCGGTTGTGTAGTCTCGCGGAACGCGGACCGCGTTTTCTGTGACGCCGGCCGCCTGCCCCTTGTTGGCAACGTTAAAGTCCGGTATGCCGTGTTTGCGGAGTTGCCTGAGCTGGTTGGTGTCGAGCGCGGAAACAACCTCCTTGGAATGTTGCGGGGATATCCCGTTGCGCACAATCCTTTCCAGCCTGTCTTTCGTCACCTGCACACGCGCATCCGAGCGCGTCATTCCGTTGTCGATGTGGCGCTGTTCGTCCACCGCGTCCTTGTGACGCGCCATGCTTGCCGGGTCGTGTTGCATGGGTTTCATTTTGGCTTGCCGTGCGATCTCGTCCTCGTCGATGTCGGGGTCAACATATTCGAGTGTGTGAACGCAATTGGGGTGAAACACCCCGGCCACCCGCGCCTGATCGTAGGTCGGAAAACGCTTGTCGGTTCCCGTGATGCTGACGATCTGCCCCTCCCATGCCGCGCATTTCGGACAATCCGGATCCCCACCTTCAGAAATGCGGGCAAGGTCAAGGCCCATGCCAATGATGGAATCGGCCATCGAGTCATTGTAAACGCGCATGTTGTTGGTGCGGGTCAACATTTGCGCGTAACGGGCGTTATCCCATTTGCGACCGGCGCTGTCGATGAAGCGGAAGTTGTTTTCGTCCTGCGCGATTTCAGCCCATTTTATTTGCAACCGCTTGCTCTGCTCCCTCGTCGACCAGCCGTTTAGCTGTGCCTCTTGAAAATTTGTCCGATAGGTGTTGCGGAGGTTTTGTATGAGGTTGCCGCCTATTTTTTGCGTGAACACCGCCGCAAGGTTCTGCCCGTTTTGCGGGGCGACCAACTGATGGTACTGTTTGGTGCGGTCGTGGTCGTATTTCATCAGCCCCGGATCGACATTCTTTTTCCCCGCTTCAAGGAGTGCCGACTCGTGTCCAATCTTGGCAACGTCTCCAATGGCCTTCACGGCTGTCTTTTCAATGGCTTTTTCAAGCTCAAAAAGCTCGGCCTGCAGCGCCTTAAAACACCTGTCGCGGACGACCGCGTTGGTGGCAACATTGTCTTCCGCGCACGTGTTCAGGATCAGCAGGCGCAACTGCTCCATGCGTTTTCGCACGGACTTGTCGATCTCGCCCTCCGACCCCTCGCAAACCTTCTCCAGTTTTTTTAACTGCCGGGCGTGAATTTTGGATACGCGGCTGTTCATGGCGGTCATCCAACGACATTGCGGGTGATGACGCGCACTTCACCGAGCTTTCGCAACGCCAGCGTCGTCCACATGCCGTAGTTGCTTTCGCTCGCGGAAAGCAATTCACCGTCAATTTCGGGGCCATTGAGCGCCGGTTCTTCGGCGCCGCTCCCTTTCGGTGTCGAAAAGCGCGACAACAAATAAAGCGCCTCCTCATAAATGCACTCGCATTCCCGCGAGTTGTCTGGGTTTGGAGGCTCGTGGAATGTTGACGCAAACAAATCCGTTGCCTCGACAACGGCGGCCTCTTGCTGTTTCTTTTCATACTTTGCCCATTGGCTTCTGCGCGTCGTACGGGTTGAAAAATAATCCGATGCCCCTTCGGCATCAATGGTGTTTTCGTTTTCGTCGCTCATGGCATTCCTCATAAACAAAAAGCGCCGCGCCACTTTTCAGGGTGAGCGCGGCGCACAGACCAACAACAACACTTATAGCCATGCTGTCAATCACGCGTCGGTTTTGTCGCCCGGTTCCTTGTCTGTTGGTTTTGTTTTTTCGCGGCGGGGGGGCTTCGCGGCCTCCTTTTTGCGTTGCTCCAAAACCTTGGCGTGGTTGCGGGTAATGGGATCATTCGTCGGCATCATCGTCGCCTCCGTTGCGCGGCTTGCGGTTTTGCCGCTTCGGTTTTCCGGGCTCCGCGCCACCGGTGTCCGCCAAGTCCGCGAGTTCCTGCTTTTTGGTGGCAATTTGCGCGTTGAGCGCGTCGAGTTCGGCGACCTTCGCCTTGAAAACCTTCTCGAAAAGTCGGTTCACAATTTCCTCGACGCCCTTGTGTTTCGCCTCCTTATCGCGTCTCATGGTGGCGCGATAATTTGCCATGATTGGGTTGTCAGACATGTCTACTCCTTATTTTGGAAGTTTGGCGATGATCTTCACAACGCCGATGCGCTTCTTGTCCCACAGGCGCGACCAGTTTGCGGGGTTGGCGTATTCCGCGTTCGTCGCGCTGGCATCGGCCTGCGCCGCCTTGGTATACCTCACGCCACGCATGTGCATCACGCGACCGCGTCGCGAAATAAACCAGCTTTTTCCGGCGAGGCCGTCGCGTTCCTCTTCGTAGGCATTCATCAAAGGGACATTGTTCAGCGCGATGGCGCCACGCTTGAACATGTAGATTTCCGCAATCTCACCGTCAAACTTGCAGTTGTCGTCCATGAACACTTCTTTGCCGTTCCAGTGCTTGAGGACGGCGGGACGATCCGCCTCTGCCGTGACGGTCGTAGAAATGGCACCGATCGCGTTCAGGTGGGTTTCAACCTGCGAGTGAACGCCGATGGCGGCGATACCCTCTTTCGCGTCTCCGAGAAGTTGCTGGCCAAACAACAGCGTCTTGGCCGACAACACGGCGTCATCGCCGTCCTCTCCGGTGATGTCCATGACCAGGTCGGCGTCGTTGCCGCCCTGCGCGACGGGAAGCGCGTTCTTGGCGAAAATACCCTCAAGAACAGCAAACAGCTGGCGCTGGTACATGCGGTTCCAGTAGTCCGCGAGAAAACGCGACACCTCCAAAACAGGATCGACACTGCCCAACATCTGCGCGAGGTCAGTCGCTCCGAAAGCGTGGCCGGTGCGGCAGACTGAGGCTTGATCCTGCCCCATGTTGGTGCCACTCGGAACAAGCGGCACGTTGTCGGACAGGATTTGATCAGGTTCGTTGTTGTCGTTCAGGAACGGCATGTTGATGGTGTCGCCCTGCACGTAGTTGCCGGAGTTGCTGAACGACGCGATGATTTGCTCAAGCGACGCGTCCGACAACGCGATGCCGGATTGGATGATGCGCGAAAGCTCGGTCGTCTTGTTGTACGACACGCTTTCAAAGCGCGGGTTGCTGAGCAATTCAGGGATGGTCATTACGGCCATGATAGGTTCTCCTTACATCGCAGGCATCACGGGGGGCAGTGTTTGCCCGTGTTCCGCCGCGAGTTTTTCCGCAAGGTGGCGATCTTTGTCCATAATCTCCCCTTGTCTGGTGTAATTGATTTTTTGTGGATTCCAAGGATTTTCCCCGGAACGTGTGGTTTGTGTCGGAGCACCCTTGATATTTGCCCCGCCGCCTGATTCGACGGCGATAATGCCGGGATTGTCTTTCGCAAATGCGTCAAACACAGCCTTGACCGCATCGTCGTCATCAAGTTTCGTGTCACCGACATGCTCCTCGACAAGGAGCGTGAACGCCTTTTCGGCGATCGTGCCGGCGGCGAGCTTGACGCCGTGCTTCTGCGCAAGGTCGCGGATGAGTGCCGAGCGCTCAAGAGCGGCGGCGCGTTTTTCAGCCGCCTCGTTTTTGCCCTTGATGTCATTCAGGCTTTTTTCAAGGGCCTTTACCCTTGTCTCGTAGTCGCTCTTCTGCGCCTGACTCTCACCTGCGCCGTCCTCAATTTGCTTTTTTAGGGCATCGCGTTCGGCAATGGCGGCGTCGCGAGCCGATTCCGCCTTGATGCGCGCGCTCTTTGAGGCGTTGTTGATCACGACCTGCTCGTCGTACTTTCCGGCGAAGTCTTTCTCCTCGTCGGTCAAAGCCTCGTCATTCGCGATTTTCTTTAAGATTCCCTGCAACGTCATTTTGAGTGTCCTGCTACTGTTTCACGGAAACCGCCGCGTCGGTTCATCGCCAAAACCCCCGGCGAAGTGGGGGAAGTTACCCATGGCCACCGTGTCAATCGGCTGATGCGGAGCCGTCTTGATCGTCTTCGTCCTCGCCAGACGGAGGCCAGCCGTGGTGATGCTCCGCAAAGCCCTCGGCGTCGATTTCGTCAATCTCTTTGTTGGCCGCCGCCTCGTCTTCCTTGCTGCACCCGGCTTGATCCACCATCATCCGAACCAGCATTCGCAACTTCATCTTGTGCATCGTCGGCGTGACAAGCGCGGTGTTGTCAACCGCCTGCGCGATCCTTTCCACTTCTTGCGCATCGACAATGTCAAACGAAAGCGGCCACGAGGCGTCGTACTTTTTGAATCCGGCGTCTATGGCACAGGACATTCCAACAAGCGCCTCTTCAATCTTCTGCATCATCAACGCGCGGTTCTTCAGCGCGGATTCGGTGTCCAGCAAATCGAACTGCTTTGAGTCTGCGGACTGTATTTGTCGCGTTTCCTGATACAGCAGGGCGCATCCCGCGTTTTGGTACATCATCGCGCGCTTGCGGCTGATTTCATCCGGTATTTGCCTGATGCCTTCCGATGACGGCATGATGTAACGCGTCGTGCCGTGGTCCCCCTGCCCCTCGATGATTGGGTTTCCCGCGCTTCTCAAAATCTCGCGCGAAACCTTTGTAACCAGGTGGTCGTTGCCGTCTTTTCCCTTTGATATTTTCGCCTCGACATTACGAAGCGCAGATATCGGAATCACCAGTTGAGGAAACGCTGCCTGCGTCAAATTGTTGGAGTGAAGGCTGTCGAGGTTAAGCAATTGCATTTGTATGCCCTCGACGTCATCAAACCACCACGGGTCGCACGACGGCACGCCGACACATGCAAACGGAATTTCCTTGGCTCCCGGCAACAACTCATCCTTGGCGCCATCCATGCCGTCTATCGTCTTGTCGAAATACTCCGACTTGTAAACCGCGCCGTCTCGCTTGTGAAAGAGCGTTCTCACCTTTGCCTCTATCGGCGCGGCCATTGGGTCTGAATTGTCGTAAACCGCTGATTCGACCAAAATCCACAACAATTTGCCGTCACTGCCAAACGCCCAATCGGGAACGGACGACGCCGGCCAAATCGTCCAGCGCACAACATCTTTTTTCTCACGCTTTTCCTTGAATGTCTTTGAGCTTCCGTCACGGTCTACCTGAACCCACACCAGTCCGCATAACGTATAATGCTCGCTCAATCCGCTGAAAAATGAATCGATACCGACACCCAGCCCGGTCACATCTCGCGCCCATTCGCCGTCTATGCCGGCGCGCGTCACGTTTGACTTGAAAAGATATTGGTTGATCTTGTCCACAACGCGCCCCGCGTCGTTGACATAGCTGGTTCGTTGCTTGCGCCCCTTGTAGGAGCCTGATGCGATCCCCAGCGGCCTGCTTTCTCCGCTCCACGACAAATCACTTTCCCCATCAGGACGGACAAGCCTTTCGTTGATATAGTCATCACCTCCCTTGAACGCCTTGTAATTCAAGCTCCAATGGCGGCTTCGTGCGGCAAATACTTTATGCTCGCGCGTCATGATGTCGTGCGTACCACTCATGACTATTGCCAGCTTGTCAACCAAAGGTGTCAGAACAGCACGCCGGAACCGCTGTCCACGCCTTCCATGTCGGATTCCATCGCATAGCGCACCGCGTCAATGGTGTGATTGTCCTTGTCCGGGTAATCGCGCCGGAAATTGCCGGTTTTGGTTTTCTCAAACTCGTACATGGAAAACTCGCGCCATGTGTTTGGGCAGCGCTCTGGGTCGATGACAATGGACAATTGCTTGCGGAGCCACTTGATCCCATAATTAACGCTGTCCCTGCCTTTCACCGCCCCCTCGACATACATTCCGGCGCTGTTGAATTCGGCAATGGATTTCGGCTCCGCGCTGTCGGCAGTGATGAGATCGTGTCCGTCCAGTCCTTTTTCGCGGATGAGTTCGACGGCCTGATTGTCCAGCATTCCTATCTCATGGAGTTCATCGAAAATGTAAAGTGTGCGTTTCTTTTTGTCGTAGTGCATCCGAACGAATGCGAACGGATCGACCGCAAACCCCCAGTCAATTCCATTGCGGATGTTCCAAAAACGCCCGATCTCATCATCTGTTATTTTGCGGGCAGTAAGGTTGCGGAATATGGCCCCGCCCGTGCCGGTGACTTCGCCGAGGTAGACATGCTTGTATTTGAGCTCGTCGCGCTCTTTCAGCAAATCGGCCTCGATGAAGAATTGTTCCCCCAACCATTCACGCGGGACATCGATGTATGACGAGGTGTGGACGTGGCGATTTTTGACAACCCTGTCGGATGCGGCGTTTACCCAGTTGCTTTGTGTCTCTGGTGGGTTGTAGGAATAAAAATAGCTGAACCTGTCCCCGCCGCGCATGATCGAACGTGTGACGGTTTCGATTTCGTCGATGCCGTCGAATTGATCCAGCTCCTCAAACCAGGCAAAACGGAAGTAGCCAAAGGGCATTTTGATCGACTTGCTTTTCATCGGGTCGTCCATGCCGCGAAAGATGATTTGTTGCCCCGTCGGTTTGTATGTCAGTTTGAGGGGTGACTTGGCAACGGCGAAATACTGCGACACTTTGAGCTTTTCCAATGCCCAAAGCATTTGATTAAAAACACTGTCTTTGAGGTTGTTGCCGTGTTTGCGGTAGATGATGGCGTGCGCGTCCGGATGCAGGAGGATGCCGAGTGCTATTTGCAGGGAAACAAATGATGACTTTGTCGATCCGCGTCCTCCCTTGAGCCAGTAATGCGTCTTTTCGTTTCGCTGAATCATTCGCCGCAAGTCGTGAAAGCGCGGCGCAATCAGGTCTTGAAGGTAAACGGCGCTCACGTCAGCTCCCTGCAGTCAATGTCGATGATGACCGGGCGATCATCCGGTGGCAACTGCTCGGACTGCTTCCCCCATCCCCGGCTTCGATACTTTGTGCCTAGCGCAAATAGGATCGCTTGCAAATTCCCCTCGAGAATTTTTGCGCGAAGAGCAAGCTCGACGATGTCGCCAAAGGTTTCGCACTCGTCGTCGTATGCTTCCTGCAGCTCCCTTTCCTCCTTGATGCGGCGGGCGATGGTCGAGCGGTGGCACTTCAACTTTCGAGCAATGGCGGTGACGTTGCCACTGCTACCAGCAATAGCCTCCAGTATTTTTTTGCTCGGTGTTTTTCTCCAGTCTTTCGCCACATCCCGCCTCACCCCGTCATGTGGCACAAGTGCCGGTTGTTGACAAGTCTCCGGCCAGGGCGTCGCGGAGCCGCTTGTTCTTGATTGTCGACGTCTGCACAACTGACATACCGAAGTTGTTCACCCGTTTCAACTTTGAAAGGTCGACGCCTGGCTTCAGCTTGAGTTGCGTATCAAACTTCTTCCACTGGTTCCGCACGACATGTTGGGGACGCCCATATCGACGGTCGACGTCTACTACCCCGGGCCAAACCCGCTTGAGTGAGCTTGCCATTTTAAGGCGTCCATCGCCGCGGTAGAGCTGATCGGAGTTGCCACCCTTCATGGTCATGGTACGAACCTTGGCAACGGCAAAGGCGTTGAACAGGACGGTACACCAATCGTTGGCAAGGACTTGCAGGCAAAGGTCGGTGTCCTCGTTGTATCGCCCCCGCCAACGATAAGGCAAGGAGTTAAAAATCAGCAAACAGGAATAGACGTGGCAATTCAAGAAGAAGGGAGGGAATCGGTCACCACCAAGATTCATTTCATAATTCAACCCGGCGACGGCGATGTTGTCGTAACGTGAAACAAATTCCTCGGCTACATGGAAGGCGGCGCCGGCCGAACATGTGATGCGGCGTTGCTTGTAGAAACGGGAGACGCGGCGCATGTTGTCGTCGAGAATCCAGTGTCTTTCGCGTCCGGCCGCTTTCGCGTGTTCCCATACCCAATTTCGCGCAGGAATGCCGCCCTTGCCAAGATTGCTGAACGGAAGCACAAGGATCCGCTCGGCACCGTAACGCTTCGCGTATTCGTCAAACTCCTGCGGCTCGACCACAATGTGAAATGGGACACGGTCTTTGATCAAAAACTTGGGGGTTAGGCAATTTTCATACCTGCCTTTTGAAATGACATAGACTGGAAAACGTGGCATCAAACTCATGTGTTTACCCCTCAATGTTGACGGATGACGTGTCCTCGCGGTCGCGTAGCGGCCACCATAGGGATCGCGTTTTGTTCGTGAATTTTGTGCAGCCAACTTTTTCGAGAAAACTCAAACGATCCTCTTTTGTTTTGAAACTCATTATGATTTGAAGCGGGGTGTCTTTCGTTTCAAACTCAGGCATTCCCACCCAGTCGGCGGCTTCGTCGATGTCCGCGATTTCAGAAGCAGGACGCGAAACGAAAAGAAGGTTGGCGAGCATCATTTCGTCGTAACCGGTTCCGAGCAGCCCATCGACATCCTCGTCTTTAATGGTTTTGAGGAGTTCGCTCAACGCTCTTTCGTCCATTTCCGCAAGATGCTGTACTTCATTGTCACCGACAACAATCTTCAAAGCAGCCGGACTACCTGACTGGATGGGAAGACGTACGACCGGCACCTCCAACGCCCCGATCCGCTTCAATGCTTCGACAACACCATGCCCGCCGAGGATGACGTTGTCTTTCGAAATTATGATGTTTCGGTACACCCCATTCCTGCGGATGCTTTCGACAATGTGGGTGAGTTGGTCTTCGGGATGTGTCTTGTAGTTTTTTGGGTGTGGGTTTATGCTCTCAATACTCACAACCTCCACAGGCTGGATAATTTTGGTTGGAGTCTTTTTTGCCATTTTGTTGTGTTCCTCCTGTTGTGCTTGACAGTGTTTGTGGGTGATTTGGTAAAATCACGCTTGAAGTATAGAACCGAAGAGTTCCATTTGTTCCTCGGCTTCTTCATGTTTAACAGTCTCGGCGTCACCCGCACCAACTGAAAAACGCACACGAGCAAGCAAACAGCGAAACTCAGAATAATGACGTGTAATATTCATCATCTTCGCATGAATTGCCTGTCGCGATATTCCCCGGCTTCGGGCGAACGCCGAAAGCGAGTCTCCCCGTGCAATACACAAAACCAACAAGACCTCCTCGTCTGATAATTGTAAAAGACTTGCGAGAAGCCTCCTCACAGCATCCTCGCAACAGTCGTTGACATTCAAATTTGGCGTTCGCCCGCCAGTGGCGACACGCTTCCCTTTCACCAACACGCTGTCATGGTCGGCCGGAGCATCAATGGAAACAAACGTCTTACCGTGATTCGACAGTGTTCCGTTATCACGGCATTTGATGCAGACATCAGACCTTTTGCCGTTGTGCTGACACTTGTGACATTCCATTACTGCGCGCTTCCTCCGTCTATAGCCAGTGCGTCAATTAACACGCCGGATGACCTCTTGGGCAACTTACGGATCCCGTTGTCATTCCAAAATTCGAGCTTTCCGCCGACATATCGAACGCGTTGGGTGTCACTGTGTTCGCCGTTTTCGTACACCTCGACATCCCACCAGCCTTTTTCCTTGCCCCACGTAGTCCAGTGGAAACCAAACATGGGAAACTTTTTCACGCACTCCATGAACGCGAGCCGGGCGCGAGCATGGGAATGAAGCCGATAACTGCCCTTGACCTCGACCAGCACGACGCGTCCCGTTGTGGCGTCAGTTGTCATCCAGTCCGGTGTGTAGCGTGCGCCACTGTCGAGTCGGAGGTTGACCGCCTCAAACATGCCGTGCCCGCCGAGGAAGTCGGCGTTGTAGCGCTGTTCGGTTGGGTTTGGCTTCTTGGGCATGGCTGGCTTGCGCCCCACCTTATCCGGCGCGGTTGGCGCAATTGTTGTTGTTGCCAGAGTCGTCATCGTCTTGGCGGGCATTCTGGGCATCTTTGGCGCCAGTTGCCGCGCGACCTGCTCGCGAAGGTGCGAAGGGAGCTGATCAAGCGTCATGTGCAGTCCGCGTTTAGGCATGGGTGATCTCCTCAAACTTTAAAATGTCCGCGTCCTGCGACAGCGCGGCCAATACGAGGGCGCGGGCGAGACGGCGGGGAACGGCGTTGCCGATCTGCTTCGTTTGCTCGGTCTTCGTGCCGGTGAAAATGTAGTCGCCGCGAAAGCCCTGGGCGGTGTGACCGAGCATTTCAATAGCCTCCACCGCCCCCGTGGATGTGCCGCCTGCGCCGCAAAAGAGGTCGGCAAGGGTGATGGGCTTGGTCATTTGTAATCCTTCCATTTGCATGACTTGAAAACCGCCTTATTGTTCACGAATCGACAAAAACGTTTTTGCTCGTGTGTGCGCTTGTCTTCGCCCGTGTAATCTTGGTACGCCTGCGCGAAGGGATCGCAACCCAACAATCGCAAAAACTCGCATGTTGCGTTGGCGGTTGAAACGTCGGTCACCAGCACGTAAACGAACGGATGTCCGGCGTAACCGTTCTTGCGAAGTAGCGTAACGGCGTTTTCAACAGCGCAACGGGTTTCCGGGGTGTCGCATGAAAACCGGATGTAATTTATCCATTTGAGTTTTGCCAACAACGGGGCGTTGTCTTTGTCCACGAGCCGGGCGTCCAATCCCTGATTGAAGTCTACGCGAATGCCGCGCCGGATCCCCTCGCGGAGTGGGCAGAAAGATGCCAAGCTCGGCGAGGACGGGGTGGGTCTTGTTCCAGTCCTCACGCGAAATCACTTGCATTTCCTGCGGCGCAGGAGTATCCTGTGATTCATCAGTTGTTGACTTCATCACCTCTGATACTTCTCCCGCTCCGGTTGCCGCCGTTGCGGGTTTATTTTTTGGTCTTACCATGTCAGGCTCCTTTCAGCACACGAATTGTCGGGCGTGTGCGCCCCATCAGGTTGATTTTCACGTTGGTGATCTCGACTGCGGCGGCCACGCTGATCTTCACCGCCGGGGTTTTGCGCTGGACATTAACGATGCGGAAACCCGTGACCGTCTTTAAGATGAACCCGGACTCAACCATGAGCGTGCCGGTCACCTTCAGCTCCGAACCGTTGACGGCTTGGATGACATCCACCTCCTGCCCTGCAAGGTCTTCAAGGCATCTGATCTGACCGGTGGTCACGGCGTCACCGTCTGCTGGGTTTCGTCCACGACGATGATATTTTGTTGCTTCATGAGTTCGTCCAACGACGCGCTGGGCTGAACTCCCTCAATGTGACGCTTCAACTGCGAGATGCTTCTTTTTACACGCTTCGATGCCGGCGTGAGGTTGGTCCAGCGGTAAGGCTTCGCCGGGATCCGCTTGATGGTGATTGGAGGTTTTGGCATTGTCGGGTTTCTTTTGTTGGTTGCATGGCGAGCTATCCGTCGTGCAACGGGGTTTTAATTACGCGAGAATCGCTTCGATGACACCGATGTCTTCCAACGCTCTTCCCGCTTCGTCACACTTGATTTCAGCATCGCTAGCGAACCCTTTGGCTTTGTGAGACCTTGCGACGCTGTGTGTTGTTGTCATTTGCGTTATCTCCGCGTTTTTGCTATGTTTCCATCGCTAGGCAATTGCCTAGGAAGGTAAAACGAGATTAAATATAACTCAAATTGAGTAGGTTGTCAACCACCTCAAAAAGAAAACTATTTTATCTCAAAACATCAACAACGGCGAGTGTTTTCAATGAACTCTGGCAAATCGGAAGTTGGCGTTAGACTAAAAAAATTGCGCATTTCACATCGGATGACGCAACGTGAAGTGCGTGAATATCTTGGCGGGGTGCCAAGCACAACATATGTTCAATGGGAGAATGGCACACGTAACCCAAAACAGGATATGTTGGTTGCGATTTGCAAGTTGTTCAATGTTTCATTGGACGAACTTTTTGGACGTGCACCTCTTCCGCCTGCCCCGGCTCTGTCAGTCAAGCCACCCTCCAAACAATATCCCATCGACCCGATGACGCAAGGCGCCGAATATGAACCGGAGTTCGTTCCGCTCACGCGCAAAATCCCCGTCATCGGCATGGCCGCCGCAAAGGGGTACGATCCCGCCGTCATCGAACTCGACGACCTCCTGCAAAACAGCGGCGATTTCACCTATTACACGGGCAAGGAAAAGGATGTGTTCGCCCTACGTATTTCCGGCGATTCCATGGCCCCTAAATATCTAAACGGCGATGTCATCGCCGTCCGCGCCATGCTCCCCGCGACCGGCGACACCTGCGTCGCCCTGCACCGCAAGGACGGCATCCTGTGCAAAAAATGGTTCTGGCGCAAAGGCGTCATCAAGCTCATTTCCTTCAATCCGAAGGGCAAAAGCTACGAATGGAAGTTCCCGGACTTCCAGGCGGAACAACCCCTTGTTTGGCGCTTCAAGGTTGAGGCGCTCATCTGGCGCAAGGATTCAGTGAACGGCGTCGTTGAGGACGACGGCGATGAACGAGCAGACACAACCCCGCAAAAATAACCAGCAGGAAAAAGCAACCATGAAAATCTCCAAGAAAACCGAGGAGCGATTTCAAGCCAATGTGCCGAAGTTTCAAAAGGTTTTGACGCAAGCCAAGGCAAGGGACCTGAACGAGTCGGACACGGTGACAATCATCACCGACGTTCTTGCCGAGGTTTTCGGCTGGGAAAAATATCTTGAAATAACGAGCGAGTTTGCCGTGCGCGGAACCTACTGCGATCTTGCCTTGAAAACGGGGGACAAATTTCACTACCTCATCGAGTGCAAGGCGATCGGCGTCGACCTCAACGAAAAGCATTTGAAGCAAGCCCGCGATTATGGCGCGAACAAGGGCATCCAGTGGGTCATCCTTACAAACGGCGTGGATTGGCAAATCCATCGCATCCGCTTTGAGCAACCCATAAACTCCGACCTCGTGGTGCGTTTCAACCTGCTCGCCGGCAACATCAAGGACGACAAGTTTGTGGAGCAGCTTTTTGTCATCGCAAAGGAAGGTGTTGAAAAGTCATTGCGAGAGGAGATTTTTGAAAAAATACAATGTGTGAACCGTTTTGTGATTGGCTCGTTGCTTCTTTCCGATCCGGTCATAAACATGCTCAAGCGCGAATTGCGACGTGTCGCCGACGGGATCAAAATCGAGGACACAGAGATCATCGCGATGCTCAAGGACGGCGTGTTGCGCCGTGACCTGATCGATGGGGGGGAGACTGCCGCCGAACGCGCGAAAGCCGTGAAGCTCCTGAAGATTTCGACGACCGCCCCCGTCAAGAAGACCGCGGTAAAAAAGACTGACGATCCCGTGTCGCCCGTCGCTCCTGCCCCGGAAAACCAAGCCCCTGCTCCGCAAGTCGATGCGAATGCGTAAGGTGTTTTTTGTTGCGCAAGGATTCAGTGAACGGTGCCGTCGAAGAGGAGGGAGAGGAGTAGCATCCGCGCCAAACGAGATGAAACCACCAACCACCCGCCAAAACTACATCCGCATTTTGAAGGCCGCAGCCTCTGCCAAAACGTCATATCAAGTCGATCCCGGCGACGTGGTGCTTGCCGCGCAGTTGATTGATGATGGTCGCCTTGACGGCAAAGTTGCGGACAACAACGTCGGCAAACCATTTGCCGCCGCAATCATTGGCATAACGTTTTCAGGCCAGCAGCTCCTTGATCAACTTGAGCGCGAGGAGCTGGACGCAAAACCAGCAACCAGCGCGAAAAAACACATTAAATCAGCCTTGTTTTTTGTCGCCGGCGCGGTGACCTTGGAGTTGATAAAGTTCCTGTTCAGGTTTTTCGCGTCTGGCTAAAGCTGACGAACATTTCCATATCTGCCAAAAACTCGCCGCCAACATGCCGAGCAAAAACCAAATTATCAACCGTTGCTTTTCTTCTGTGTTCATACCAATGGCCGCCCCGTCAAGCAATCTCAACAACAACCAAAACAAGGAAAACAACCATGGCACCCAATGAAGCGCTTCGCCAGTTGACCCAAGATGATGTGACTCCCGAATTTTGCGCGATGTGTCGCGCCACTTCCGATTCGCCAAGGTACGTTGACGAAAATGGCAGGTGCCACAAGTGCGACTGGCAACGCGCCGTGCCGGAAGAGGACTCGGCTGACAATGCGGCGATTAGAGTGTGACAGCAACAGGAGGTTCGCAATGAGTCAAAGAGGCTGTAGTAAAATGAAACGTTCAATGATGGTCGCGCTTTTAATTGCCCCGATCCTCGCATTTGCGCAGGACGATTTTGAGTCTATTCTCAAAAAATACAGAGATAGAAACAAGGATTTTTATGAATCGCTCCCCCCTGATAAACGAAAAGAATGGCGTGACAGAGATTTTAACTTGGCGGCAATGGAATATAACAATCTACAGGCGGAAAAAAAGCGTTTAGCGCAAGAGCAAGCCGTAGAAAAAGGGCGTTCGAAATTTGATATGGAATATATAAATTCAACGGAATATAAAGATTTACAGGCGCAAAGGGCGCGTTTAGTCCAAGAACGAGTTGCAGAATGGGCGCGTTTGGAACAAGAACAAGCCGCCGAAAAGGCACGTTTAGAGCAAGAATTAGCCGCCGAAAAGGCGCGTTTAGAGCAAGAATTAGCCGCCGAAAAAAGGAGGTTGCTTTGGATTGGCTTTTGGTCTTTGGTCGTTTCACTGCTATTTTTGTTGCTTCCCGGCATCTTCATTGGGCGGCGGAAGGAGCGCATGGGTGACTGTGTCGCCCTGTGTTTGCTCTTGGGGCCGGTTGGAATTGTCATCGCCTGTTTTTTACAGGCGGGCGGGGCGTCATGCCCGTTTTGCAAAAGTCGCATGATGAAATCCGCCAAGGTCTGCCCGCGCTGCACGCGTGACATCCCCGGAAAGTCGATTCCACAGCACAGGCCATCCGCGCAGGTCAACGGGGTCGTGGTCTGTTCATTTTGCGGACATGCGATGAAGGTGGCGGTGAATTCCAGCGGGGATTTTGCCTGCCCCAATTGCAAACAAACATTGCTTGTTTAATCCACCAAAAGGAGTTGTTTCATGGACGGATTCGCTTTGCCGATTGCGTTAATAAACTTTACATTTGTTTTGTTTTTCTTGTACCTTGCTGTGCGTTGCAACAAAGTGTGCCCGTTTTGCAAATGTGTGATACGACGCAAAGCCACGGTCTGTCCGCGCTGTACACGCGATTTGCAAACGAAGGCCGGAACGCCTACCGCCGAACCTAAACGTCGTGCTGTCGGATGCCCGTACTGCGGGCAAAAGATCGAGCTTCTGACCACCTTCAAAGGCACCATTTCTTGTCCGCAGTGCAAGCAAACGCTGTCGGTGGAGTAGGGGTGTGTTATCAATCAGGAGAATGACGGATGCAGAAAAAAACCAACACACACATGAGCGCTACTCTCGGTGACGTGCAGAAGGGCATGGTCACCGAGGAAAAAGGGCAGAGCGACGAACAACGCAGGAAAACGCCAGTATCCCGGCAAATCGCTGACGCGACAGATGATATCGATGGCATGTTCTTTTTGCTTGGCAACGGCGCCACACGAATTTCAAAAATTCTAAACGCCCTTCAGGCACTGACGCAGACGATGGAAACACTGCGGGAGCAAAGCGGAACTCCAGTGAGCGACCAAGAACGCCGTGAATCCCGAATTATCGACACAACCAACGCAATAGTGGATGAGATACAACGATTCAACACAGCAATTTATGACCTTGGAGATGTACTTTTCAAGGATGTCAAGGAGCTAAAAACTCTTCTTGCGCTTCACAAATGCGACGTGGAAAAAATTGTAAAAGAGAGTCAGATGTAACCATGGTTAAGAAAATATGCCTTTTCGTTGCCGTCATTAGTTTTGCGGTGGCACTCACTGGATGCTCCGCGTTCCGTTCCCACTCACAAACTGTCAACGTGTCGTGCATTCCCGAAGATGCGGTCGTCATGGTGAACGGCACGCGCGTCGCAACCCCGGCGCGGATGAGAGTAAAACGGGACAGCAACCTCTACATTCAAGCTGAAAAGGAAGGATTCACCACTTATCGGCGAACTGTGGGGCACCACCTAAACGCTACAGGCGTGCTGGACATGATTGGGACGTGCCTGTGGATCGTTCCTTGTGCTGGTTTATGCACTTCAGGTGCGTATTCACTGGACGAGACGGACATCGCCATAACCCTTTTCAAAAAATGACAAAATGGACACCCGTTTTACCCGCACCCTCTCTAACCCCAAAACGCACCGGCGAACCGGCACCCTTAAAAACATGAATGACAATGGATTCGCCGAAAACACCCCCGATTCACCGGCACCCCCCAATTCAATGAAAATCAACCACGACAAGCTGACTCAAGGGGATTTATTTCATGTTGAAAAACAAACGCTGGTAAACGGTATTGAAATGGGGGTTCTCGATAATGGCATCCCGTATTTAACCGAAACTGGACTTGCTCAAATGTGCGGCATAAGCCGTAGTGTTCTTTATGACATTGTCAATGATTGGAATAATAATAAAAACACTTCCCGCATTCAAGCTATAGGGCAATTGTTGCAAGAATCTGGTTATACAGCCCCAACTTTGTACTTAAAATCGGAGCACAATGGTAATGAGGTAAATGCGTACACGCAACCAGTCTGTCTTGCATTGTTATACTACTACGCGCACGAGACAAAAGACAAAAAGGAACAAGCAGCTAAATCGCACAGATTACTTGCTAATTATGGATTCCAAAAGTTTATTTATGAGTTAGTTGATTACCAACCAACGCATCATAAAATTGATGTTTGGCGGCACTTTCATGATCGAATAAGCCTGACTAAAAGGGATGTCCCGTTTGGTTATTTTTGCGTATTTCACGAAGCCGCTTCAATAATTGTTCCAATGATAGAGTCTGGGTTAATTAACAACGATAAATTTTTACCCGATATCTCAATTGGACGAATGTGGTCTACGTATTGGAAAAGCCAAAAAATTGAGGAAAAATACGGTTGCAGGATAACGTTTCAACACAATTATCCAGATTATTACCCGCAAGCTGCAAGTAACCCACAAGAGGCGTGGGCGTATCCGAATGCTGCATTAGGTGCATTTCGTGAGTGGCTCGAGACAACATATATACATCAGCATTATCCTGAATATTTATGGCGTAAGTATAAACAAAAACAACTAGGTATGTCGGACGTCCAGCGCGCTATAAGTGTTTTTTCACCTCCCGGCCATCTCCCACGACTTTCATGAAAACTGCCATCATCTACACCCGCGTTTCATCTGACGCCCAAGTCACCGGCACCTCTCTTGAGTCACAGGAGAGCGACCTGCGGGACTACTGCGACAAAACCGGATATACGGTGATCGAGCATTTTCAAGACGCAGGGGAGAGTGCGAAAACAACTGATCGCCCCGCACTTATCGCCGCCCTCGACTTCGTACGTAAAAAGAAACCCTCCGCCTTCGTCGTCCACAAGCTCGACCGCCTCTCCCGAAACGCCTCTGATGGGCTCGCCATCCGCGGCGCGCTGGTCAAGCATGGATGCGAACTTGTCTCCATTTCCGAACCCTCCGGCTCCGATCCCGTCGGTCAAATGATCGGAACCGTGATGTTCGCCATCGCCGAGTTTGACAACAGCCTCCGCGCCCAACGTTGCAAGCGTGGCCTTGTCGAGGTTGTCAAGCGCGGGGGATGGTGTTGGTGTCCTCCACGGGGGTTCGTCCTTGAGCGCGTCGACAACCTTCCGTTACTCAAGCCTGACGGGGTTCTTTCCATCGTCATTGCTGACGTCATGCACGCCATGCTGGCGGGGCGCATGACAAAAGTCGAGGCGGTTGCATCCCTGCGCAGTCATGGCGTCACAAAACAAATGGCTTATAAACTCTTTGAGATGCCGGTATATGGGGGGATCATCCGTTCCTCCGTGGTCTCTGGCGACGTGCTGGCGGCCTTTCCGGGGCTTGTGACACCGGAGGAATGGTACCAGTTTGAGGCACGATTCGGAAAAGGCACCAAAAAGCACACCCTCGATAATGACGACTTCCCTCTTGCCACAATCCTCCACTGTCCGGAATGCGGCGGTTTTTTACGGGGTGGTCACAGCACGGGACGGACCGGAAAAAAATATTCCTACTATTGGTGTCCGGACGGCCACGTTTCCATCCGCGCCGAAAGGGTCAACGAGTTCCTCTTTGAACTCCTCGACTCCTCCGCCGTCCTCGCGGGTGTCCTCAATATTTCCCTCCGCCATGCCGCTCAAAATATCGTCGACACCATGAAGAAACAGAACGCCGTCATTGCCCGCCTCAAGGGACGCATCACCGCCGCCGACAATCAAATCCAGCGTCTCACCGAAGGGTATGCGTCAGGCACGGTGCAGGACGACGCCTACAGGGCCGCTGTGGCCCGTTTGCGTCTCGACAAGGGCGCCGCCACCGCCGAACTCGAAAACACCATCCCACCCGAGGTGCAGGTGGCGAAACTCGAAGCCGCTCTTGGTGAGTTACAGCACATTTCTGACGCCTACGTCCGGCTCTCCACCCCTGAAAAGAAAAAGCTCCTCAAACTACTGTTTGGGAGCCTTTTCCTGACGCCGGACTCGAAACGGATTGAACCGCGAAAAGACAGCGTCTTTATTGAGCTTTCTTCACTCTCCGATGACAAAGTCTCAAATGGTGGAGGCGGGGGGAATCGAACCCCCGTCCGGGATAGCAGGTCCTTAGCATCTACGCGCGTGTTCTGCTGATTGATCTCGCCTCCGGGAAAACCGGCAGACGAGCTGCCCCGGAGACCAGCGGCCACGTGGTTACGGCGGAGACGCCCGGCCACCCGGCGCCTCCAACGGCCTGCTGAATGACATTGCGCACCGCTTAGCAGACATCGGCGGGGCAACGTCGCGGCGCTAGTTAGGCCGCGAGTGCCAAATCAGAGTTGGCAGTTGTGTTTTCCAGAAGGGTTTAACGAGGTCTTCCGGACCCTCGACGCGCAGCTAAGGTTTCAACTTACCCCGTCGAAACCAGAACGCCCCCAAAAAGAGGAATTTCAATATAACATATCTTCACGCCGAATGCAAAGGCGCGTCACTTCTCGACCGGCACCACAATGCCGCGCAAAATCAACCGCTGGCAAAACAGAAAAACGCAGAGCGTCGGCAACGCGGCGACCACAAGCGATGCGTACATCACCGCCTGGCCGCTCGTCTGCTGAAGCTGATAGAGCCATACCATCAGCGTCCACATCCGCTCATCCTGGCACACGACAAACGCGTACATGAAATTCGAATACGCGAGCGTGAACGCGTTGAGCCCGACCACCGCAAGAATCGGCTTCGACAAACTCATTGCAATCCCCCAGAAGACGCGCCACTCGCCCGCGCCATCGAGCGCCGCCGCCTCGTACAACTCGCGCGGTTGCGAGTCGAAAAATCCCTTCAGCAAAAAGATCGAATACCCGTTCGCCAAGCCCGGCAGCAGCAGCGCGAAAAACGTGTTCAGCATCCCGAAATGCCGCATCATCAAAAACCCCGGAATCTGCGTCACCATTGGCGGAAACGCCATCGTGCACAGGCAAAAGAGCATGATCTTGTAGCCGCTGCGCAACGGATACCGGCTCAGCGCGTACGCCGCCAGCGGGTTCACGATCAACGCCCCCAGCACCGCCCAAAAGCAATACACCAGCGTGTTCCACACACCGCGGCCGTGCAGCAAAATATGATCCAGCACTGTGCGGTAATTGCGCGTCACAAACTCCGTTTTCCAGCGCGACTTTTGCGCGCGAAAAACCGCCTCATGCGCCGCGCGTTGCGGAAGCGGCGCGTTGTCCACACGCGACCATTCGCGCCACTGCGCCTCAATCGACAGCAACCGCAACGACGCCAGCGACGCGCGATGCAACACCCCCGCGTCATCCGTCCAGCCGTGCAAAAACGCCTCCAGATCCCGCGCCGCCGCACCGGTTGGCGGACGCGGCGGGGACACACGCGAAAAGTCTGGCGTGGCAGAGGTCGGGCTCTGCCACGCGGCGTGGAGTCGCGCGATGTCGTTGGCATAACGCACGCGTAAAAAATCTTGAAACGCCGCCACGCCCTCCGCCTCCAGCGCGACCCATTGCAGGCCCGCGATCTCGCGCACAAACACCTCCCAATCCTCGCGCAACTCCTCCGCGTCCGGCGCGCGCGGCGGGATCGGAATGTCCGCAAACTCCGCGTAATCGCGCTGCCACCGCGCGTTGTACGCGGCGACCGTGCCGTAGCGCGCGGCCAGAAAAACGCTTCGAAAATACCCCTCAATGCTCATCCACACGCGGAGGTTCGGATCCACCGTCGGCTTGAACGCCACCCACTCCGCCATCAGCCCGTCCGGGTTCACCGGTTCGCGGCGGCCGAGGTACGACTCAGGCCCCAGCACGATCGAATCCCAATTTTCCAACCCGCCGCCAATCGCATTGTTCAGCGCCTCCAGCGTGCCGTACTTCGCGCGGAGATGCGCGCGGAAATCGCGCAACACAAACGGCGTCGCGCGCGTCACCGGCGCCGAGCTGAAACCCACCGCATACATCCAATGCGGCGCGTCCGCCAGCGTGGCAGAGGTGAAGCTCTGCCACGCCGAGACATCGCCGTTTTCGCGGTCGAGCCGCAAATCCGAAAACTCGCGGCAGCGCAATCCGTACGCCACGTTGAGCGATTGCAGCCGCTCGTTCATCAACGCCTCGGTGAAGCGCGCCCAGAGCGCGTCATCGTCGTGCAGATATCTCGGCACCACCGACTTCTCGCGCGTGTCCACCGCCCCGCGCAAACTACCGCCGACCATCACGCCAAACGGATACACCATCGTCAGCCCGCCGACAATCAGCAGGGCATAGATGGCAAACAAAATCAGGCGGCCGCGAAGGGTGCGCCGTTCAATGGGATCAAGCAGGCTCACGATGTATCGCGGAACAACATAGCAAAGACGAACGACCCATGGCGATACAAAACCATCCCCAATACGCGCGTGGCAGAGCATGACCTCTGCCACGTTTGTCCACGACCGAATACAATAAAGGTGGGGTGCGACCGCCGGGGGCGCCGGCCGGGGGGGGGCGTGTGTTTTTTGTCGCATGCGGTTCGGCTACAAGTTTGTAGTAAACCCC
>JAVBOU010000022.1:0-17436 GCA_031550185.1 Kiritimatiellia bacterium | reverse complement strand
AGCGTTGTTTCCCGCGGACTTTGCCGCTTTTGACGCAGTTCGTAGATTCACAATTTTTGCAACTGGGCATTGCTAAACCTCTGTGGTGTTCGTGTGAAAGGCATATTTTAACATGTTTATATCTATATGTCAACACTCTCGGAGCGCATGGAGGGTAGCGATTCATCGCCGCAATTCGCAATAATGTGAGACAGACATTCTTGTCTGTCACAGTAGCATGACACCAGCGACAGACAAGAATGTCTGTCTTACATTGCAATGCGCTCCGCCCCGTTATTTTATAACCCAATGGTACGTCCACTATATGAAAGCGTGACTCATGCTCCGGCTCAGCGAAAAGCGGTGATAAATCGCCGCACTCCATATTTGCGATGCTGGCGGCGAGTGACGTTTTTTCACTTCACTCTTGTCACTTCTTACTTCAACGTCTTGTGGCGTGGCAGGAGTCCTGCCACGCCACGAAATGTTTTTTTATGACGGCGATCAGGACATGTTTTCACAGGTTTCGCGGGCGAGTTCGACCCAACGGGTGAGGCGTTGGGGTTCGTTGTTTAATGTGTGAACGTCTTTCATGATGAGCTCGATGCGGCAGCCTTGCGCGGCGGTGAGGGTAGTGGCGATGTCGCGGCGGATGGCGTCTTCATCAAACGCGGCGGTGCTGATGAGCGTGGGGTTGGGTTTGCGGGAAAAGGCAATAGTATCGCCGCAATCCTGTGCGACGCGTTCTTGGTCGCACCAGGGGGAAACGGAGACGCGGGCGAGGTTGGGGAAGCGCTTGATGACGTGCCAGCGGGTGTGGACGGGTTCGCAACAGCCGTAGTAAAGGAGGCCGTAATGGTTGGCGATTTCGAGCTGATAGGGGAAGATAAATTCTTCGAAAAAGTCGGGGCTGACGCCGACGGTTTCCTGCGATTCTGAAAGGAGCCAGCAATCCTTGCGCGTGACGGTGCCTTCGGGGAGGGATTCGGGAAGACGGAGGGTGTGGCCTTCGGAACCGGAGCCGATGTAGTCGCTGTAAGAGTCGAGGGTGAGGAGTCCTTCGCGTTCGAGCCAGCCGGTGAAGTTGAGCATGTCGTCGCGGAGAAAGGCCATGAGGCGGTGGAGGGTATCGGACGCGTCGTACATGGCGAGCATGAGGTTTTCGAGGCCGATGAGGTCGATGGCGGTCTGCGTGAGGCCGGCGGTCCAAAAGGGTTTGCCGCGCAGGACGACGGGGCCGATGTCGCCGAAGGTTTGTTCGAGGAGGTCGCGTTCGCGGCGCGTGGCCTCGCGGTCGACGGTGAAGGTGCGGGGCCTGAGGAGGTGGAAATCGCGGTTGAGGTCGGCGAGCGCGGGCTCCCAGTTGCGCGAGGCAAGGCTGCCGCTGTTGTCGGTGTGGTGCTGCTTGGAGGCGACGCCGAAATCGGTGGCGTGGATTTTCCAGGCGACGCTGAGCCACGGGGGGACGACGTGGTCGTCGCGGAGGCGCTCGAAGCGGAGGATGTCGGAGCGCAGCCAAAATTCGTGGGCGCGCGCGAACTCGCCCTCGCAGACGCAGTCGCGGTTGCGGTCGTAAAATTTGCTGGCGTCGAAAATGTCGTGGCCCTCGGCGAGGATCATGGGCCGGCAGGCGATGCCGTTGTCGTGGCGGAGCCAGTCGCGGCGGCGGGCGAGGTTGGTGTCGCTGTGCGCGATCTCCATCTTCTGGCCGAAGAGGCGGCGCAAAATCTCGCGGTCCTTGTTTGAAATCAGCATGTCCATGTTCGCTCCTTAATCACTCCGCGCGCGGATGAAATTTTTTGTGGATTTCCGCCAGTCGCGACGTGTCCACATGGGTGTAAATTTGGGTGGTCTCGACGCTCGCGTGGCCGAGCATTTCCTGGATGGCGCGAACGTCGGCGCCGTGCGCGAGCAGATGCGTGGCGAAGCAATGGCGCAGCGTGTGCGGTGTGACTTCTCCGGCGAGCCCGGCCTTGCGCGCGTAAAGCAGGACGCGGCGATAGACGGCCTCGCGCCCCATGCGCCCGCGTTTTTGCGAGACAAACAAAAACGGAAAATTCGCCATGCTTTCCACGAGTTTCGGTCGCGCCAGCGTCATGTAATCCTGTAGCGCGCGCAACGCCTCGCGGCCCATCGGCACCACGCGGTGCTTGCCGCCCTTGCCGGTGCAGCGCACGAGCTCCTCGTCGAACTGCACGTCCTCCACGCGCAATCCCGCGAGCTCCGAACAACGCAGACCCGACGCGTAAAACAACTCCAGCATCGCCCGGTCGCGCGATACGAGCCGCGCGTCACCCTCCGCCGACTTGAGCAGCGTCTCCACCGCGCGTTCGCTCACGGTCCGCGGCAACGCCAGCCCCACCTTGGGCAACGCGATGTCCTCCGCCGGATTCAGCGCGAGCATTCCGCGGCCCAGCAAAAATTTGCCGTACATTTTCAACGTCACCAGCCTGCGCTTGCGTGTCGCGGGCGCGGCGTTTTTTTGCGCGTCCAAAAACGCGCGGATGCCCTCGCGCGTGAACCCGTCGCGTCCCGCGTGAAACGTGGCGAACGTCTTCAAATCCTGCTCATACGCCCGCACCGTCAGGACGGCCATGCCGCGTTCAAACATCAGGTAATCCAAAAACGTCTGCACCGCCTGCATCATGGTGATTCCGCGGGCAGCTTGGCCTTTGCCGCCGGTTCCGCCTTCAACTTGTTCGCGTCAAACCCCGCGTCAAGGAAGGCGAACTCTATGTTCTTGATCGCCACCTGCATCGAGTCGTACGTGATCGTGACCGTACCCTTTTCGAAATCGAACTGCGTTTTGTTGAGCTCCACGCCGCGCAATTTCTGCAACTCCGCCATCACGCGTTCGCGCGCCGCGTCCGTCTTCACCTGCGGCGCGTTGATCTCCACCGTCCGCACGTCCTGCAACCTGCACCCGCACGCCAGCAGCAACGCCGCGGCCATGCTCCAAAAAGTAAGATGAAATTTCATGCGCACCAGTTTACCCGCTCCATAATCCACGCGCAAGTGCGGAAAACGTCAACCCGCAGCGACCCGCGCGTCCAGCAACGGCACCTGAAGCTCGCGCGTCAACGCCGCGTTGATGCGGTCGCCCGCCTCAAGGAGACTCGCGTCGAGATCGTCCAGGCCCAACATGCGCATCGTGTAACCCTCGTTGAAAATCCAGTTGGCGAGGTCGGCGATCTTCAACGCGCTGAAGTCGCGACACGGCAGATAAGCTTCACCGCGATTGTCCACCTTTGCCAGCCACTTTTGCCGCACCAGCGTGTCGACCGTGTGCATGACAAAGCGCACGGAAATGCCGTGGCGCTGCGCGAACTCCACCGGATAAAACGGGCCGCTCTGCGTCTTCACGCACAGCCCCGCCTCGCGGCACAGCGCGACGCACAGGAGGAACCGCGCGCGCGAACTCACGCCGATTTGAAAATCAACGTGGCACGTGTCGCCGTTCTGCAGCGCGAACGTAACCTCCGCGCCCAGCAACACGATCAGCCAACTCGTATAAATCCACAGCAGCATGATCGGCAGCAACGCGAAACCGCCGTACAGCGCGCTGTACTTCACAATGCCGATTTGCAATCGCGCGCACACCACCAGCCAGAGCATGAAGAAAATGCCGGTGAAAAATCCGCCCGCCAAACCCGGCCACCACTTCACGCGCGTGTTCGGCAGGAACGTCAGCACAAACGTGAACCCCAGCGTCACTGCCGCCACGGAGAGCGCGTGCTTCATCCACAGCGAATGAATGATCATGCGCATGTACGGGCCAAGGAAAACCACGTTTTCCGTCGTGCGCGCGGCCAGGTCGAGAATCGGCACGGTCGACGCCGCGAGCAGGAAAAACGGAAAAATGATCACCA
This sequence comes from Kiritimatiellia bacterium, assembly GCA_031550185.1. Classification (GTDB taxonomy): domain Bacteria; phylum Verrucomicrobiota; class Kiritimatiellia; order RFP12; family JAVBOU01; genus JAVBOU01. Next base: position 13,588 of record JAVBOU010000022.1, on the reverse strand, counting down.
CGCTCAGGTAGTCGGAAAACTTGCGCCACACCGTGCGGCATTGCTTGATGCCCCAGATCATGTTAAAACTTTCCTCAATGCGGCCGAGCGTCGTGATCACCATCACAATCAACGCCACCGCGCCGATGCCGCCGAGCGTCTTAAAGCTGAACTGCCCGATCTGCTCAAAAAGCTGCACCACGATGTCGCGGATTTGCGTCGCAATCGCGCTCGTCGTCTCCGCCGAAACCGGTGCCCCGTCCACCGCCTCGCTGATCATCTGCGGCTGCAACTGCCCGAGCCAGCGGTCGAGGTTGTGCAACACCCGCGCGCGCGCCATGTCGTCGCCGCCGAACGCCCGCGCCAGCGTCAACGCCAGCGCGAAAACTGGCACGATCGACATCAGCGTGTAATACGTCAGCGCCGACGCGTGCAGCGCGAAGCGGTTCGTTCGGAACGCAAAAATGATCGACCCGAAAAACCGGTAGATCCGCACCGCCCACCAGTGATGCTCCACCTGCTTCGCCTGAAGCAGCCAAATGTCGTTGCGCAAAAAGGCGTGCGCGCGCACGCAAAAGCGAAAGCCGCGCTCAAAAAAATTCACCACGTTTTTCATAAGTTAGGAAAAAAAGTTTTGCAACGCCTTGGGCGGACGGCACGGCCGGCGCGTCGCCGCGTCCATGAACGCCAGCACCGTGAAGCCCTCCGCCACCCGCGTGCCGTCGGGCAGCTTCACCACATATTCAAAACGCATCCGCGCGCGCGGCGGCTCCGCCACCCGCACCGTCACCCGCAGCTCGTCATCATACTTCGCCGGCGAAAAATACGTCATCCCCACCTCCACCACCGGCATCATGATCCCCTCCTCCTCCATCGTGCGATACGAAAACGCGCCCGTCGAACGCAACCCCTCTGTCCGCGCCTCCTCAAAGTACGCGAGATAATTGCCGTGCCAGACGACGCCCATCGCGTCCGTCTCCGCGTAACGCACGCGCATTGAAGCGGTAAATTCAAAAGGCAGCATCTTTCACCTCAATACAAAATCACAAACGCCGCGATCTCCAACGGCTCCGCGCCGTCGTTCACGACCGCGTGCGAACCGCCCCTGCCCGTCAGCACCGCATCGCCCGCGTTGACGCGCCGCTCGCCCTCCGCCTCGCGCACCACGCCGCTGCCCTTGAGAATCAGGTACACCTCATCCTCGCCGTTGTGCGCGTGCTCGCCGATCGACGCGCCCGGCGGTAGCGTCAGCTTCGCGCACAACCGCATCCGCGCGCCAAACTCTTCCGGCGCAAAATAATGCCGCAACTCCACCACCCCTTCGCCGCCGCGCATCTTCTCGCGCGACTCCGTTTTCATGTCCGACGCTTTGCGAATCATCGCTTGACTCCTTTGTGGCGCCTATCCTAACACATCACGCCGTTTGAAAACAAGAAACCACATGAACCGCCACGGCAATTTTGAACCACAAATGAACACAAATTGTCGAGATACGGCAACACCACAACGAAAACAACTTTGCGCTCCTTTGCGTCCTCGGCGTCTTTGCGTCAAATAACACGCCGTGGCAGAGCACCACCTCTGCCACAACGCGAAATACCCCCAATAACGTCCCATCGCCTTGCATTTTCCCGCTGTTTTCAAGCCTTTTCTATCTTCTTGACAAAAACACGATTTTTGTCACAATGATGCGCTTCTTTCTGAGGAGTCTTTGAACGCATGTATGTACATTTAGCCGGAACAGGGGCGGCGCTACCGACACGGGTCATTCACAACGGTGCGCTGGGAAAAATTTTGGAAACCACGGATGACTGGATCATGTCGCACACCGGCATCCGCACGCGTTACATCGCGAAACGCTCGGATACGGTCTCTGGTTTTGCCGCGGCGGCGGGACGCAAGGCGCTCGAAGACGCGGGCATCGCGCCGGAGGAACTGGGGTTCGTGATCGTCGCAACGTCCACGGGCGACTACGCGGCGTTTCCGCCCACGGCGTGCGTGGTCCAACACGCGATCGGCGCGAAAAACGCGGGGGCGTTTGACGTGAACGCCGCGTGCACGGGCTTCATTTACGCCATGTCTGTGGCGGAGGGTTTGCTGCGCAGCGACGGCCGGCCGGTGCTGGTGATCGGCGCGGACATGATGAGCCGCATTGTGGATTGGAGCGATCGCGCGCTCTGCGTGCTCTTTGGCGACGGCGCGGGCGCGGTGGTGCTCAAGCCCTCGGACGAACCCGGCGGCATCAGCCGCAAATACCTGCGCGCGGACGGCAGCGGCGAGCGCGCGCTCTTCCGCGAGGGCGGCACGCGCACGCTCGACCGCACGCTCTCGCCCTTTATTCAGATGAAGGGCAAGGTCGTTTTCAACTTCGCCGTCAAGGCCTTTGAGGAAGTGTTGACCGAGCTGATGAAGGCCGAAGGCATTGGCCCGGACGACCTCGCGCGCATCATCCCGCACCAGGCCAACGCGCGCATCGTCGAGGCTGCGGCCCGCCGCATGGGCCTGCCCATGGAACGCTTTTACATGAACATCGACCGCGTGGCCAACACCTCCGCCGCGTCGATCCCCATCGCCCTCGACGAGCTCACGCACAGCGGCGGCCTCAAGCGCGGCGACCTCTTCGGCATGATCGGCTTCGGCGCCGGCCTGACCTACGGCGGCATCCTCGCGCGCTGGACCAAATAATTTCAAACCACGGAGAAACAGAGAAAAATGAGTGACAAAACGCGTGTTGTAATCACCGGCCTCGGCGTCATTTCGCCCATCGGCAACAACGTCGAAACCGTCTGGAAGAACATCCAGGACGGCGTTTGCGGCATTGGCCCGATTACAAAATTCGACGCTTCGCGCCTCGACGTCAAAGTCGTCGCGGAAGTCAAGGACTTCAACCCCGCCGACTACATGGACGCCAAGGACGCGCGCCGCATGGCCCTCTTCACGCAATACGCCGTCGCCGCCTCCAAGCAGGCGTGGCAGGACGCCGGCCTTGCCACAACCCCCGCCGCCGACTCCTTCCGCACCGGCGTCATCCTCGGCGTCGGCATCGGCGGCAAAGAAGTCGACGAAGAAGCCTACAAAGTTCTCTTCGACAAAGGCCCCAATCGCCTCTCCCCCATGGTCGTGCCCAAGATCATCTCCAACGAAGCCTGCGGCAATGTCTCCATGGCGCTTGGCGTCCAGGGCATCGCTGTCGCCGTTGCCACCGCCTGCGCCTCCGGCGCCGACGCACTTGGCATCGCGATGGACATGATCCGCGCCGGCCGCGCCGACATCATGATCGCCGGCGGCAGCGAATCCACCATCACCGAATATTGCCTCGGCGGCTTCCAGTCCATGAAAGCCCTCTCCCTCAACCCCGATCCCAAAACCGCCTGCCGTCCCTTCGACAAAGACCGCGACGGCTTCATTATGGGAGAAGGCGCCGCCGTCCTCATCCTCGAATCCGAAGCCTCCGCCAAAGCCCGCGGCGCAAAAATCTACGCCGAATTTGCCGGCTATGGCGCCACCGCCGACGCCTACCACCTCACCGCGCCGCACCCCGAAGCCGTCGGTGCCATCAAGGCCATGCAACTCGCCTTGCAAGACGCCGCGCTCCTCCCCGCCGACATCGACTACATCAACGCCCACGGCACCTCCACGCCTCTCAACGACCCGATGGAAACCAAAGCCATCAAAACCGTCTTCGGCGACGCCGCCCGCAACGTCAAAATCTCCTCCACCAAATCCATGACCGGCCACCTCCTTGGCGCCGCCGGCGCCATCGAAGCCCTCATCTGCACCCTCGCCATTCGCGACGGCATCTTCCCGCCCACCATCAACTACAAAACCCCCGATCCCGAGTGCGACCTTGACATCGTCCCCAATGTCATGCAAAAGGGCAAAATCCACGCCGCGCTCTCCTCCTCCCTCGGCTTCGGCGGCCACAACACCACCGTCGCCATCCGCGAATACACGTAACCACCGCGCCGTGGCGTGGCACGACCTCTGCCACGCCACGGCCTCCCTTTTCCGCCTTTCCATTCCAAGGAGTGAGAACCATGTTTGGAAAAAAACACGACTATGTTCCCCTGACCAATTACACCCTCTTCGACCTGCTTCCCCACCGCGATCCCTTCCTCTTCATCGACCGCATCCTCGAAAGCTCCCCCAAGCACGTCATCGCCGAGCGCGCCTTCCCCGCCGACTCCTGGTTCTTCAAGGGCCACTTCCCCGGCTACCCCATCGTCCCCGGCGTCCTCCTCGTCGAGACCATGGCCCAGTGCGGCGGCGCCGGCCTCGTCGCCGCCGGCATCCTGCCCAAGGGCAACCGCTTCTTCCTCGCCACCATCAAAGACGCAAAATTCCGCCGCCCCGTCTTCCCCAACGAACTCATGCGCATCGAGATCGACGTCAAAAAATGCTCCACCCGCCTCGTCAAACAAACCGGGCGCATCCTCGTCAACGGCGAGCTCGCCGTCGAGGCCGAATGGGTCTGCGTCGTCCGCGAAGCCGACGAAATCGACCCCTCCCCCAAACCCTAAATTTCCCACTTCTCCAAATCTCTAAATCCCCAAATCCCCATGTCCCTTCCCCGCATCCGCAACGGCATTTGCCTCGAAGTCAACCCCGACGGTTGCCAGCGTCACACCCGCGAACACATCGCCGCCGAAAAAGCACGCCCCTTTGCCAACGGCCCCAAGTCCGTCCTCATCCTCGGTGCCTCCGGCGGCTACGGCCTCGCCTCCCGCATCACCGCCGCCTTCGGGTGCGGCGCCCAAACCCTCGGCGTCTCCTTCGAACGCCCGCCCGAAGACGGACGCGACGGCACTCCCGGCTGGTACAACAACCTCGCCTTCGACGCCGAAGCCCGCGCCGCCGGCCACAAATTCGCCACCCTCAACGCCGACGCCTTCTCCGACGCCACCCGCCAGCTCGTCGCCGAAACCGCCCGTTGCGAAGGCTTCGACAAATTCGACCTCGTCATTTACTCCCTCGCCTCCCCCGTCCGCACCGACCCCGACACCGGCGAGCTCCACCGCTCCGTCATCAAGCCCATCGGCGAACCCCACACCGCCACCACCGTCGACTTCCTCACCGGCGTCATGAAGCCCGTCACCATCCCGCCCGCCACCGGCGACGAAATCCGCGCCACCATCAAAGTCATGGGCGGCGAAGACTGGCTCCGCTGGATCCGCTTCCTCCGCGACAACCACCTCCTCGCCCCCCGCGCCAAAACCGTCGCCTACTCCTACATCGGCCCCGCCTGCACCCAGGGTATCTACCGCCACGGCTCCCTCGGCAAAGCCAAGGAAGACCTCGAGGCCAGCGCCGCCCAAATCACCCGCGAACTCGCCGCCCTCCACGGCGCCGGCTACGTCTCCGTCAACAAAGCCCTCGTCACCCGCGCCAGCGCCGTCATCCCCGCCATGCCCCCTTACATCGCCGCCCTCTTCAAGGTCATGAAGGCCAAAGGACTCCACGAAGGCTGCCTCGAACAAACCGACCGCCTCTTCCGCGAGCGCCTCTACACCGCCGATGGCGAAACCCCCGTTGACGACCAGGGCCGCATCCGTCTCGACGACTGGGAAATGCGTCCCGACATCCAATCCGAAGTCGCCACCCTCATGGCCGCCATGACCTCCGACAACGCCCTCGCCACCACCGACCTCGACGGCTACCGCACCGACTTCCTCGCCCTCCACGGCTTCTAAACCGTGTTTATCGCCTTGTGGCCTGTCTTACCTTGCTCCATTGTTTTACACCCCAACAGGTCGATTCGCATTTCGGCGGTGAAAGAAGCGTTCCACAAACGCGGGGTTGCGTTCGGCCCACAGGGTGTCAGCGCAATGGTCGGCGGTTTTGATGGCAAGCTTTTCGTGGAAGCAGGTGAAGCCGCCAGCCAGGCCGACATCGCCGGAATCCATGTAATTCACGCAGCCGCACCAGTTCATGCACCGGCGTGCGACAGGACATTCCGCGCAGGCGGGATTGGCGTTGCCGCGCCGCATCACCAGGCGCGTGAACGTGGCAGGATCAAGGCCGCGCCACACATCGCCGAGACGCAAGGCGAGGTTGTCATCACCGCCAACCAGACGGCTGCACGGATAGAGATTGCCACGCACGGAGACGGCGATCTCGCGGTCGCCCATGCGGCACTTGTCGCATTCCTCGAAACCGCCCTTGAGGTGGGTGATGATCTTGCCGTCGATGACGTTGATGCGAAGCGGATGACCGGCGCGGAAACGCGCGATGTAGAAGTCGCCGATGCGGGCGTATTGTTCGGCGAGCGTGGCAAGGTCGGCGGCCTGCCACGACGCGGTGAAGTCGGGGTTGAGGCTGATTTCGAAACCAAACTCCGAGGCGATCCATTCAACGGATTCGGCGAGCAGGGCGACGTTGCGGGGATGAACAACGCAGATGATTTTCGCGCTGGCGCCGCGGCCCGCGACACGGCGCAACGCGGCGACGCATTCGGCGTGTGAACCGTTGCCGTCGGGATAAATGCGGAGGGCGTCGTGCGCGGCGGCGGTGCCGTCGAGCGACAGGCCGAGGTAAAATTTTTCGGCGAGCAACCAGTCGGCTTTTTCCTGCGAGAGCAGCGTGAGGTTGGTGGTGAGCGTGAACGCGGGGGCGATGTTTTTGGCCTTTGTTTTGTCGACGGATTGCGCATGCGCCCAGCGCAGCAAATCCCATTCGAGGAGCGGTTCGCCGCCGAAGAATCCGATGGTGAATTTTTCGGTTTCGGACGGATTGCCCGCCAGCGCGAAATCGAGCGCCGCAAGCACGGTGTCGCGCGACATCGTGACCGTGCGCTTGGGGCCTGCGTAACAATACGCGCAATGTAATGTGCAATTTTCAGTGAGGCAAAGCGTGAGGTGCATGTTACAGCTCTGGCGCGCTTATTTCGCCGGGAGTGGCAATGTCGCCTTCCAGCCGCATTTCTGACGGCGCGGGATTTTCGATTTGCGAAGGCGCCGCATTGGCCTCAATCCCGCTTTCGCGGACAGGTTGCAAATTCGTCTCGTCCGGCGGAACGGCATTTTGCGTATCAACACGCACGGCGAATTCACGCGGGGGTGCCGTTATTCCTGGAACACATCCCGTCGCAAGCGTGGTGGCGACGGCGAGCATGCCGAGGGCGGCGAGTGTTGGAAGCGACGGCTCCGTGTAGGATGCAGGCGGAGTGACATCGGGTTTTGGATTTTGGTTTTGCATTTTGTTTTCTCCGTGGTCGCGGGCAGGCGTTTGTCATGGCGTTGGACTGCGAAGCCTGCCACGAATGAGATAGTCGTCATCCAATCGCTCTTCCTTCGGAATGAGTTGGAACGGCTCGGCGGGCGTCACTGGATAGGGAAGTTCGAGAGGTGCCATGTCTCCGCCGACGAAAGCCGGTCGAAGAAAGGAAGGCTTTTGTTCTTCGACATTGTCAAAAGCGCAAAGTTCGACTGGCATCAGCATCGCGCTATCTGTCGATATTTCGCGGCTTTTTTCGTGTTCGCAACCTGCCGTCAACGCGGTGGTGGCGGCGAGCATGCCGAGTGCGGCAAGCGTGGGGAACGACGGCCCTTTGTAGGAAGCGGGCGGCGCGACGTCGGGTTTGGAGTTTTGCATGTTTAATTCTCTTGCCTCAGAGGCAGGCCGAAAGACCTTGGCAGTTGTGCGTGGCAAAGGTGTACCATTGCCACGCGCGGCAAATCCTTTTCGGGATGGCCAAATTGCAATGGACTCAGTAAAGCATAAATGGCGTTCACCTGACAAGCGATGATGCGAACGGCCAGGGGCGATTCACGCATGCATGAAGTGGCTGAATCCACACCTTCACAAAGAAAGCAATCGTTGCGTTAAACAACGTGGCACACCATGACCTCTGCCACACCCCACATTTGCATCTTGGCAGTCAATCCGGTTTTCTTCCCGCAGGTCGATTGACGCAGCTCGTTTTTTTATCATCTGTTTGCTCTTGCTTGTACGGCGGGCATGTCATCGTGTACAATGCCATAAAATTCGCATGTCTCATCCAACCAAAAGGACTCCAACATGAAACACATCTTTTGCATCACCGCGCTTGTGGCAGCGCTAGGGTTTTGCCACGCGGAGGAAAATGAGGCGGTCAAGCTCGATTTTGAGCAGGTTTTCAACACGCTCCAGGCATCCGCCGTGCGTGTCGAGTATACGTTGAAGTTCGACAATAACACGCCGCCCGGGCCGATGATGGACGACAAGCCGTGTCCGAACTGCGGCAGCTTCCACACCATCACCTCCGAGGAGTTGCTCACCGATGAAAGGCCCTACGAACGCATGGGCTGGGTCGTCGCGCCGGACACGGTGCTGATCGACGATCCCGGCATCTCCGCGCGCTTCATCGAGTCGATCCGCCTCGTGCTGCCCGACGGACAAAAGATTGCCGCGAATCAAAACGCGGTCTTCATGAAGTCGCCGGCATTGCTCTTGAAAACAGAGGCGCCGATTCCCAACGTCGCACCGCTCGTTTTCGCCGCGGCCAACCAGCCGTTGCAAAAGGGGTTGCTCGCCGGGTTCACAAAGCCCAACACGGAATGGAATCTGGATCTTGCAAAAGTCAATCTCGGCGACATCCTCCCGACGTTCAACGCGCGCCGCAAACTCACCACCTTCATGGACAAGGGCGGGCTTTTCCTCTCCGAGACCGGCGCGCCGCTGGGCTTCCTCATGACGGGCGCCGACTGGAACGCCGAGACGCCACTCGCCATCCCGCCGTTCGACAACGGAGCGCTCATGCTCATGCGCGACTTCATCGTCACCGACGACCACATTGCGAACCTCCTCAACAACGGCATTCATCTCATCACCCTCAACTTCCGCAGCCCGCGTCAAACCACCCGCGAAAGCCGTTACAGCTGGCGCGACTCCGACGACAGCAATTCCTCCACCGTTCAATATGCCATCGCGCTCCACATTGCGCCGGGGCGCCTGCTCGTTCTCAAACGCCTTTCGGCCAAGCAAACCGCACGCCTCGAATCCGTCACACTCCTCGGCAGCGACGGCCAAAACCTCCCCGCCGAATTCGCCGCGTCCCTCGAAAATTTCAACGCTTTCATCGTGACCGCCCCGGATCTCGCCTCCGCGCCGCTCGCCATTTATCCCGGCGACCCGCGCGAGCTCACCGGCACGCCCGTCCAACTCGCCATCGTCACGGCGCAGGGGCCCCAACTCATCATCAAGCACGACCGCTCGCGCCTCACCAGTTTCAGTGAAAGCTGGAAAGACTTCATCACCGCCGAACTTCCCGGCGACGCGCGCAACACATTTGTCTTCACCCCGCAGGGTCAGCTCATCACCTTCCCGCTTTCCCGCCGCGACAAATCCACGGAAAACCATTACAACTCCTTCTCCGAATTCAGCGCCAAGACCTTCGCCACCCTCATCCAAACTCCGCCCGCCGGCGAGATCGACCCCACCAACATCCCCCTCTCCGAGCGCGACGAAAACCGCATCGCCTGGCTTGGCGTCGAATTACAACCCCTCACCGCCCAGCTCGCCCAGGAAATGAAAATCGCCCACCTCGTCATCGCCGATGACCACGGCTACTCCAGCGACGACACCGGCGGCATCATCGCCTTCATCTATCCCAACTCCCCCGCTGAAAAAGCCGGCCTCAAAACCGGCGACATCCTCCTGCGCATCCACGCCGAAGGCCGCAACCTTCCCTACGGCATCGACGTCTCCGAGGATTACGACATGAGCGACTTCCCCTGGACGCGCTACGACTCCATCCCCAGCGAATACTTCGACCGCATCCCGACGCCTTGGCCCGCCGTCGAAAACGCCGTCAACACCACCCTCACCTCCATCGGCTTCGACAAAAAAATCCGCCTCGAGTGCATCGTCGACGGCGAGCGCAAAGAGATCCCCATGACCGTCGAGCTCAGCCCCGACACCTACACCAGCGCCCCGCAATACGTCGCCGAATCCCTTGGCGCCAGCGTCCGCGACCTCACCTTCGAAGTCCGCCACTACTTCCGCCGCGCACCCGAAGATCCCGGCGTCATCGTCGCCCGCGTCGAGCCCGGCCAGCACGCCGCTGTCGCCGGCATCCGGCCCTACGAGCTCATCCTCAAAGTCAACGACGTCCCGGTCCACAACATCGCCGAATTTGAAGAGCAACTCAAAGACAAGCAAGACCTCCAGCTCACCATCCGCCGCATGAACCGCGAACGCATCGTCCGTATCAACCTCGCTGAAAAAGTCCCACCACCCCAAGAGGACAAACCCGGCCTTCTCGACGCCCTGCGTTCCCTGGTGCCGTAACCACGAAAATATTGCCTGGCGTGGCAGAGGTCATGCTCTGCCACGCCCCACCTTGATTAGACCTGTTGGGGTATAAGCACATGAAAAAATTCACCCACTTACCGTCAGCACGCAAGTATGGAGTGCGGCGATTTATCGCCGCTTTTTGCTGAGCCGAAACATCGGTTTGCGCGTTCATATCGCATGGGCGACACAACACGCATCAAAACGGTGTCATCGACATGGTTACCGGGAATAAAAAGCGAACGGAAAAGCGGCGATAAATCGCCGCACTCCATAATAGACGATGACCGTTATAACCCAATAGGTCTATTATTTCCCTGACATTGGCGTACACAATTGCAAAGCTGTATCATCACATGCACCCGTCCCGTTAGGGACGGAGTGTCGGTAGAAATCGAATTGCAAAACCATATCCGTCCTGTAGGGACGGGATGTTGCGCACGACAACGTTAAATCATTCCTTTTTCTCCTGCATCCATGATGAGCGTGAAAAACATGACGCCAGCGCGGCGCAACCTCCCGTCCCTACAGGACGGAAAATCTTTCATGTTGTGTTTTCTACCGACATCCCGTCCCTAACGGGACGGCACGCGACGAATCGTCGCACGTTGAAGGCTGAAAGCCTTGGATCATTAGCGTAGGGTAAGGGGCTATTGCCCCGCAGCCCTACGTCATCGCCGCACATATTTCACAAGCCCCAACGGGGCGGGATCAACGGCTGAACATAAAAATCCAACGAAATACCTTGACACAACGTCACATGTATCAATGGCGGATGAAGCCGGTATATCACAACAGGTCGATTTTTCGGAGGGCCGCATATCCTTTGTTGCAACCCTCCTGCTGCGGCTCGCGAGGACGCTCGCCCTCCAAGTTCAGGTATTGGAACAAGTTCAATAATGATGACCGTTATATCCCAACAGGTCTATTCGCCTTCTCCCCTCCCCTTCTCACTTCATCACCCTGTCCGCCCCCTTTTGTGCATTCGGCGCAATTTTGATATCTTACGTCCATGCAATTCTTTCCTCTTCCCGACAATGCCGTGGTGACGCTGATTTATCTGGCGTTCGCCATGTGCTTCGGCGCCTGCATCGGTAGTTTTCTCAACGTCTGCATTTACCGCATCCCGCGCGACATGTCCGTCGTTTCGCCGCGCTCCCATTGTCCGAATTGCAAGACGCCTATTTCCGCCTGGCAAAACATTCCTCTACTCAGTTGGCTTTTTCTCGGCGGAAAATGCCGCGGTTGCCGCACGCCGATTTCGATCCGCTACTTTCTCGTCGAAGCCTTGACCGCGATTCTCTTCGGACTCATCTTCCTCCAATGGGACATCCTGCCGCGCTTCCTTTGCCTTGTGCCAAAAGCTCCGATTCTCCTGCCGGTTTACATGGCCTTTGCCGCGAGCCTCGTTTGCGCCGCGGTCATCGACCTCGAGCACTACATCCTCCCCGACCGCATCACCATCGGCGGCACGCTGCTCGCGTTGATTTTCTCGCCGTTGCTTCCCCAACTCCACGACACCGCTATTTGGCATCAGGCACTGCTGCGTTCCGTCATCGGCGCCGCGGTCGGATTCAGCGTGCTCTTCGCCATCAGCGTCCTCGGCCGCATCGTCTACCGCAAGGACGCCATGGGCTTTGGCGACGTCAAGCTCATGGCCTTTTTCGGCGCGCTCTTCGGCTGGCATGCCATTCCCTTCACGCTCTTCATCGGCGCGCTCACCGGTTCCATTGCCGGCCTCGTCCTCATCCTCGCCAAACGCCGCAACTCCGAGGGCATCATTCCATTCGGACCCTTCCTCTGCTTCGGTGCGCTCCTCTGGCTTTTCTGGGGTCCGTTGCTCTGGGACGCCTATTGGAAACTTTTTTCACGTCATTAACCAAGACGCACCATGTCCAAATCACCCAACATCATCTGGATTTTTTCCGACCAGCAGCCCGCCTACTCCCTCGCCTGCAACGGCGACCCCAATTCCCGCACGCCCCACCTCGACCGCATGTCCGCCAGCGGCTTCAACTTCCCCAATGCTGTCGCCGGCTTCCCGCTTTGCTGTCCCTTCCGCGGTTCCCTTCTCACCGGACGCTATCCCCACCATTGCGTCCCCGCGCACGAAGCGCCCCTTCCGCCTGAGCTCCCCACTGCCGCCGACCTCTTCAACGCCGCTGGTTACGACACCGCCTACTTCGGCAAATGGCACCTCGACGGCGTCAAGGAACGCGAACACCCGCGCGCCTGCAAAGAGTTAATCCCCCGCGAACGCCGCGGCCGTTTCAACCGCTGGCTCGCCTACGAAAACAACAACATGCAGTACGACTGCCACATTCACGGCCACCTCGACGCCAACACCGAAGTCCCACTCACCAAGCTCAAGGGTTACGAAACCGACGAGCTCACCACCCTTCTCCTCAACTATCTCCGCGAGCGCAAAACCAGCTCACAACCCTTCTTCACCATCCTTTCCGTCCAGCCCCCGCACAACCCCTACATCGCCCCCGCCGATTACCACGCCCGCTACAATCCACAGTCCGTCACACTCCGCCCCAACGTCGCCCACAACCCCATTGTCGAAAACCGCGCCCGCCACGATCTCGCCGGCATGTACGCCATGATCGAAAACCTCGACGCCAACATCGGCCGCATCCTCGACACCCTCCGCGACACCGACCTCGAGGACGACACCTGGATCTTTTTCTTCTCCGACCACGGCGACATGCACGGTTCCCACGGCCTCTGGAAAAAAGTCAACCCCTACCACGAAGCCACCAACATCCCCTTCATCGTCTTCAACAACGCCGCCTACCGCTCCCGCAACCACATGCTCGACGGCCGCCCCCAGCTTCCCATCAACACGCCCGACATCCTCCCCACCACCCTCGGCCTCGCTCATATCCCCTGCCCCGCCTTCCTCGAAGGCTTCGACTACTCCTCCATCTTCCGCGGTCGCCGTCCCGACGCCCCGCCTGCCAGTGCCTTTCTCCAAAACGTCATCCCCACCGGCCATCCCGACTCCATCGACCGTCCCTACCGCGGCGTCTTCACCGCCGACAAATGGAAGTACGCCTGCACCGAAGAAGGCGACTGGCTTCTCTTCGATCTCAACACCGACCCCTACGAAGAATCCAACCTCGCCTTCAACACCGCCCATACCGCCCGCCGCGCCCAACTCCGCCAAATGACCGCCGATTGGATCACCTCCACCGGCGACTCCTTCAAAATGCCCTACCTCTCTTAAGCACCTCCAAACCCGCCCCGTGGGGGGGGGGGGACCCCCCCCCCCCCCCCAAAAATTGTAAAAAAACACAACCGAGCCCCACCGCGGGGGGGGGGACCCCACCCACCC
>JAVBOU010000059.1:0-41678 GCA_031550185.1 Kiritimatiellia bacterium | reverse complement strand
TCCCCCCCATGCTCCCGATCACGATTCCCCCACCGGGCTGTGCCGGGCGGCGGCCCGCCCCCCCCCCCCCGCCGCACCAGGCGGGTTTCACCAAAAAACAAGCGACCATTCAGTCAATCAACCGGGCTTCCTCGTGCGGCTCGCGAGGACGCTCGCCCTCCAAGTCGGGTATTGGAACAAGTCTATTGAAACAAATCGATTGTCGTCGACATTGCGACATCTGTCTTCAACCCCAACGAGGTTCCCTGATGAGGCCGCTCACGAGGCAACCTCGGAGAGGTTGAACAACAAAGCCCATGGTAGCGCGTATTCGCGCTACCATGGGAAGGCAATCAAAATAAATTCCAACCCCGGAGGGGTTGAACAATCTTCTTCCGCTAACAAATTCCCTGCATAAAAAAATTATCCGCCCACCGTCAAATCGCATATATGGAGTGCGGCGATTCATCGCCGCTTTTCGCTGAGCCGAAGCTGCACAAAACCGTTACATCACAACTGCGCGGCGAGTTCGTCAAACCCCTTGCGCGTGCCGAGTTGCTGGACGCCGATAAGCTTGTCCTCTTTTTTCACAACAACACGGAGAATGCTGGGATCCGACGCGTCGTCGAGGCGGGTCTCGACCGAACCCTCGGCGCTCGCGGCGCCGGCGGCGTGAACCTCGACACGACCGACCTTCATCAGCGTTTGCGGCGCGCTCCCGGCAAAGGGCGTGAGTGGCAAACCCTTGAGCGCTGCCACGAGATTGGCGCCCGCAAGCTTGCCCTGAGCGCTGGCGTCGCGCGCGCTGCCGCGGACAACACCGTTGACTTCAGCCACATCACCCGCCACGAAAATTCCCGGCGCGGCTTGGAGATTGTCGTCGGCGACAATGCCGCGATTGACACTGAGACCCGAGGCTTTCGCAAGCGTCAGATTGGCGCGCGCGCCCATGGAAAATAGAATAGTGTCGACACAGAAAGCGCGGTCGTTGTCGAGCGTGACGCGAATGGCGTTGCCGTCGGGCGCGACGGATTTCACGCAACACCCGCACGTCACGTCAACGCCCGAAGCCGTGAGTTGGCTGAGCAGCGCGGCGGCGGCGAGCTCGCCCAGTTGCGCGGCCATGACGCGTGGCAGACGTTCGACCATTGCCACGACCGCGCCGGCCATGCTGGCACGCAACGCGGCCTCCACGCCGAGAAGTCCGCCGCCGATCACGAGCAGGCGATGTTTGTTCGCAATGCGCTCGCGCAAACGCAACGCGTCGTCGAGGTTCCACAACGTGCGGATCGCCATGTCGGGTTGCGCGCCATCGAGCGGGATGGTGAAGGGGTTCGCGCCGCAGGTGATGGCCACCCCATCAAAAGCTTGCGTCTTGCCGCCTGCAACAACGCTGTGCGTCGCGGGATCGACGCGTTCGACCGTGGCAGAGCAAAGGGTAATGCCACGGTCGGCATACCACGCGGCGTCGTGCATGGCGATCTCACCGGCGGCGGTCTGTCCGCATGCGACAGCGATGAGGCGCGGGCGAAAATATGGCAACGTCGATTCGCTGGTGAACAGGGTGACCTGTTCCGCGCCGGCGGCGCGCGCGGTGGCCGCTGCCTCGACACCGGCGTGACCGGCCCCGATGATGGCGATGTTCATAATTTCTCCGGCTTCTTTTTGGGATGCGCGATCTGGTGAATCGCGTTCAAAAACTGGCTTACATCGGCGAAGCGCTTGTAGACCGAGGCGAAGCGGACATACGCAACCTCGTCGAGCTCCTCGAGTCCGCGCATGACCTTTTCGCCAATGGCCTCGGTCGTGACTTCGTCCTCAGTTTCGTGGTCGATTTCGTCAATGACGCGATCGGCGAGCGCCTCCATCTGCTGCATGCTGACAGGTCGTTTTTCGCACGCGCGCAAAATGCCGCCAACGAGTTTCTGGCGGCTGAACTCCTCGCGCGAGCCGTCGCGCTTGATCACGCGCAACCCTTCCTTGACGATCTCCTCAAAGGTCGTGAACCGCTGTCCGCACGACAGACACTGGCGCCGCCGTCGCACGGCCGCACCATCGCGCGCGGCGCGGCTGTCAAACACCTTGTCATCCATGAATCCGCATTTCGGGCAGCGCATAAAAAAGCTAAGGGCTGATGGCTAAGGGCTGAAAAAACATCGGCCAACCATTCACTTCCCGCCGCCAGTCACGGCGAGCGTGGTGGAGATGATGCGGTCGATCGACACATCGCGCAACGCGGCGACAGATTCGACGTCGAGCGCGCCGATGTGCTCGAGTTGCGCGTCCGGCGCGTCGATGCCGTAGACGACAATCGGGATGGTCCGCGTCGAGGGCAGGCGCTTGAGCATTTGCACCACTTCGTCCGCGCTCATCTCCGGCATTTCGAGGCGGATCACCACGGCGTCGGGCTGTATGACCACCGCGTTTTCGATCACCGCCGCGCCGTTGCGAACCGCCTCCACCTGCACGCCGAACTTGCCGAACGCCTCGCGCAACGTGGCCGCGAAACCCTCCTTCGCCTCGCCCAGCACAATGCGGCGCGCCTTCACTGCGGCCTCGACCAACGGCACGTTCTCAACACCGCCGCGCAGAAAGATGATGCGGTTGATCTCCTGAAGCAAATCCGTCGGGTCGCACGGCTTCGCGAGAAAGCCGTCGATCTGCTTGTCCGCAAAATACTCCGCCATCATCGCGCGCGCCGTCAGCACCAGCACCGGATACGCCGTCGTGCCGTCGAGGTTCGTGATGCGGTCGAGAAACCCGACGCCGCCCATCCCCGGCATCGACATGTCGAGGATGATCAAATCCGGCTTCGTCCCGCGCAGCTCCACCAGCGCCTTCTCGCCGCTCGTCGCGGTCACGACCTCGTAACCCTCAAACGTCAAAAAATCGCGCAGGTTGCCCAGCAGGCTCGGGTCATCGTCCACCAACAGCAGGACGTGTTTGTTGCTCTCGCTCATGACTTACTCCTTGACCTTGAAAAATTCGACCAGCTCGTTGTCCGGCCCCTTGAAGAACGCGATGCGCACATCCATTCCGCCCTTCCCCTTGCCGCCCGCGAGCGGAACATCCTTCGGCTCCATCGTCACCTCAAAGCCCTCCGCCTTCACCCGTGCGATCGCCCCGTCCACGTCCGCGCAGTTCAACGCAAAATGCAGCATCGGCCCCTCGCATCCGCACGGCTTCAAATCAACGCGCTCGAAGAGTTCCAAAAAACTTCCGTTGCCCACGTCCAGCATGATCGCGCGCTTCGGCGCCTCGCCCCACGCGTACGCGGCTGGAAACCCCAGCTTTTTGCTGTAAAACTCAACCGAACGGTCAAACGCCCGGCATCCCAGCGCGACATGGTGAAAACCCTTTGACATACGTAAACTCCTTGCTTGCGAAGTTTAGCATAGAGAAGACTTTGCGCGCAATGTTGAAACATCAAATGACGACGCTGGAAAAATTCCAAAATCCAATGAGTCATCCGGAAAGGATAGTCGCCTGCCAAACGCCTTTCTCGTCGCCCCCGGGGGTGACGGGAAAAAGAGCTTGAAGAAAGGGAGGCGTGACCCTTATGACAGGTGATTCCAGCACAACCCGCAAAAAGGACACCTCCATGAAAAATCAACATCTCCACCACGTTTACGGACAACACGTCACACGTCAACAAGGTAAAATTGTCTTCGATCAAATTTAAAAGAAATACTTCCATCCCGAACACAACGCCGACAAAGCGCAGGCCGACGCCGACCTCAAAATCGATGACACCCTCACCTGCGTTGCTTGGGAAAAAGGCACCGTGGAAAATGTCAACCGCCACATCTGCCGCTTTCACCCCAAGGGCACCGACTTCCGCCGCATCTCCCCCGCCAAGTCACCGCCCTGCAACACTTCATCAACTCCATCCCCCGCCCAACTGCTCTCCACGGAAAACCGCACATGACACTTGTTTTGCTGCTTCCAAAATCCTGGTTCATTTGGCTTGCAATTCACCGGTTTGGGGATTCAACGTTTTCAAACCAACATTTTAGCGCCGACCCTCGAGGATCGATGTGGCGCGCACGGCGACGGTTTTTTGCGGCGTGTTGGGCACCTCGATTTTTTGAGCCAGCATTTTCACCGCCTCCTCCGCCTCCTCGGCGACGGGCACCTGGATGTATGGCACGCCGCACCCCAGCAAGGTGCACACGTCGGGACGCTCGCTGAAGGTGATGACGGCGGGACGGTGTGCGGCGGCGATGGCAAGGCAGGCGGTTTCGAGGCCTTGCGATACGGAGTAGCAAACCAGCGCGGCGCAGTCCGCGATTGCCGCGCGGCAGGTTGCGGGCGCGTGATCGTCGGTCGCGGGACGGAAGATGGCGGGCGTGAGTCCGGCGTCACGCATCGCGTCGGCGTAACCTTTCTCGCGGTCGCGAACGCTGTAGTGCGCGCCGGCGAGGGTCGCGGCGGGATGCGTGTCGTCGAGGTAATGGATCTTGCGGTGGCCCTGGGCGATCAGGTGGCAAGTCGCCATGCGACCCATGTGTCTGTCGTCCGGGCGGACGCAGTCGTGGCGGCGGCGCGTGTTGAGCCAGACGGTAGGCAGTCGCGCGGCGTTGATGGCGGTGATCATGGCGCGCGGGATTCCGTGCGTGTAGTCGATGAGCAGGCCGTCCGTGACCCATTCCGTCAGCACGGAGGGCAGCGTCAGGGAATCAGAGAGCGTGCTCTCGGGCAGCCGCGCGATCTGCAGGCGCAAGTTGCGCGCGAGCAACTGGTCGTGGAGCGCGAAGAGGAGGCTGTCCGGCAGCGCGCTTTGGTCCGCGACCATGCCGAGCAGGAGCGTGACGCAGTTGAAGCGGCCGCTGACGATGGTCTTGGCGGCGGCGTTGGGGCGATAGCCCAGGCGACGCGCCGCGTTCTGCACGTTGGCGCGGGTGGCCGGGTCGACGGACGGGGCGTCGCGCATCACGCGCGAGACGGTCATGTGGCTGACGCCGGCGGCCTTGGCGATGTCAATTAAAGTGGGGCGCATGATTGGATAGTGGCACAATGGAAAAGGGAGCGCAAGACTTTTGCGCGGCGAGGCAAATGAAACCCGAACCTTTTGACGCGAAGAGCGCGAAGTTAGGATGGGAAGGCTGTTCGCCTTGTGGGAGGACTGTGGTATGCCATGACCGCCATCAAACCACGCACTCAACGGTGCTCAACACAAAGGTGAACAGTCACGGACAAGGTGACTGTCACCGAAGTGGATTGGGGAGACAAACATCACACGGCCACGAGGTTCTCGTCGGCAACGCCCGCAAACTACGCCTCATCCGTTAGACCGCTGATGTCCCGTCCCGGCAACTGCGTTTTGCGTTTCGCACCCCGAGTGCGCCGCCAAGTTGACCGCCCGACAACAGACCCTAAAATGCACCAAACCTTACCCGTCCATCACGAGTGCGGATAGAAGCAAGACATCCCTGCGACCCACGGAAAAAGCGGTTCCCGCCAGGCGAAGAACCTTGACAAGCCGTCCCATAGAAAAACGCAAAGAATTATTCTTTGTGGTTTTATTCGTGTCCACCGATGACCCTAAAACGCATTAAAATAATGTCAAAAACACGCGTATTTTTTGATTTTTAGAAACGACGGTGTCTAATTAAAACGGTCGTTTTTTTTAGCACATTTTTCGATCAACCTGATATGCCGTAAAAATGTGACTTCAATATACATCATTTGCAGGATGACGTCAACCCAATTTCTTAAAAAACAGGATAAACCTTGAGTTTTCGGTTGATTTTTACAGACGTGTAAAAAACGAAATTCTGAAAATTATTTATGCGTATTCGTTTTGAGTCTGCTGGCGGAAACGGTCTAAAAAAAACGACCGTTTTCTTTGGCAATAAAACAAATTTTTCCATTGGAACTGCCTGATTTTCGTTGAACGCACGCCCTTGCGGCGCGCGGCGTGGAAGACACGGCCCGGAGTCTTCGACGTGTGTGGAACGGGTGAGACACTGAGACAAAATGGAAATGGCGTTTTGACACAGGCGCTGTTTCTTGACGACAACTAACCGGATGGTTGCCCACGACCGGTTTTTACAACAACAGGGCAGAACACACAGGAACAGTTATGTTAAGAACATTAACGAACTGCATAAAGCGGCGCGTCGGCTCAATGTTGGGCTGTACGGCTTTGTTCGCTTTGTGCATGGTCATTGGAGCATGGGCGCCAGCCTCGGCGGCGTCAACATGGTACGTGGACCATGAACAGAATGGTGATGGAACGACGGAGGAAAGTGCATTGCCGTCGATCCAGGCCGCCATCAGCAAGGCGCAGGCGGGCGACATCATTATGGTCGCGCCTGGCGTTTACAGTCCGATTCAAACGGCGAACAAGGCGATTCAGATCGTCAGCATGGCTGGCGCTGAATTGACGATCATTGATGGCGGGGGCACGCGCCGTTGCGCGACGCTGAGTCAGGCCGCCGTGGCGGCGACGCCGACGGAAATCAATACGCAGTTGGACGGATTTACGCTGCGCAATGGTAATGCGGCGGGGGATGTGCAGCCGTTGGATGGTGGCGCGGTGCTTGGCGGAACGGTCATGAATTGCGTGATCGAGTCGAGCAAGGCGCAACGTTACGGCGGTGGCGCGGCCGGCGCGTTGATCTCGGATTCGATCGTCCGGAGCAACACGGTGACGTCGGTGAGCAATGGCCAGGGTCTTGGCGGCGGCGTTGCGTATTGCACGGTGTCGGGCACGGAAGTGCTGGGCAACACGGCGGCGATCAGCGGCGGTGGCGCGTACAGCAGCACGCTGGCGAAGAGCACGGTGACGCTGAACACCGCGCGCGACAATGGCGGCGGCGCGTTTTACGGCGCATTGACGATGTGCTTGATTTCGGAGAACAAGCTGACGAATGTGAACACATACGGCGGCGGCGCGCGCGATGCGACGCTGGTGGAATGTGTGATGTTTGGAAACCGCGCGGCGTATGGCGGCGCGGTGTATGGGGGCACGCTTGCGCAAAGCACGGTTGTGGCGAACAAGTCGACGCGTACCGCGGCGAATTCGGGCGCGGGTGTGATGCACGTCGCATGCTCGAATACGATCATCTGGGACAACACGCTGGCGAATGGAGCGGTCGAGAACTATTATGGCGGAACGTATGCGTATTGCTGCACGTTCCCGCTTGTCGGGGGAGCGGGCAACATCCGCGCGAATCCGTTTTTCCTGGATCCTGCGACGCACGATTATCAGTTGATGCCGGACTCGCCTTGCATTGACATGGGCGATGACGCGAGCATCCCCGCGGGTGTGACGGAAGATTTCAACGGCGCAGAGCGCCGGAATTTTGACCATGTGGACATTGGCGCCTTTGAGGCGATGGAGGTGCAGCCTCCGCAGCCTGTGCGTTATGTGAACCAGGCGACGGGTGATGATGCGAATCTGGGTTTGAGCGCCGATGACGCCAAGGCGACGATTCAGGCGGCCGTGAACTCGCTGGTGGACCGCAACGAGTTGGTCGGCGAGATTCATGTGGCGGCCGGCACGTACGCTCCGTTTACGGTTGATAACCGGAAGTACCGCATTGTGGCGACAGAGGGCGCCGACAAGACGTTCGTCGACGGCAAGGGCGCGACGCGTTGCGCGACGCTGGCCACCTCGGCGACGACTCAGGGAACCGTGCAGACGAGCACGACGCTGGTGGGCTTTACGCTGATGAACGGCAATGCCAGTGCTGTCGGCCTGATTGACCGCAACAGCGCGGGCGCCGTCCTGGGCGGCACGCTGATGGGGTGCCGCATCATCAACAGCACGGCCACGTATTATGGCGGTGGCGTGGGCGGCGCGATCCTTGCGGACTGCGTTGTGACGAACAACACCACGACATCGGCGTCGAATCCTTACGGCGGCGCGGGTGTGGCGTATTGCTCGGTGGATCGCTCCGTGTTGGCTTACAACAAGGGCGGCTATGTCGGCGGCGGCGCGTTGCACAGCACGGTCGGGCAGAGTCAAATCATGAACAACCAGTCGCTGAATGGCGGCGGCGCGTATGGGGGCACGCTGACGCAATGCACGATCTCCGGCAACACGGCGACCTCGACGGTCGCCGGCACAGGCGGCGGCGGCGCGCACAGCTCGGTCGTTCGCCAATGCCTGGTGACGGCGAACAGCGCGTCTTATGGCGGCGGCACGCTGAACGGCGAAGCGGTGCACAGCACGATTGTGGCCAATACGTCGATCCGCAGCGCGGCGAATTCCGGCGCAGGTGTTTACGGCTCGGCCTGTCGCAATACGATTATCTGGAACAATACGCTGACGGGTGGTGTGTTGGAAAACTACTCTGGCGGCAGTTATACCTATTGCTGCACGACGCCGCTTGCGGGCGGCGCGGGCAACATCAATTCGGATCCCTTCTTTGTGGAAGCGGCTGCCGGGAATTACCGTCTGCAGTCTTATTCACCGTGCGTGGATGCCGGCAACGATGCGTTGATGCTGGCCTGCCTCGCGGTGGACTTTGACGGCAATCCGCGTCATGTGGGTCTCCGCACGGACATGGGCATTTTTGAATCCGCGACGACGTCAGCGATTGAAGCGGTCCGATATGTGGACAACGCGGCCGGCAATGACACGAATGATGGCCTGGCCTGGGCGACCGCCAAGAAGACGCTGCAAAGCGGCATTGATTCCGTGCTGGAGATGCACGGCAGCGGCACGGTCAAAGTCAAGCCCGGCACGTACGCTCCGATCACGGTTGCGAACCGCGCTGTTTTCATTGAGGCGGTTCAGGGTCCGTCCGTGACCTTCATCGATGGTGGCAGCACGAGGCGTTGTGCCACGCTTGGCACCAGCCTCCCCGGAACTCCCACGGAGACACTGACCACGCTCTCGGGCTTCACGTTAACCCACGGCAACGCGAACAGCGAGGCGATTCAGCGCTATAACGCCGGCGGCGTTTTGGGCGGCACGTTGACGAACTGCGTGGTCACGCTCAACACGGCCAATTACTATGGCGGCGGCGCGGGTTCCGCGGTGTTGATGGACTGCACGCTGGACCGCAACAGCTCGACCGTTGGCAATGTCAACAATCAGTATGGCGGCGGCGGCGCGGTGAACTCCACGCTCACCCGGTGCCGGGTGACCGGCAACACGTCGGTCTGGCTTGGCGGCGGTCTTTTCCAAGGCACGGCCTCGGATTGCGTGATCAGCGGGAACAGTGTCACCGGAAACGGCGGCGGCGGTGGCGGCGCGTATAACGCCACACTGTTCAACTGCACGGTTTCCGGAAACGCGGTGACTGTTGGAAGTTATGGCGGCGGCGTGCACAGCGGCTCAACGATTCAATGTATTGTGACTGGCAATACCGGTGGCTATGGCGGCGCCATGTATGGCGGTGCCATGTACAACAGCACCGTGGTCGGTAACAGGGTTTTGCGCACGGCGATCAACAGTGGCGCGGGCGTGTATAGCGTGACGGTTTACAACTCCATCATTTTGGACAACAAGCTCAACAACGGCATCGGCAATGTTGAGAACTACGTTGCCAGTTCGATCTACAACACGTGCACGAGCCCGGCCGTCGGCGGCGTTGCGGGCGACCTGAGCGTCTTTGTCAATGCGGCGGCGGGGGATTATCATTTGGTCCCTGGTTCGGTCTGCATTGACGCCGGACGCGCGGACTTGCTTCCCGTTAATGTGGCCACAGACTTTGCGGGCAATGCCCGCGTTCAAGGGCTTTGCGTTGACATGGGCGTGTATGAGTCCGGCGAGACTTTCACCTCCTCGAATGTGCGCTGGGTCAAGCAAAACGGCGGCAATGACGCGGACGACGGGTTGACCGAGTCCACGGCATTCGCCACGATCTCCAAGGCGATCACTTCCCTGGGTTCCACGGCAGACGCCCAGATTTGGGTTGGCCCCGGCACCTACGAGCCGATCACACTGACCGGCAACAAGCGCTTCAAAATTGAGAGCACCGCCGGCGCGGCGACGACCTCGATCAGTGGCGGCGGCGCGCACCGTTGCGCGACGCTCGCTTCGGGGATAGCGCTTGGTGAGAACAATACCGTGCTCAAGGGGTTCACGCTGACAGCGGGTTTTGCCGACACTAAAAATGATCCTGTGCAGAATTATGGCGGCGGCGTTTTGGGCGGCACGCTGATCAACTGCGTGATCACAGGCAACTCCGCCAAGAACCAGGGCGGTGGCGCCGGCGGCTCCGTGTTGATCAACTGCACGGTGTTCAACAACACCCAATCCGGCGGGGCAAATGACGACTCCACCGGCGGTGGCGGCGCGGCGTTTTGCATGTTGACCGACTGCACAGTCAGCGGCAACTCCGCAGGCGCCCGCGGCGCTGGCGTGTTCAAGAGTAAAGCCGTCAATTCCACCATCACCGCCAACGTCATCGTCACGGCGAACAATGGATATGGCGCCGGTGCGTACGGCGGCGAGCTGACCCGTTGCATCATCACCAAAAACACGCACGCCACCTTAAACGGCAACTCCAGTGGCGGTGGTGTTCACGGCGCGACCGTATATGGATGCCTGATCGCCGAAAACAAGGCGGGCTATGGTGCGGGCGTGCGTGACAGCACGGTTTACCAGAGCACGATCGTGAAGAACACCTCGTTTCGCAGCGGCACCGGATCCGGCGCCGGCACCTATGGCGGAACCTGCTACAATACCATTGTCTGGGAAAACCGCTTAAGCGCGGGTGTGTTGGAAAACTGCTACAGCACAGGCTTGAACACCTGCAGTGTGTTGCCTTCCGGCAGCACGGTTGCCGCGGATCCCTATTTTGTGGATGCCGACGCCGGCGATTATCACTTGCAGCCCTATTCCTCCTGCGTTGATGCGGGCAACAACGCCAACCTCACGGCTGGATTGAACATCGACCTCGATGGCCAGCCCCGCATCCAATTGGCACGTGTGGACATCGGCGCCTACGAAGCGACGGAATTCCAGGCCTCGGAACCTGTTCGTTATGTGGACATTGCCACGGGTAAAGACACCAACGACGGCCTTTCCTGGAAGACCGCCAAGAAGACGCTTCAAGCGGGCATCGACTCGCTCCTCTCCATGGAGACCACCGGCAAGGTTTACGTCAAGCCCGGCACCTATGCCCCAATCACGGCCGCCAACAAGGACATCCGCATTGAAAGCACGGGCGGCGCGTCTGTAACGATCATCGACGGCGGCTGGAACCACGTTGACAACAATGGTTCGCGCTGCGCGACATTGAGCAGCGCAGGCGCCTCGGATACGGCCCAGACCTTGACCGTGCTGCAAGGATTCACGCTGATCAACGGCAACGCCAACGCCTCCGGCAACACCATCGTGCGTTATCAGGCTGGCGGCGCTTTGGGCGGCACGCTGATCGACTGCGTCATTAAAAACTGCCAGGCGTCGTATTACGCCGGTGGCGCCGGCGGCGCCATCCTCATCGACTCCATCATTGAAAATTGCAAGACAACCGACACCAGCAATGGTCACGGCGGCGGCGCGGCATGGTGCACCATGACCGGTTGCACGATCCGCAACAACTCCTCCCAGACACACGGCGGCGGCGTTTACGGCGGCACCCTTGTGAACTGCACGATCTCCGGCAACTCGGGTGCGTACGGCGGCGGCGTGCGCGATGCCGTGC
Source organism: Kiritimatiellia bacterium (assembly GCA_031550185.1). Classification (GTDB taxonomy): domain Bacteria; phylum Verrucomicrobiota; class Kiritimatiellia; order RFP12; family JAVBOU01; genus JAVBOU01. The sequence continues at coordinate 30,090 of JAVBOU010000059.1, read as the reverse complement.
TTTACAATTGCGTCATCTCCGGAAACAGCACGTCACGCGTGCACAACGGTGGTGGCGCTTACGGCGGCTCGCTCTACCAGTGCAAGCTGATTGGAAACACCTCTTCGTATGGTGGCGGCACCTACAACTCGACATTGGTGCAGTGCCTCGTGGTGAACAACGCCTCCACACGCAGCAGCACCGGTTCGTCCGGCGGCACCTACGGCGGCACGATCCAGAACACCATCGTCTGGGGGAACAAGCTCAGCAACGGTGCGCTGGAAAACTATGTGGGCGGCGCCTTCAACAACTCGTGCACCTACCCGAATCCGGGCGGCAACAACATCGGCGCCAATCCACTCTTCGTCGATGCCGCGACACAGAATTACCATCTCCAACCCTACTCCCCGTGCATCGACGCCGGCAGCAACGCATACCTGCCGGCCGACCTCCTCACGGACTGGGATGGCGCGCAACGTATTCAACTGGCGGTTGTTGACATCGGCCCGTATGAGTCCGCAACGCAAGAAGACACACCGGCAATCCGGTATGTTGACTATACGACGGGCGACGACCTGAACGAGGGTATTTCCTGGGACGAACCCAAGAAGAGCATTCAAGGCGCCCTCGATTCGCTCTTCACCCGTGAACGCAGCGGCACGGTCTACGTCAAGCCCGGCACCTACGGCATCATTCGCACCGACAACAAGCGCGTGCGCATCGAAAGCACGGGCGGCGCGAATGTCACCTTCATTGATGGTGGCAACGCTCGCCGTTGTGCCACGCTCGGCACTTACCTCGCGGGCTCGCCGGTTCAAACGCTCAGCATTCTTCAAGGCTTTACCTTGGTCAACGGCAATGCCAGCAGCTATGGTAGAGAAGTCGCGCGTCATTTTGGCGGCGCCGTCTTGGGCGGCACGCTGATCGACTGCGTGATCAAGGACAGCACCACCTTCTACGTCGGCGGTGGTGCGGCCTCCTCCGTCCTGGTTGGTTGCGTTGTGGAAAACAACCGCGTGACAAACGCCGACGTCTACAATGCCAGTTACGGCAATGGCGGCGGACTTATGTATTGCACCGCCACCGACACGATCATTCGCAACAATCGTGCGCGTCGTTCAGGCAATGGCGCTTATGCCTCGACTTTGACGCAATGTCAGGTCATCGGCAATCGCAACATCAATGTCGATAACGCCGGATACAAGCCGGGGTCGAACACCTATGGCGCCGGCACCTGCAACAGCACGCTGACGCGTTGCACACTCTCCGGCAACTACGGCACGTACTACGGCGGCGGCAACTACGGCGGACGTGTGATCAACTGCCTCATCACCGGTAACAGCGCCCGTTACGGCGCCGGTAATGCGGGCGGCACCATGTATAATTCCACGGTGGCGGACAACACCTCCATCCACGTCAAGGCCAATGTCGTCGGCTCCGGCGTCTACGCCACAACCTGTTACAACACCATCATCTGGAACAACAAGCTCAGCACCGGCGTGCTGGACAATCAGTGGGCCTCCGGCTTTGCCTACTCCTGCATTCTTCCGGCCATGGGCGGTGTCGGCAACCTCGCCACAGATCCGCTCTTCACTAAGGCCGCCGTTGGCAACTACCATCTCGCGACCAACTCGCCGTGTATTGACGCGGGCAACAGCGCCTACGTTCCGGCCACCTTGCTGCTTGACTTGGACAACACGCCACGCATTCAGCTGGGCCGTCCCGACATGGGCGCGTACGAAATCCCGGCCTCCGAGATCATCCTGCCGGACAACATCCTGCTGGCCGACGTTCTCTACACCACGATCAGCTCGCAGATCATCGGCAGCTATACCTTGGCGCGCAATCTGCCCAACATCGGCAGCATCCCCGTTGACGTCACGGTCATCACCACCACTTACCCCGGCCACCTCTACAATGGCCGCATCTACCTCGACGGCGCCCTGCCGGTGGCATGGGCCGGTCTCACGGGGCAAGACCTCAAAGTGGTCATCGACAAGAGCATCACGAAGCAAGGGCTGGTGAACATTGAGCCGTCACCCTTCGATGAAATTCCAGGCGGCGGCCGCATCAACGCGGACAAGAGCATCACCCTGCCCGGCCTCGACAACATCTTGGGTACGGACGACGACATCACCATCGCCTCCATCGATGGAACTCTCGTGCCGACCTACGATCCCACCTACGGCTACGTCACCGTTCCGGCGAACGACCATGCCCTTGGTGGTGTCGACAAGGACGTGATCATCGTCAAGGAAAGCGACGGGTTGCAACTGGCCATTCCCGCCGGTTCACGCATCACGCCCAACGGCATCATCGCCATTGGCGAGACCACCGTTGACGCGGAAACCGGAAAGATTCACGTTGCGCCTGGCGGCTTCATCTACGTCTACATGCCGCCCGCCCGCCTGATCGTGGGTCCTGTCGAAGAACCCGGCGCGACGATCGATCCGTCACTGCCTGCGGTCATCATCGAGCCCAACGGTCCGGTCATTACCATCCCTGATGGCGCCGAGATCGATCCGGAAGATCCGGAAGATCCCTTCACCGGACGCATTGTCCTGCCCGGCAACGATAAAAAGATCGGTACGAAAGACGACCTCACCCTGCCCAGCGCCACCTACGCCAACGGCTACTATCTCGTTAACGAGACGCCTGCCAAAGGCGGCAAAAAAGGCAACAAGGTGTTGGTCGACATCCACGGCGTCGAAGTCGTTGTCCCGGCCGGTTCCATCATCAGCGCCAACGGCGTCGTCATGATCGGCAGCGAGACCACGCAGCCTGTCTTCAACAACGACGACCACAACACCGTCAGCGTTCCTGAAGGCGGCGCGATCTACATCTACATGCCGCCGATGGTCAAAATCCTCGACGGACCCGCCACCTACGATCCGACGGTTCCTCAAGTGGTTGATCCTGAGAATCCCGATGATCCGCCAGTCGTCATTCCGGACGATCTTGAGATCATCCCTGGCGGCGGTCGCCTCAACGACGACTACAGCATCACGCTGCCCGGTCTCGACGGCATACTCGACACCGATGACGACGTCACGATTCTTGCCAAGGCAGAGAACACCTATCCCGATTACGACAGTTTCGGCAACGTCACCGTTCCCGCCAACAACGCGGCCAACGGCGGCACCGGACACGTCGCCATCGTGAAGGAATCCGACAGTTCACAACTCAACATCCCGGCCGGCACGCTCATCACGCCCAACGGCATCATCGCCCTTGGCACGACCGAAGTGCGCGCGGACGGCACGATCCATGTCGAGCCCGGTGGTGCGGTCTACGTCTACTTGCCGCCTGCCCGTTTGATTGTTGATCCTGTCGACGAGCCCGGCGTCATCATCGACCCCGAAGGTCCTGCCGTGATCATCGAGCCTTCCGGCCCGACGATCATCATCCCCGACGGTCCCGAAATCATTCCCGAAGAACCCGAGGATCCCTACACCGGCAAAATCACTCTGCCCGGTTATGACGGCAAAATCGGCACCAAGGATGACTTGACCATTCCCAACGGTACCTACGTCAACGGCTACTATATCGTCAGCGAAACCCCTGTCAAAGGTGGCAAAGCAGGCAAAAAAGTCCTCGTCGACATTTACGGCGTTGAAGTCGAAGTCCCGGCGGGATCCTTCATCACGGCCAGCGGCATTGTCCTCGTCGGAAATGGTGTGGAGTCTCCCGCGTTCACCGGTGACGCGCATTACTCTGCCTCCGTTCCCGAAGGCGGCGCGATCTACACCTACATGCCGCCAATGGTCAAAGTCATTGACGGCCCGGCGACCTTCGATCCCACCCTTCCCGGCGTGACCGAACCCGAAGAAGTCGTTATACCCGAAGACCTCGAAATCATCCCTGGCGGCGGTCGCCTCAACGACGACTACAGCATCACGCTGCCTGGTCTCGACGGTAAACTCGATACAGACGACGACGTTACGATTCTTGCCAAGGCAGAGAACACCTATCCTGATTACGACAGCTTCGGCAACGTCACCGTTCCCGCCAACAACGCGGCCAACGGCGGCACCGGACACGTCGCCATCGTGAAAGAATCCGACGGTTCACAACTCAACATCCCGGCGGGTTCCCGCGTCACGCCCAACGGCATCATCGCTATTGGCACGACCGAAGTGCGCGCGGATGGCACGATCCATGTCGACGCTGGCGGCGCAGTCTACGTCTACCTGCCGCCTGCCCGTTTGATCGTTGATCCTGTCGAAGAGCCCGGCGACATCATTGACCCCGAAGGTCCTGCCGTGATCATCGAGCCTTCCGGCCCGGCCATCACCATTCCGGACGGTATCATCATCGACCCGGAGGATCCAGAAGATCCCTTCACCGGACGTATTGTCCTGCCTGGCAACGACAAGAAGACCGGCACGAAAGACGACCTGACTCTGCCCAGCGCCACCTACACCAACGGCTACTATCTCGTCAACGAGACACCTGCCAAAGGCGGCAAAAAAGGCAACAAGGTGTTGGTCGACATCCACGGCGTTGAAGTCGAAGTTCCTGTGGGTTCGCTCATTACAGCCAATGGCGTTGTCCTCATCGGCAACGGCACCGAATCCCCCGCATTCAACAACGACGGCAACAACACCGTCAGCGTTCCCGAAGGCGGCGCGATCTACGTCTACATGCCGCCGATGGTCAAAGTTGTCGACGGCCCTGCGACCTTCGATCCCACCCTTCCCGGTGTGACCGAACCTGAAGAGATTCTCATTCCCGAGGATCTGCCGATCATCCCTGGTGGCGGTCGCCTTAACGATGACTACAGCATCACGCTGCCTGGTCTCGACGGCATACTCGACACCGATGACGACGTCACGATTCTTGCCAAGGCAGAGAACACCTATCCCGATTACGACAGTTTCGGCAACGTCACCGTTCCCGCCAACAACGCGGCAAACGGCGGCACGGAACACGTCACCATCGTGAAGGAATCCGACGGTTCACAACTCAACATCCCGGCTGGTTCCCGCGTTACGCCCAACGGCATCATCGCCCTTGGTGACAGCGTGGTCAACGCCGACGGTACGATCCATGTCGAGCCCGGCGGTGCGGTCTACGTCTACTTGCCGCCTGCCCGTTTGATCGTTGATCCTGTTGAAGAGCCCGGCGTCATCATCGACCCCGAAGGTCCTGTTGTGATCATTGAACCCACGGGTCCGATCATCATCATTCCCGATGGTACAGTGATCGATCCCGAGGATCCCGAAGATCCCTTCACCGGACGTATTGTCCTGCCCGGCAACGACAAGAAGACCGGTACGAAAGACGACCTGACTCTGCCCAACGCCACCTACACCAACGGCTACTATCTCGTCAACGAGACACCTGCCAAAGGCGGCAAAAACGGCAACAAGGTGTTGGTTGATATCCACGGCGTCGAAGTCGACGTTCCTGCGGGTTCGCTCATTACAGCCAATGGCGTTGTTCTTATCGGCAACGGCATCGAATCCCCCGCATTCAACAACGACGGCAACAACACCGTCAGCGTTCCTGAAGGCGGCGCGATCTACGTCTACATGCCGCCGATGGTCAAAGTTGTCGACGGTCCTGCGACCTTCGATCCCACCCTTCCCGGTGTGACCGAACCTGAAGAGATCATCATCCCCGAGGATCTGCCGATCATCCCCGGTGGCGGTCGCCTCAACGACGACTACAGCATCACGCTGCCCGGTCTCGATGGCCTCCTTGACACCGATGACGACGTTACAATCCTGCGCAAGGCTCCAGGCGCCTATCCCGATTACGACAGCTTCGGCAACGTCACCGTTCCCGCCAACAACGCGGCCAACGGCGGCACCGGACACGTCACCATCGTGAAGGAATCCGACGGTTCACAACTCAACATCCCGGCTGGTTCCCGTGTCACGCCCAACGGCATCATCGCCCTTGGTAACAGCGTGGTCAACGCCGACGGCACGATCCATGTCGAGCCCGGCGGTGCGGTCTACGTCTACTTGCCGCCTGCCCGTTTGATTGTTGATCCTGTCGAAGAGCCCGGCGTCATCATCGACCCCGAGGGTCCTGCCGTGATCATCGAGCCTTCCGGCCCGACGATCATCATTCCTGACGGTACGGAGATCGATCCTGAGGATCCCGAAGATCCCTACACCGGACGGATCATCATTCCCGGACAAGATGGAACACCCGGCACATGGGACGACCTCGTGATTCCGAACGGCACCTACTCCAACGGCTACTACATCGTCAACGAAACCCCTGTCATGGGTGGCAACGAAGGCGAAAAAGTACTCGTCGACATCTACGGCAACGAAGTCGTTGTGCCGGCCGGATCCTTCATTACCGCTGACGGCACCGTCCTCATCGGCAATGGATCCGAATCGCCGACCTTCAACGACGATGTTAACAACACCGTGAGCGTTCCTGAAGGTGGCGCGATCTACGTTTACATGCCTCCAATGGTCAAAGTCATTGATGGCCCCGCCATCTACGATCCGACCCTTCCCGGCGTGTTTGATCCCGAGGACCCTGAAGATCCCATCCTCATTCCCGAGGATCTGCCGATCATCCCTGGCGGCGGCCGTATCAACGACGACGGCAGCATCACCTTGCCCGGTCTCGATGGCAGCCTTGACACCGATGATGACATCACCATCATGCGCGATTTGCACGATGGCACCATGCCGCAATACAACGCATACGGTTACGTCACCGTGCCGTTGCATCCTGAGCTCTGGGGCGGCATCTATCCCTCCGGGAAAACCACGATCGTCAAGGAAAGTGATGGCCAGTCGCTGCTCATCTACCCCGGTTCCATCATCACGCCCAACGGCATCATCGCCCTCGGCGTCAACCTCGACGCCGAGACCGATCCCGGCAAGATCAAGGCGCCAGAAGGCGGCTCGATCTACGTCTACATGCCGCCTGCCCGCCTGATCATCCATCCGTTGCCGCCTGGCAGCGTCATTGATCCCCAAATCCCGTCGGTGATTGTCGAACCCGATGGCCCGACCATCATCATCCCCGATGGCATCGAGATCATTCCCGAAGACCGTGACGACCCCTACACTGGAAAAGTCACCCTTCCCGGCAACGATGGCAAGCTTGGCACCGCGGACGACCTGACGATTCCTTCCGCCACTTACGAAGGCAGCGGTTACTTCCGTGTCAACGAAGGTTCCGTCATGGGTGGCGAAGACGCCGATGTCGGCCTCGTCGAAATCATCAACGGCGAGTACGCTTCCGTTGTCGTTCCGGCCGGCTCGCTCATCACCAAAGACGGCATCACGCTGATCGGTGACAACCTCACCATCAACAAAGACAAAAACCACACCGTCGACATTCCCGAAGGTGGTATTGTCTACGTCTACATGCCGCCGATGGTGCGCGTCACGGAAGGTCCTGCGACCTTTGATCCCAGTGGTCCCTCCGTCATTATCGATGGCGAACCGCCCGTGGTCATTAACATCCCTGATGACGTGGTCATTCCCGAGCTTGATGAAATCGAGCCGCCGGTAATCACCAACATCCAGATCAACGGCACCAAGATCGTCATTACGGTTGACAACCTGAAGAACGGCATTAACTACGCCATCTACGGGCATGAAGAACTCGACCTCAGCCAGTTCGTGAGTAAGCATGAGATCTCCTTCTCTTATGTGCATGACTCCGCGGACGGCACGAGCCACGACTTCATCATCGACCACCCCGGCACGGAAGCCCATTTCTTCCACGCAGTGGGGAGTAAATAAATAAACATTCCGCCCGTGGCAGAGCCCAACCTCTGCCACGGGCGGCTTTTTGAAATATCAATGGTCGTACTGTTCACTGCGACCATGTTCTACCCGGGCGTTTGGGTTGTTGTCTACAAAACCGAATGTTCGGTGCTCATCAACCCCTGGCCAAGGAGGATTCCATCTTTCTAACTTTTTGACCTGTTGTATTTGATAGTGTGTGTGGCGTGGCAGTGTTCGCTGCCACGCCCCTTTTGTTGATACGGACTTTTACGACTGCCGGATTTCGTAGTCGAGCATTTGGCGGAGGAAACCGGCGTCGGCGAGGACGGGGACGGCGTTGGGCGGATAGGTTTTGACGGAGATGCGTTTGATCGTGGAAAAAATGCGGCGTTGTTTGTAAACGGTGATGAAGTCAACGAGGGCGCGACCAAGGTGTTCGGGTTCGAAGACGCGCAAAACTTTTCCCTGGTTTTCGAGGAGGCAGACGGGACGGCCGGCGCGCAGGGCGACGACGCTGCCGCGGGTGTTGGTGAAGGCGCGGCCGGGAAGATGGGCAACAGCCTTGCCCCAAATTTGCGCGGGGTCGGTGGCGTGGAGCCAGGTGATGTTGTCGCCGGGTTCGTCCATGATGGAGAGCGCGGCGTAGTAATCGGTGTCGCGGATGAATTGCGCGCCGGAAAGGCCCTGGATGAAGTAGCCGCGCCGCACTTTGCCCATGTATTCCCAGATGCGGAGTTTTTCGAGCGCGCGGGTCCAGTTGAGGGGCGAGGCGGTTTCGCGGCAGAGAATAATGCTGCGGTCGAAGGCGCGTTCGAGCGCGGTTTCGATGGGCTGCTCGCTCAACGGACGCGCGAGATCCCAGCGTCCGGCGGAGAGGACAAGCGCCTGTGAGCGGACGCGTTGCTTGAGGGCGTAATGCTCGAGTTTGTCGCGGTCAATCCAATAGCGAACCGGCACGAAACTGTCGGTGTGAAGGAGTCCTTTTTCGGCAAGCGCGATGAGCGTCGGGAGCACGGACGTCGTGGCGTCATCGTGCGGCAGGCTGTGCGAAAAACTGGCGCCGCGCTGACGGAGAAAATCGAGAATGGCGGTTTCAGCAGGCGTGAGATTTTCGGTCGCGAGGTGTTGCTCCCAATTGATGTCGGCGTAGGAATGGAAGGCGATGAGCGGACGTTCGTGCGCCGCGAAACGCCAGAAGACTTCGCCGTGCGACAGCACGTTGTCGAGCAACGCGGGCTGGTAGTGATCGACGCGCGCGGGAAAAATGACGTGCTCCCAAAGATGCGGCGGCAGCGGGAGGTCGAGGAAGATGTTGAGCGCGCGGCGGATTTGTTCGGCGGGCGGCGCGTTGACGCGCAGCTTGCGGCAGAGGAGATGCGCGTAGTGTTCGGGCGAAAGCGTCTTGATTTGCCGGCGCCGCAACTGGACGGTTTTGTGGCGCGCGCGGGTGTAGAGATCCGCGTGATAATAGAGGCCGCTGGATTCGACAGCGTGCTTGGATTCGACAAGCTGCGCAAGCACGAGCAAGCTTTCGGCCTTGTCCAGCACGTAGCGTTCGGAAATGCTGTCGGCGTCCTGCGGGCCGCGATAGCGGAGACAACGCCGCACGATGTTTGCAATGGCGTCGCGATTTTTGTCGATCAGCGCCGCAGAGTAATCGGGCGCGTGTTCGGCGCTGATCCACAGGCCGGGCTCGATGTATTCGGCGCGACCGTGTGCGGCGAGTGATTCGAACCATTCCACCGGCACCTCGATGTCGCCCGCCATCACGTCGCCCTCGGTCATCAACAGTGCGTGCAACTGGTCTTCGTTTTTCGGCAGCCGCTCGCGTTGCGCCACTAGGTTCAGCGATTCGCCGGAAGGCCGGATCATCGCGTCGTTGTCGAGGTTTTGCGAAACGCTTTGCGCGACGTTCGAGGTGGTGGGCGTGTAATCGTACATCAGCGTTGCCTCGGCTTGACGCCGAAAAGGAAGCGACATGGGCGAGGGCGATTTGAGATGCAATTCGCGAATGGTGATGAGGCCGGATTTGATCTTGCGCAAAATGTCCTGGATGGCCGCGATGTCCAGATAATCGTCGAGGCATTCGCGCGTGGTTTCCGCGATGAGCGGATGGTGTTTGTGCAGCACCGCGTTGTCGAGCGCCTCGGCGCCGCGCAGGCGTTGCACCCACAGCGGCTGGCGTCGTCCGTTGCGCATGCCCATCATCAGCGCGCGCGCCGCGTTGTAGCGAAAGGCCATGTTGAAAAGCGGCGCGGCGGGCAAAAGCGCGGCAATCACCGGCCGCGCGGTGTCGGGATCAAGCCGTTGCAGAATATGTTCCGGCAGCGATTTTTCGCCGCCATACGGGAAAAGCAAAAAGCCGTCGTCGTCGGAAAAATGTTTGACGTCCATCCCGGTTTCTTTTGCCGCGGCGTGCTGCGCGAGCATCGCCAGCCCGGCGTTCACGCGCTTGCCAAAAAGGGAATGCACCATGATCTGACTCTCGCCCGCCTGGTCCTTGAAGTGCTCGACAATGATGTTCTGATGATCAGGCAAAATGTCGGTCGCCTCGATTTGATCGCGCAGAAAACGTTCGGCATTCACGGCCGCGTTGTCGTCGAGCCGCAAGTTGCGCAACGCCTCGCGCACATTTTTTCCGGCCTGGCCGAGCGCCTGCATTTTTTTGCCGAACGCGACGCCGGTTTGGTACGTGCGCCCGTTTTGCTCGCCCCTCCAAAACGGCGGACCCGTGCCTTCGACGCTCGACGCCGCGGCCACGCTCACCGTGTCGCGCGAAATCTCCGTGATGCGCCACGCGAACGCGCCGAGCATGAACTTGTTGCCCACGCGCGCCTCAAAGACAAACTCCTCGTCGAGCTCGCCGATCTTCGTGCCGTCGTTGAGCCGCACCGCGTAATAGCCACGGTCAGGAATCGTCCCGCCCGTGGACAGCGCGAGCATCCGGCTGTACGCGTCGCCGCGGACAACGCCGTGAATGCGGTCGTACAACACGCGCGGCCTCACCGGTTTGTCGAGCTGATGCTCAAAGTCGCCCGCGAGCATCGCCAACAGCGATTCGATCTCGGCGCGCGACACATCGCGAAAGCAAAACGTCTGGTTCGCGATCTCCAGTGCCTCGCTGGTCGCGTAACCTTTTTCCGTCGCCATCGACACCAAATGCTGCGCCAAAACATCCAGGCATTTCAGCGGCGGCGACGAATGCTCAATGCCGCCCTCCAACGCCAACGCCGCGGTCAATCCGCAGTTCACGCCCTCCGCCGCGGTGCGTGGCAACAGGTGCATCACGCTCGTCCGGCCCGGATTATGCCCCGCGCGACCCAGGCGTTGCATCGCGCTCGCAATCGTGCGCGGGTAACCAATTTGCAACACCAAATCCACCTCGCCCACATCAATTCCCAGCTCCATCGACGACGTCGCGCACAGCACCTTCAGCTTGCCGTTCTTCAAATTTTTCTCCGCCTCCAGCCGCTGTTCTTTCGACACGCAGCCGTGATGCGTCCGCGAGTAATCCTTGCCGCCGAGCAGGTTCACATAAAACGACAGCTTCTCCGCCTGCGCCCGGCCCTCCGCAAACACAATCACCGTCCGCGCCTCCGCGCTCGCCGCATGCACCATGCGCGCAAGCTCCGGCCAGATCGTGCCCTCCGGCAGCGCCCGCATGTCCGGCAGCGCGCCCGCGACGCGTATCTCCGTCTTCTTCGCCATGCGCGGATTCACCACGCGCGCCGTCTCCGGAAACGCCAGATATTGCGCGGCAATTTCCAGCGGTTCAATCGTCGCCGACAAACCAATCCGCTGCAACCGCCTCCCGCACACACGGTCCAGCCGCGTCAGCGACAACATCAAATGCGCGCCGCGCTTGCTGTTGATCAGCGCGTGCAACTCGTCCACAATCACCGCCTCCGCTGTCGACAGAAAACGCTTCCCGGCAGGCGACGTCAACAGCAGATACAATGACTCCGGCGTGGTGATCAAAATGTGCGGCGGTCGCTTTGTCATCCGCTGCCGTTCCACCTGCGGCGTGTCGCCCGTGCGCACCGCGGTGCGTATCGCCGGCCCCGCGATGCCCTCGATCGGACGCCGCAAATTTTCGCGGATGTCATTGCCCAGCGCCTTCAGCGGCGAAATGTAAATGACATAAAGTTTCTCCTCCAACTTTCCTTCCGCGCCGAGTCGCTTCAACCGGTCGATGAACACCAAAAACGCCGACAGCGTCTTGCCCGTTCCTGTCGGCGCGCTGATCAACACATGCCCGCCCGAATCAATCGCCGGCCATCCCTCCTCCTGCACCGGCGTCGGCACGCCGACGCACTCCGCAAACCACTTGCGCGTCGCGTCGTTGAATGATTCAAGCGCCGAGGATTGCGGCATCACTCCGGTTTCCTTTCGGCAAGTTGACTCGTCGCGCCCAAAATCGTTATCACCATATGGCCGCCAAGCAATCCAAAAAGAATCGCCACCGCTTGCGTGATGCGTTTCGCGACGTTACTTTTGTTCACCATTTTCTCCCGGAGGTTGAACGATCAAGGCATATATGTTGTGCGTTGCCATTTCCATTTCAGAAAACCTTACGCTTCCGCCTCGCGAAAGTCAAGCAACGCGCAAAGGCAAAATTGCGCCCTGAAAGGGCAAGTTAATTTCGACGGTTTCATCCCACGCGTCCGCTCAAAATTCACCTGCCCTTTCAGGGCGTCATGGTGTTGCGTTTCATTACCCAGGGCATTGCCCTGGGCTGAAATGACCTGCCCCGTTGGGGCGAAGAGTTGAATACGGAAAAGCGGCGATAAATCGCCGCACTCCATAATAGACGATGACCGTTATACCTCAGCCCGCCTATTTTGTCTTGCGTCGTCAATCCTTGGCGTTGTGTTCCACGCACGCTTTCGTTATACTTTTTCCCTTCATCATGGCGTTCAAATCCGGACAGTATGGGATGCAGTTTGACTCGGACGACCACAAATCAATGTGGCCGTGGTTCGTGATTTTTTGCTGTGTCCTGGTGGTGCTGGGATTGATTTTGCTGGGCATTGCGAAGCTCGGTAAAAAAACGGCGAAGGCAAAAACTGAAGCCCGTCGCGAGGAGATTCGCCCGCGTGGCACAACGCCAAGTCCTGCCACGGCGCCGCAACCAAATGTCCGCGCGGAGGAGCGTCTGGCGGATTTGCCGGAGTCGCTGCGGGCGCAATACGCGGCGGCGGAGCATGCGACCAGGGAATCGTTTTTTCAGGACGCGCGCGCGCGCTGGCTGGCGTTGCTGGAGGAGCCGTTGCTGCCGGACGCGTTGCGGGAGGGGATTGAGGATCAACTGACTGCGGTGACCATGCCGATGCTGACGACGTCGGCGCCGATGATTGGCAAGTTTAACTACGTGATTAAGTCGGGCGACGCGCTCTCGAAGATCGCGCGGCGTTACGGCGTGACGCAGGAGATGCTGATGCGCATGAACAACATCGCCGACGCGTCGCGCATCGTGGCGGGGCGGATGCTGGTGGTGGTGGACAAGCCGGCGTTTGCGTTGCGGATCGACCGGACGCGCGGGCGGGTGGAGTTGCTGCTGGACAAGGGTTTTGTGAAGCGCTGGCCGGCGCAACCGGGCCGCGGCGACGCGACGCCGACGGGCGAGTTCACGATCGGCAACAAAATCGAGCGGCCGTCGTGGTGGCTGGTGGACGGCACGGAGGTGCCGTATGGCCACGCGGAGAACGTGCTGGGTTCGCGCTGGATGAGCTTGTCACCGCTGGGCAAAACGCAGGTTGCGGGTTCGATCGGGTTGCATGGTTCGAACGAGCGCACTCCGCAGCGCGGCGCGGGCGGCAGCATTCAGATGAAGAACGCGGACATAGAGGAATTGTTTTGGATGGTGCCGGCGGGAACACCGGTGACGATCGAGTGAGGCGACCATGAACGATTGCATTTTCTGCAAAATTTTGAACGGCGACCTGCCCTCCGCGCGCGTCTACGAGGACGACGCGGCAGTGGCGTTTCTGGACATCTTCCCCTTCACCAAAGGCCACACGCTGGTCGTGCCGCGCGAGCACGTGGGCATGTTGCCGGAGATGGCGCCGGAGCATCTCGCGCGCCTCATCACCGTCGTGCAAAACATCGCGCGCCGCGTCATGAAGGCCGTCGAATGCGATGGCTTCAACCTCCTGCAAAACAACGGCCCCTGCGCCGGGCAAACCGTTTCCCACGTCCACTTCCACATCGTCCCGCGCTTCAACGGCACACCCGTTCAGTGGACGCCCAACGCCAACCTTTACGCACCCGGCGAGATGGACGCCATCGCCCGCAAAATTCGCGCGAGCTAACCATGCCAACCTTTGACGAACAAATCCGCGCGCTCTGCGAAAAGGATCCCCGCTTTTCGCCCGACACCTATGCCTTTGTCTATGAAGTCATCGACTTCACGATGAAGGCCAGCGTCAACCCCGACGCGCCGCTTTCCGAGCGCACCGCCACCCATCACGTCACCGCGCGCCAGCTCCTCGACGGCCTCCACGACTACGCCCTCCAGGAATTTGGCCCCATGGCGCGCCTCACCCTCAAGCGCCTCGGCCTCGCCTCCTGCTCCGACTTTGGCGACACCGTCTTCAATTTGGTAAACTCCAAACTGCTCATCACGCAGTCGCGCGACAAGCGCGAAGACTTCAACACGGGCTACGACTTCGAAACGGCGTTTAGCAAACCCTTCCGGCCCGCCTCCCTCCGAAAACAAAACAAAAGGAACTGAACCATGAAATGGACCTCCTGGCCCGCCATCCAAAAAGAGATCGACGCCACCCGCAACCGCCACCTGCGCGACCTCTTCGCCGCCGACCCCAAACGCGCCGACCGCTTCACCCTCTCCGCCGCCGGCTGGACACTTGACTACTCCAAGCACCGCGTCACCCCCGCGCTCATGACCCTCCTTCAGGATCTCCCCAAAGAGGCCGGCCTCCGCGACGCCATCGAGCACATGTTCAAGGGCGACAAAATCAACGTCACCGAAAACCGCGCTGTCCTCCACACCGCCCTGCGCAACCGCTCCGGCGGCAACATCTTCGTCGACGGCGCCGACGTCATGCCCGCCATCGACGCCGAACTCGAAAAAATGGGCGCCTTCGCCGACAAAATCCGCCGCAGCCAGTGGAAAGGCGCCACCGGAAAATCCATCCGCCACATCGTCAACATCGGCATCGGCGGCTCCGACCTCGGCCCCGCCATGGCCTGCGACGCCCTCAAACCCTTCGGCCGCCGCACCCTCAAGATGCACTTCGTCTCCAACGTCGACGCCACCCACCTCGCCGAAACCCTCCGCGACCTCAAGCCCGAACAAACCCTCTTCATCATCGCCTCCAAGACCTTCACCACCCAGGAGACCATGACCAACGCCCTCTCCGCGCGCGAGTGGCTCGTCAAAAAACTCGGCGAAGACGCTGTCGCCAAACACTTCGTCGCCGTCTCCACTAACGCCGAAAAAGTCGCCCAATTCGGCATCAACACCGACAACATGTTCATCTTCTGGGACTGGGTCGGCGGCCGCTACTCCCTCCCCTCCGCCATCGGCCTGCCCCTCATGATTTACATCGGTGCCAAAAACTTCGGCCGCTTCCTCCGCGGCTACCACCTCATGGACCGCCACTTCCGCACCGTCCCCTTCGACAAAAACCTCCCCGTCCTCCTCGCCCTCCTCGGCATCCTCTACCGCAACGGCTACAACGCCGAAACCCACGCCGTCCTCCCCTACGACCAATACCTCGCCCGCTTCCCCGCCTACCTCCAGCAGCTCGACATGGAATCCAACGGCAAATCCACCACCCGCGACGGCCAGCCCGTCACCTGGCAAACCGGCCCCGTCATCTGGGGCGAACCCGGCACCAACGGTCAGCACTCCTTCTACCAGCTCATCCACCAGGGCTCCTCCCTCATCCCCGCCGACTTCATCGGCTTCTGCAAATCTCACAACCCCCTCGGCGACCATCACGACAAACTCATGTCCAACTTCTTCGCCCAAACCCAAGCCCTCGCCTTCGGCAAAACCCCCGAAGCCTGCCGCGCCGACAACGTCCCCGAAGCCCTCGTCCCCTTCAAAACCTTCCACGGCAACCACCCCACCTCCACCCTCCTCGCCGACCAGCTCACCCCCGAAACCCTCGGCTCCCTCATCGCCCTCTACGAGCACAAAGTCTTCGTCCAGGGCATCATCTGGGACATCTACTCCTTTGACCAATGGGGCGTCGAACTCGGCAAAGTCCTCGCCGGCAAAATCCTCCCCGAGCTCACCTCCGACACCGAGCTCACTCACGACGCCTCCACCAACGCCCTCATCGCCCGCTACCGCGAAAAGCGCGCCAAAAACTAAACCCCAAATGCTTCCCGTGGCGTGGCAGAACCTCTGCCCCGCCACGAACCGTCGCCCGTCCCATGCGCCCCCTTCCCGACAACCTCTCCGCGCTCCTTCAAAACGAACTCCAGCCCGGCGAACTCCTCCTCTGGAGCGGGCAACCGCGAGTGCGTTGGTTCGCTGGATGCAGCACCGTTGTCGACGCAACGATCGGCCTTCTGATGACCATCGGATTAAGCGCTGTGTGGCTCATTTACCTCATGCCCGATTGTCACGAACTCGCCACCCAAAAAGCCTCTTTCATTTTGCCTGTCTTCGTTCTGCTGGGTCTTTTTTTTGTGTCAAGCCCATTGCGAGTGCATCGCCGCGCCCGCCGCACCGTTTACGCCATCACCTCGCGCCGCGCCATCATTTTCAAACCCAAATTTTTTGGCCGACACACACCGTTGTCCTTTTCTTCCGATGTGTTGGACGAAATATATTGCGACGAAAAAAGCAATTCAAACGGCCACGGCAACCTGATCCTCGCGCACGTCGCCATGCGTAACAAATACGCTCCCCTTCGACCTCTTGGCTTTTTTGACATCCCCGACGTCCGCAACGTCGAGCGCATTCTTCTCCAAATGCGCGACGAAAACCTCCGCGCGTCCAACACAAAATCATGAACGCCAAAAAACAAAAAACCGTCACGCAAAACCTTCCCGGCGTCAACGAAGACACCCTCTTCGCGCACGTCGCAAAAATCATCGAGACTCGCAAATCCCGCGCCGCCAGCTATGCCAACTGCGAAGTCACGCTGATGTATTGGGAAATCGGGCGACACATCAATTCCGTTGTACTCGGTGACAAACGCGCGGAGTATGGAAAACAGATTTTCTCGACACTGTCGAGAAAATTGGTAAGCCAATATGGAAAACCGTTTGCGGAGGAAAATCTTTATCGGATGGTTCAATTCGCGGAAAAATTTTCTGATGTCGAGAAAGTTGCTCCATTGTCACAACAATTAAGTTGGTCGCATTTTTGCGAATTAATCCGGTTAAAAACGAACGACGCGATGTTCTTTTATGCGACCGAAGCCGCAGAGCGCCGTCTTGGCGTTCGCGACCTTCGCCATCAAATCGCCCGCAAAACCTATGAGCGCCGCGAGATCGCCAACGCGCAGCTCACCAAGCAATCCGCCGTTCCTTTCAATGTCTTCAAGGATCCCTACCTGCTCGACACCCTCGGCCTGCGTGACAACTTCCTTGAGGCCGATCTTGAAAAAGCCATCCTTTCCGAACTTGAGACATTCATCCTTGAGTTTGGCCACGGCTTCACCTTTGTCGAACGCCAAAAACGCATGATCATCGACGGTGACGATATCGTCCTTGATCTCCTGTTTTACCACCGCATATTGAAACGGCTCGTCGCGGTCGAGCTTAAACTCGGCACATTCAAGGCCGCCTATATGGGCCAGATGCTATTGTACCTGAAATGGCTCAACCGCCACGAACGCCAGGAAGGCGAAGAAACCCCGATCGGCCTCATCCTTTGCGCGACCGCAAGCCGCGAAAAAATCGAACTCCTTGAGCTGGACAAGTCCGGCATCGCTGTCGCCGAATTTTGGACCGCCCTGCCTCCGAAAAAAGAGCTCGAACGCAAAATCAACCAAATCATGCGCGAGGCCAAGGAACGCCTCGAACGCCGCAAATCCCTACCCATTGGCAAAACTACCAAAAAACTCGACTACTTTTACGAAACCAACGAAACCGAAGAGGAGTAAGTCCAATGAGTTACTTACAAACCGAAATAGTTTCCTACCTGAGTACATGTTTTACGCCCGAAATTTGTAAAGACACATCATCCAATAAACCTTGGACAAAAGCGCTTTTAACCGCTTTTAAAGAGCTGGGATACAAGCACGGATGGCTCAATTGCTGCGCAAGCATTGAAGGTGCGTCCAGCGAGTGGCTCTTTGACCTGACATGGCGCAGGAAGAAAAATGAAGATGAATTAGAAATTGGATTAATTCTCGAAGTGGAATGGAGTCCTTACCCCCAAGATTTGAAATGTGATTTTCAAAAATTACTTGTTGGCAAATCACCTTACAAAGTGTTCGTTTTTGCTAATACGCCCAACAACACGGTTGAAGACCTAATCGCTTTGATAAAACTTTGCAAGCATTCATCAAAAGGCGAGACTTACATTTTGGCAAACTGGATCAACAAAACCATGAGCTTCAAGTTTTACTTTTTTTCTGACCTCATCTCACACACGCCAATCCCTCAATGAATACTTCAGCAATCAGCAATCCGCAATCAGCAATCATCACCGGCGGTTCCCGTGGCATTGGTCTTGGTTGTGCCACCGCGCTTGCGCGTGAAGGTTACGACCTCATGATTGCCGGACGCCGCCCCGAAGCCGATTGCGCCGCCGCGCTCGACGCGTTGCGCGCGTTTGGCGGCCAGGTTCACTACGCCGTTTGCGACGTGGCAGACCCCGACCAGCGCCACGCACTCATCGACGTTGCGCGCGCAAAATTTCCCCGCCTCAACCTCCTCGTCAACAACGCCGGCATGGCGCCACGCGTCCGCGCCGACCTGCTCGACGCCACCGAGGACGTCTTCGAGGAAGTCCTCCGCACCAACCTCCAAGGCCCTTACTTCCTCACCCAGGCCGCCGCGCGCTGGATGGTTGAGCAAAAAAAATCCGACCCCGATTTTCGCGCCGCCATTGTCAACGTCTCCTCCATCTCCGCCACCGTCACTTCGATGAACCGCGGTGAATATTGCATCTCCAAGGCCGGCGTCTCCATGGCCACCCAGCTCTGGGCCCGCCGCCTCGCCGAGTTCAACATTCCCGTTTATGAAATCCGTCCCGGCGTCATTGCCACCGACATGACCTCCGGCGTCAAGGCCAAGTACGACGCGCTCATTGTCAACGGCGGCATCCCGCTCCCCCGCTGGGGCCAGCCCGACGACATTGGCCGCGCCGTCGCCTCCCTCGCCCGCGGTGACTTCGCCTACTCCACCGGCCTCGTCATTGGCGTCGACGGCGGCATGACCATACCCTGCCTCTAAGGATGCGCCTCGCCGTCTTCATCAAGCAAGTCCCCGACGTCGAACACATGGCGATCGACCCCGAAACCGGGACTCTCCGCCGCGCCGGCGTCCGCGCCATCATGAACCCCTGGGATCGCGCCGCGCTCGACGCCGCGCTCGACATCCAGTCGCGCTTCGGCGCCGAGATCACCGCATTTTCCATGGGCCCGCCCCAGGCCGTTACCGTCCTCAACGTCGCCCTCGCCGCTGGCGCCTCGCGCGCCTTTCTCCTCACCGACCGCGCCTTTGCCGGTGGCGACACCTGGGCCACGGCCAACGTCCTCGCCGCTGCCGCGCGGCACGCCGGGCCCTTTGATTTGCTCCTCTTCGGCAAGCAAGCCGTCGACGGAGACACCGGCCACGTCGGCCCCGAAGTCGCCGCGCTCCTCAACCTTCCCTCTGTCTCCAACGTGGCAGAGGTTGAGTCCTGCCACGACCGCGTTTTGCGCGTTGTGGCGCAGGTCGAGTCCGGCCACGCGCGTTTGCGCGTCAGCCTGCCGTGCGCGTTGTGCGTGGCAGCGTGGCGACCCCTGCCACGCATGGCCACACTCGCCGGAACGCTCGCCGTTCACACGCAAAAAAAGCGTGTAGAAATCCTCGATTGCGCCGTGTTGCAACTCACGCCCCATCGCGTTGGCCTGAGCGGATCGCTGACGCGCGTCGTCAAGACCTGGACGCCCGAACCGCGCCGCGCCTGCGTGATGTGCGACCTCGACGAACTCGCAAAAAAAATTGCCACCTTCGCGCGTGGCACAACCCTCACTCCTGCCACGACGCCGTGGCAGAGCCCGACCTCTGCCACGGAGATTTTTGTCTTTGCCGAGCAGACGCGCGACGGTCATTTCGCGCCGGTTGTCACTGAACTCCTGAACGCCGCGCGCGGCCTTGGTCGTGTCACCGCCGTCACCTTTGCCACGGCGCAACTCAATGTCGAACGCGTCGTCGTGGCAGAGGGATGCGGCGTGCCACGCGACGAGACGCAATGCGCCGACGCGCTCGCGCAAGTTTTTTCGCATTTCAAACCCGCGTGCGTTCTCATCGGCGGCACGCGGCTTGGTCGCGCCGTTGCGCCACGCGTCGCCGCGTTGCTCAAGACCGGACTCACCGCGGATTGCACCGCGCTGGAGATCGTCGACGGGCAACTGATCCAAACGCGTCCCGCGTTCGGCGGACAAATGATGGCGCGCATCGTCACACCCGTTGCGCGTCCGCAAATCGCCACCGTTCGTCCCGGCATGTTTCGTGGCACAACCCCCACCTCTGCCACGCCAGACATTTTGCGTTTTCGCGTGAACGCCGAAGCGCGCGTGATCGAGGAAAATTTCGAACCCGAAACGCAAACCCGCGACCTCGCCGCCGCGCGCGTGATTGTCGCGGGCGGACGCGGCATGGGCGACCGGGAAGGATTTGCGTTGCTCGAAAAATTTGCGGACGTTTTGCACGGCGAAGTCGGCGCATCGCGCGGCGCGGTCGATGCCGGCTGGCGCGACGCCACGGCGCAAGTCGGTCAAACCGGTGTCGCTGTCGCACCCGCGTTGTACATTGCGTGCGGCATCAGCGGCCAAATTCAGCACCTTGCCGGCATCGCCCACGCCGCGCACGTGGTGGCGATCAACACCGATCCCGACGCCGAAATTTTCAACGTCGCCGAAGCGGGCCTTGTCGGTGACGCGCGTGAGGTCGTCGCGGAGTTGACGGCGATTTATCGGCGGGCATGAAATAAGTCCGCGATCGGGCATCCGACCGGCGTTTGTTTTTGTTGCTGGCGTTGCGGATACAAGCTTGTCCTGATCCCGGCGCGCCCGGCGGTCGCGCCCCACCTTAAAATGTATCAATGTTATTAAAAAATACTACATAGTATTTGCATATAACATTGGAGCATGCGTCTTCAACCCCAAAGGGGTTGCTTATCATAGCCCAGGGTTGCGCGTATTCGCGCTACCCTGGGAACGCGTCTAAATATTAGACAGACATTCCCTCACGCTCATCTGGAGGACGCTCGCTCTCCCAAAATGGCCACACCTTACAAAAATCAGACGAGGCGAGCGAAGCGTTCGAGGGTGCGGGAGAGGGTGCGAAGGGCTTCTTCGGCTTCGCCGCGCTCGATGGCGTCTTTGACGCAGTGCTGAAGGTGGGCCTCGAGGAGGAGGAGGCCGATTTTGTGGAGGGCGGCTTTGATGGAGGAGATTTGGATCAGAATGTCCTCGCAGGGGGCGTCTTTGTCGAGCATGCCTTGGATGCCGTTGATCTGACCGTGGATGCGGTTGAGGCGATGGGTGAGCTTGGAGGGATCGAGGCAGGAAGGCATGGGGAAAAGGGCTAAGGGCTGAGGGCTAAGGGCTAAAAAATGGGAGAGGAGTGAATAAAGCTCAGGGCTAAGAAAAAGAAGGGAAGAGATGAGGCTGAGGGTAAGGGTAAAAAGTTTGGCCCTTATCCTCAGCCTTTCGCTTTTGTCTTAGAGGAGGTCTTCGAGGTCGCGTTCGGGTTCTTTTTTGTTGAAGCCGAGTTCTTCGTCGGTGAGGGGCTGGGCGAGGGGAACGACCTTGATCTGGCTGTGCATGGGGAAGCCGGTGCCGCCGGGGATGAGGTGACCGAGGATGACGTTTTCTTTGAAGCCGCGGAGGGGGTCTATGCGACCCATTGTGGCGGCGTCGGTGAGAACGCGGGTGGTGTCTTGGAAGGAGGCGGCGGAGATGAAGGAGTCGGTTTCCAAGGAGGCCTTGGTGATGCCGAGGAGTGCGGGCTGGGCTTCGGCGGGACGCTGGCCTTGCTCGGAGACTTTTTCGTTGGCGTCGAGGAACTTGAGGCGGGAGACTTGTTCGCCCCAGAGGAAGTCGGTGTCGCCGGGGTTGGTGACGCGGACTTTGCGAAGCATTTGGCGGACGATGATCTCGATGTGTTTGTCGTTGATTTCGACGCCTTGCAAGCCGTAGACGAGCTGGACTTCGTTGACGAGGTAGCGCTGGAGTTCCTGGGGGCCGCAGACGTCGAGGATTTCCTGGGGAACGACGGGGCCTTCGGTGAGTTGCTGGCCTTTTTTGACGAGGTCGCCCTTGAAGACGACGATGTGCTTGCCCATGGGGATGAGGTGCTCTTCTTCGGCGCCGGTGACTTCGTCGCGGATGATGAGGCAGCGCTTGCCGCGGGTGTTGGGGCCAAAGTCGACGATGCCTTCGATCTTGGCGATTTCGGCGGCGTCCTTGGGCTGGCGGGCTTCGAAGAGTTCGGCGACGCGGGGGAGACCACCGGTGATGTCGCGGGTCTTGGCTTCCTTGCGGGGCGTCTTGGCGAGCTGCATGCCGGGGGTGACGAGCTCGCCGTTTTTGACCATGATGTGGGCGCCGGCGGGGATGTGGTGGATGCCGATGGTTTCGCGGGTGCGGGGATCGGTGACGATGATTTGGGGGTGGAGGTCTTCCTTGGTTTCGAGGACGACAAGGGCGCCGGAGGAGGAACCGTCTTCGCGGGTTTCCTGGCGGACGGTGACGTCTTCGACAAGGTCGTGGAAGGCGACGATGCCTTCTTTTTCGGCGAGGACAGGGACGGAGTGGGGATCCCAGAAGGCGATTTTTTGGTTGGCCTTGACGGTGTCGCCGGCGTGGGCGGAGAGGATGGCGCCGATCTGGAGGGTGTAGCGTTCGAGCTCGTGACCGTCGACGGGATTGGAGACGATGACGGAGCCGTTTTTGTTGAGAACGACGCTTTGGCCTTCGCGGTTTTCGACGTGGCGGACACCTTCGAAGGTGAGCTTGCCGGGGTTGCGGATAACGATTTCGGGCGTCTTGGCCACGGTGGATGCGGTGCCGCCGATGTGGAAGGTACGCATGGTGAGCTGGGTGCCGGGCTCGCCGATGGACTGGGCGGCGATGATGCCGACGGCGGCGCCGATTTCGACGTGGCGTCCGGTGGCAAGGTCGCGGCCGTAGCACTTGGCGCACATGCCCTGGGGCGCGTCGCAGGTGAGGCCGGAACGGATCCAGACGCGGTCGATGTCGGCGGCTTCGACGCGGACGCAGGCGGCTTCGTCGATCTCGTCGTTGGCGCGGACGAGGACTTCGGACGTGGAGGGATGGTAGATGTCGTGCAGCGCGGTGCGGCCGAGGATGCGGTTGCGAAGGGGAATCTTTTCTTCGTCGCCGTCGGTGAGGGCTTCGACTTCGATGCCGTTGACGGTGTTGCAATCCTGCATTTGGATGATGACGTCCTGGGAGACGTCGACGAGCTTGCGGGTGAGGTAACCGGCGTCGGCGGTCTTGAGCGCGGTGTCGGCCAAACCTTTGCGGGCGCCGTGGGTGGAGATGAAGTATTCCAACACGCCGAGACCTTCACGGAAGGAGGCGGTAATGGGGCGCTCGATGATTTCACCGGAGGGGTTGGACATGAGACCGCGCATACCGGCGAGCTGACGGATCTGGATTTTGGAACCACGGGCCTTGGAGTCGACCATCATGTAGACGGGATTGGTCTCGGGCGACGGTGGCTTGTCGGGCTGGGTGTTGCGGTCGATGGTGCGGTAGAGTTCTTCGGAGACGCGCTCGGTGGCGGTGGTCCAGATGTCGATGATCTTGTTGTGGCGTTCGCCGTCGGTGATGACGCCGAGCTCGTGCTGTTGCTCGACCTTGTCGACTTCGCTGTTGGCGGTGGCGATAAGCTGATCCTTGGTGCCGGGGCGGATCATGTCCTTGATGCCCATGGAGACGCCGGCCTGGCAGGCGTAGCGGAAGCCCATGCCCTTGAGGTCGTCGAGGACGCGGACGGTGCGCGCGTGGCCGGCGACCTGGTGGCAGTTGAGGATGAGGTCGCCAAGGCGGGACTTGTCGACTTTGTCGTTGAAGAAGCCGAGGCTGTCGGGCCAGATTTCGTTGAAGATGACGCGGCCGACGGTGGTCTCGAGGAGCTTGTCGGCGGTGTTGCCGTAACGCCGGCCGGTGGTGCCGTAATCGGGGTTGCGGAAGCGGATGCGCGAGTGGAGGGTGAGCGAGCCGTCGTCGAGGACGAAGCGGACGTCGTCGTAGGAGCCGAAGAGCGGCAGGCGTTCGCCAGTGAAAGGTGTTTTGCCGGGAATTTTGCCCGCCATCTTGTCACCTTGTGACGGCATCGTGAGATAGTAGACGCCGAGGGCGATGTCCTGCGTCGGGGTCATGATGGATTTGCCGGACGCGGGGGAGAAGAGGGAGTTGGAGGAGAGCATCAGGAGGCGGCTCTCGAGCTGCGCCTCAACAGAGAGCGGGACGTGGACGGCCATTTGGTCGCCGTCGAAGTCGGCGTTGAACGCGGCGCACACCATCGGGTGAATCTGAATGGCCTCGCCTTCGATGAGCACGGGCTCGAAGGACTGGATGGACAACCGGTGCAACGTGGGCGCACGGTTGAGCATGACGGTTTTGCCCTTGGTGACTTCCTCGACGATATCCCAAACCTGGTCGTCCTGGCGGGTGATCATTTTGCGCGCGGTGCGGACGGTGTGGCAGATGCCTTTTTCCTTGAGGCGGCGGATGATGAAGGGCTCGAAAAGTGTGAGCGCCATTTTTTTGGGCAGACCGCACTGGTAGAGTTTGAGCGTGGGGCCGACGACGATCACGGAGCGGCCGGAGTAGTCGACGCGCTTGCCGAGGAGGTTTTGGCGGAAGCGGCCGGTCTTGCCCTTGAGCATGTCGCTGAGGGATTTGAGCGGGCGGTTGCCGGCGCCGGCGACGGGGCGTCCGTGACGGCCATTGTCGAAGACCGCGTCGACGGCTTCCTGCAACATGCGTTTTTCGTTGCGGATGATGACGTCGGGCGTCTTGAGCTGAAGCAGATTGCGCAAACGGTTGTTGCGGTTGATGACGCGGCGGTAGAGGTCGTTCAGGTCGGAGGTGGCGAAGCGGCCGCCTTCGAGCGGGACGAGCGGGCGCAGTTCCGGCGGGATGACGGGCAACACGTCGAGAATCATCCATTCGGGGCGCGTGCCGCTTTCGATGAAGCCGTTGCAGGCCTTCATGCGCTTGGTAATCTTTTTGCGGTTTTGCTTGCTCTTGGTGTTCTCAATTTGAACTTCGAGATCCTGCATGAGCTCTTCGAGATCGACGCGCGAAAGGCAGCGGCGAATGGCTTCGGCGCCCATCATGGCCTCGAAGTTTTCGCCGTACTTGTTGAGCGCCTCGTGGTACTCGATTTCAGACAAAAGCTGAAGCGGCTTGAGCGGCGTTTCCATCGGGTCGATCACGAGGTAATCCTCGTAATAAAGGATGCGTTCGAGCGCGGTCGCGGTGAGGTCGAGGATCAAACCGATGCGGCTGGGCATGCACTTGAAGAACCAAATGTGCGAGCACGGCACGGCGAGCTCAATGTGACCCATGCGCTGGCGGCGGACGCGGGAGATCGTGACCTCGACGCCGCAACGGTCACACACGACGCCCTTGTGCTTGATGCGCTTGTACTTGCCGCACGCGCATTCCCAATCGCGTGTCGGGCCGAAAATGCGTTCGCAGAAAAGGCCGTCACGCTCGGGGCGGTAGGTGCGGTAGTTGATGGTCTCGGGGTTGCGGACCTCGCCGTGGCTCCAGGAACGGATGGTTTCGGGAGAGGCGAGCATGATGCTCACGGCATCATAGTCGGTGGTGCTCGTCATGTTGAAGAGCTCTCGTGCGGCGAAAGAATTCATGGTGTTTTCCTTGGGGTTCGGAAGAATGAAAGGAGCGGATTATGCCAGTGCGTCGGGCGCGGATTCAGGCGTCGGCGAGGAGTTGGCGGACTCGAGTGCGGACACGGCTTTCTCGTCACCGAGGAGCTTCATGTCGAGGCAGAGACCGCGCAATTCGTTCATCAACACGGAGAAGGATTCCGGCATGCCGGCGTCGAGGTTGTTGGCGCCCTTGACGATCGACTCGTAAATCTTCATGCGGCCCGCGACGTCGTCGGACTTGACGGTGAGGAGCTCCTGCAGCGCGTAGGCGACACCGTAGGCTTCGAGCGCCCAGACTTCCATTTCGCCCATGCGCTGGCCGCCGTATTGCGCCTTGCCGCCGAGCGGTTGCTGCGTGACGAGCGAATAGGGACCCGTGGCGCGCGCGTGGATTTTTTCGGTGACCAGGTGATGCAGCTTGAGCATGTAAATCTGGCCGACCACGATGCGCTGGTCAAACGGCTCGCCCGTGCGTCCGTCGTAGACAATGGACTTGCCTTCCTCGCAAATGTACGCGTGATTTTCGCCGACTCGCTTGGCCTGCACCGTGTGCGCCTCGCGCAACATGGCGTCGATTTCCTTTTCCTTCGCGCCGTCGAAGACCGGCGTCGCGGCGTAGGTGCCGAGGATGTGGCAGGCCGCGCCGAGATAGGTTTCGAAGAGCTGGCCGACGTTCATGCGCGACGGCACGCCGAGCGGGTTGAGCACGATGTCAACGGGTGTGCCGTCGGGCAGGAAGGGCATGTCGCAATCTTGGACAATCTTCGCGACAACGCCCTTGTTACCGTGGCGGCCCGCGAGCTTGTCGCCGACCGACAAATTCTTTTTCGATGCGATAAAGACCTTCACTTGCTTCACCACGCCGCCGTCGGTCAAACCGTCGAGCTCGGCGCCGAAGCCAATGGCGTCGACGTCCTCAAGCTCCGCGAAGCGCGGGCGGTATTCGTCGATGATCGCCATGATCTTTTGCTGAATGGGCGAGCTCTCGATCTGCACGTGGTTGTGGCAGCGCGCGAGGCGCGAAAGCAACGTCTTCGTAATCTTCTTGTTCGCGGGCACGATGATGTCGCCGCTCTCCACGTCGATCACGTCGAGCGGAATTTTTTCGCCGAGCAAAATGTTGCTGAGCGCGGTGGTGAGCTGCTCCTCGAGTTCGGCGCGCTTCTTCTTGCGCTCGAGCTCGATGTCGCGGATTTCCTTGCGCTCCTCAGGCGTGGGCTGCGCGGGGCGCTTCGTTGTTTCAGACGACGCCATCACGCGCACGTCCATCACAATGCCATACGTGCCGCTCGGAACCGTCAGCGACGTGTCGCGCACGTCTGCCGCCTTCTCGCCGAAAATCGCGCGCAACAGCCGCTCTTCCGGCGCGAGTTCCGTCTCGCTCTTCGGCGTGATCTTGCCGACCAAAATGTCGCCGGGGCGGACTTCCGCGCCGATGCGCACCACGCCGTCCGTGCCGAGATTCTTCAGCGCGTCTTCGCCGACGTTCGGAATGTCGCGCGTGATTTCTTCCGGCCCGAGCTTCGTGTCGCGCGCGCCGACTTCAAAATCCTCAATGTGCACCGAGGTGAAAATGTCGTCGCGCACCACGCGCTCCGCGACCAAAATCGCGTCTTCGAAGTTGAACCCGCTCCACGGCATGAACGCCACTTGCAAATTCTTGCCGAGCGCCAATTCGCCGTCGCGCGTCGCCGGGCCGTCCGCGAGCGTCTCGCCTTTTTTCACCGGCTGGCCGCGCTGCACGATCGGCTTCTGATTGAAGCACGTGCCCGCGTTCGAGCGGCGAAACTTTTGCAACGGATAACGTTGGAATCCGGTCTTCTGATTCTTCTTCGGCATCTTGCCGTCTTCCGACACCACGACCTCTGTGGCCGACACATATGCCACCACGCCGTCCGCCGTCGCGCGCACCATCACGCAAGAGTCCTGCGCCGCGCGTTCTTCCAAACCTGTCGCCACAAACGGACGCTCCGTCCGCAGCAGCGGCACTGCCTGGCGCATCATGTTCGCGCCCATCAGCGCGCGGTTCGCGTCGTCGTGCTCAAGGAACGGAATCAAGCCCGCCGCGATCGACACCATCTGCATCGGCGACACGTCCATGTACTGCACCTTCAGCGGCTCCACTTCCTGGAAGTCCTGATTGTACCGCACCGACACTTTCGGCTGCGCGAAACGCTTGTCCGCCGTCAGCGGCACGTTCGCCTGCGCGATGACAAACTTTTCCTCCACATCCGCCGCGAGATAATGCACCTCGTCCGTCACCTTCCCGTTCGTCACCACGCGGTACGGGCTCTCGATGAACCCGAACTGATTGATCCGCGCGTAAATCGCCATCGACGAAATCAAGCCGATGTTCGGACCTTCCGGCGTCTCAATCGGGCAGATGCGACCATAGTGGGACGGATGCACGTCGCGCACCTCAAAGCCCGCGCGGTCGCGGCTCAATCCGCCCGGACCCAGCGCCGACAAACGCCGCTTGTGCGCCAGCCCGCTCAACGGATTTGTCATGTCCATAAACTGGCTCAACTGACTGCGGCCAAAGAAATCCTGCATCACCGCCGCCAGCGACTTGCTGTTCACCAAACGCGTCGGCGCCAGCACGCCCGTCGCCGGATCAAACAACGTCATCCGTTCGCGGATCAAACGCTCCGTGCGCGCCAAACCCACGCGGCACTGATTCTCCAGCAACTCACCCGCCGTGCGAATGCGGCGGCTTCCCAAATGGTCAATGTCATCCACCGTCGCGTTGCCATTGCGAATCTCCAGCAGCAGGCGAATCGCCTCCGCCACTTCCACGCCACTGTCATGCAGCACCCGCAGCGTTTCCGGAATCTGATAACGCTCGCCCAGCGTCAGCTTCTGGTTCAGCTTGTGACGGCCCACCTTGCCCAGATCATAACGGCGCGGATCAAAAAACAAACGCCGGATCAACTGCTTCGCGTTCGTCGGCGTCGCCGGATCACCCGGACGCAACCGGTGATAAATATCCTTCAGCGCGTCCTCCTCATTCTTCGTCGCGTCCGCCTGCAGCGTCCTCAACAAAATCCCGTTGTCCCACGCCGTCTCCACCACCTCCACCGTCGTGAAGCCCGCCGCCGCCGCCTGCACCAGCACCGCGTTCGTCACCTGCTCGTAACGCCGCGCCAGCACCGCCTCCGAATCCAAGTCAATCACATCATCCTTAAAGACCAGCGTCTCAAGATCCGCCTCCGTGTGCTTGCCCTTCGTGTCCAGCGTCTTGAACTCGTAAAACAACTCCAGGATCTGCTCATCCGTCCCATATCCCAGCACACGCAAAAACGTCGTCGCGTGAAACTTGCGGCGGCGGCGCCTGCGATCCAAATACACCCACATCACATCACTCGTGTCAAACTGAATCTCAATCCACGAGCCGCGGTCCGGAATAATCCGGATCGAATACAACGTCTGCCCGTTCGGATGCGCCGCCTTCTCCGTGCACAACCCCGGCGAGCGATGCAACTGCGACACAATCACCCGTTCCGCGCCATTGATGATGAACGCCCCGTCCACCGTCATCAACGGCACCTCGCCCATGTACACATCCTCCTCGCGGATCTCGTCCCCGTCCTTCAACCGGAACAACGCGTGCAGCGGCGCCGAATACGTCCCTCCCTTCGACAACGCATCCAACACCGTGTGCTTCGGCTCACCCAGATCATACTTCACGAAATCCAGCGTGTACCGTCCGTCATAACTGTCGATCGGGAACACCTCCTTAAAGATCGCGTGCAGCCCCTTGTCCTCCCGCTTCGTCGCCGGCGTCTCCGCCTGCAAAAAATCCCGGTACGACTGCGTCTGCAGCTCAATCAAATCCGGCGGCTGCGCCACCGCCTTAAACTTCCCGAAATACTGGCGATCAACCATAAACACACCTCATGACGTTGGAAATCCGAACACCCCGGCGCACAACAAAACCAACCGCGTGGCAGCGCTCCCGCCATGCCACGCGGTTAAAAAATGGAATGTCGCTCAGGGTCATTTCAATCTGCAAGTTACTGTTTGGAACATGCCTGCAAAGAAAGTTGACCGTAGACAGCGTATCAACACAACTTCGAAACATCCGGCCCCTCGGGCCCGAAAAGAGAACCGCACATCATACAAAAATTTCCCGGCGACCGCAATCCACAAAAACAAAACCCGTGAAAAAATCCATTTTGCATTGGAGCGGTATTCATTTATAGACCCTGTCGAGGAAAAGTTGTGGGGGGGGCGGGGTACAGCCCCGCCCCCAACAAGGTTTGAAATTTTTATCGCCGGCGAGGTTTATTAGCCCGAAAAAAACGCGGAGAATTAAGTGTGTGCGGTTTA
>JAVBOU010000217.1:0-7444 GCA_031550185.1 Kiritimatiellia bacterium | reverse complement strand
TAGCCGCGAATGCGCCACGGCTCACCAGCGGAGGGGAGTTTCCAAATTTCAAGTCCGCATTTTGGCGAATCTTCCGAACGTAGCTGTCCGCGATCTGGACGAGGAGCTTGAGGTGTTTGGCGGGGATGTCGTCGATGGTTGCAGCCCCGAAACAAGCCGGCCGCCGGTTTCATCCCCGACGGCCTGCTCTCCCGACGTTTGTACTATTCCTCTGTCATGCTGTATTAAGCCGCGCGTCGTGATACTCCGCCTGAATGAACCTGCCCCGTTGACCGCAAGATCGTCGTGGCGTGGCAGAGGTCGTGCCACGCCACGGTCAAAGGCGAAATGAAAATCATTTTACTCTGGCATGTAAATGCTTTTACTCCGGGGCGCGATTTGGGGTGCTTGACATCCAAATGAGAAACGGTTACTGTAACCGTTACATGAATGCGGGAAAAATACCATCCAGTTGCACGCTGGCTTTGATCGCGAAGCTGGCGGGCGTTTCGAAAGCCACGGTGTCGCGGGTGTTGAACAATACGGGCGCCGCGTCGACGGAAACGCGCGAGCGCGTGTTGTCGATCGCGCGTGAACATAATTATGTGCCGGACGCGGGATTCCGTCATTTGAGCGGGTTGAAGCGGACGGGCAAGGCGGCGCGGACGGGCAGCATCGGGTTGCTGCTTTTCGCGCGGAAGGAAAGCGAGTATGCGGCGCATCCGTATTACGGCAGGCTTTTTTGGGCGATTGAACACGCGGTCGCGTCGCGCGGGTTGCACCTGGTGGTGTCGAGCACGGATGGCGGCGAAGGACTCGCGAAGGTGGTCGCGGAGCGGAAGGTGGACGGTGTGGTGGTGGTGGATTCGATGCCGCCGGAATGTGTGGAGCGGATCGCCGGCATGTTGCCCGTGGTGCTGGTGAACAACATGTTTGAAGGATCCTGCATTCCCTCCGTCATGGCGGACGAGGCGGTCGGCGTCCGCAAGGCGGTGGAGCATCTGCGTTCGCTGGGGCATGTGAAAATCACGTTTTTTGACATTGCGGATTCGGAGCGCCCGAACATGAACCATGTGTTGCGCGGGCGTGCGTTCCGGGAGCAGATGCTGGACGCGGGCGACGCGGCGGCGCGCTGGAAAGTGGTGGTGTTGCCGTCGCGGTGCAAGTCGCTGGCGCGGACGCTTTATGACCAGCTAGCGAGTTGGAAGGCTGCGGGCGATATGCCGACGGCGTTGTTGTGCGCGGCGGACACTTACGCGCTGGCCTTCATGGAGGCGGCGGCGCGCCTGGGCATCGCGGTGCCGGAGGAGCTGAGCATCGTCGGCGCGGATGACACGCTGCCGTGCCGGTATGTGCGGCCGGGCTTGACCAGCATACAGCAGCCTTTTGAAGTGATGGGTGCGGCAGGCGTGGGACACCTTCTGCAAATGATTGAGTCGGGCGAAGGCAGCCGGACGCCGTTGACCATGCTTTTCGGGGAGGAGTTGATTCTGCGGCAATCGTGCGCGCAGGCGAAATCGTAAAACCGGCCGCCTCATTTTGACAAACAAACCTGTGCAAACAGGCCCAAGGAAGGAGACATGACACATGAAAAGAACGGGACATTGCCTGGGCGTCATCGCCATTGTTTTCATCCACGCGCAGACAGCGGCCGGACTGGCGCCGGGCGGCTCAGTGCGCGCCGGAATTTTTACCGGCAGTGAGGTGAACACGCCCGCTGGAAATCCAAACGCGGACGGGCAGGGCTGGTACCGAAAGGACATGACGACGCTGCTAAATTATTACAACGACGGCCAGGAGCGGTGGGCGAGCGCGGCGGTCAGACCGGCCGGAAATGGGCAGTACTGTGCGGTCACGGCGGATGGCGCGGGCGGACTCACCGTGACGGATATTTACTGGGGCGGAATCGGCACCGCGTGGGTTTACACCAACAGCGTCCACGGCAAGTATGAGATCTCGTTCGACAATTTTCGGGTTGGCAGTTACTTCACCGGACGGATCGCCACGCGCGCAAATTCCCAGGAGGAGTGGACCGATGTGTCGGACGCCTTCATGCAAAACAGCACGTACAACAACGTGGCAGTCACGAATGTTCTTGGCAGCGGCGGCGGGTTTGCCATGCGCATGTGGAACACCACGGCCATGGTGTCGGACGCGAGCGGCACCATTTCCGGGTTGAAGGTCACGCTGCTTGAAACACTTGGCTCCATGCCTCGTGTCTCGCTTTCCGCCGACGCCGCGGAGTTGCAGGAAAATCCGCACCTGCAGGCGACGGACGGCGTCACCATCACCGCCCGGCTTGACGGACTTTCCGCGCGCGACACAACGGTCAACCTGTCATTCAGCGGCACCGCGGTTTACGGCGTCGATTATGCCGTGACGACCAACCGCCTCCTCATTCCCGCGGGTCTGAATTACGCAACGTTGAAGCTCAGAGTGCTCGATAACTCCGCGATGACCGGTGACAAGTCCATTGTCATCACGCTCGCCGCGCTCGACAACGCGTCCGCCGGCGAGGCCGATTCCGTGGCCATCACATTGGTGGATGACGAACGCGTCCTTGCGCGCGCCGGCGACGAGCTTCGTGCGTGCGTGTTTTTCGGTGACGCTGAGGACAGCGCGTCCGGCAACCCCAACCTTTCCGGCCAGGCGTGGCACCGCAAAGACCTTGCCACGCCGTTGAAGTATTACGCTGACACCGGGGCGACGCCGAAATGGGCGACCTCCCTCGGCACGTCGGGAAACTCCTATTCGCACGTCACCACCGTGGATGCCACCACGCTGGCCATGGCCGACGCCTGGTATTTTGCCGTCGGTGTCGGCTGGGTTTACACCGCGGCGGAGTCGGGACTCTACGCCATGTCGTGTTCAAAAATGACGGGCAGTTATATTCAAACCGCATTTTTCGCCAGGACGGCTCCCGAGCCGGTATGGGGCGCGTTGACAGCGGTTACGAACGGATTTACCAGCCACACCGCCGTGACAAACTGGTTGAACCGGGGCGACGCGCTGGCCATCAAAATCTACAACAGCAACAGCATGGCCGCGACCATGAAAGCGACCGTGCAGGATTTGAAAATCACGCTTCTCCAGCCGGCGCCTCAGGGCAGCCTTCTCCTCATCAAATAACCGTCACCATGAAACATCTCATCGCCATGACCGCCGCCACTGCCGCCCTGTTCACCGCCAACGCCGCCACGCTCGTCGTCAACAACGCGGCCGCCGGCGCGGACGACGCCAACCCCGGCACGCCTGAAAAACCGTTCAAGACCATCAACGCCGCGGCGCAGGTTGCTCGGCCCGGCGACACCGTTCTCGTGCGCGCCGGAACCTACCGCGAACGCATCGCGCCGGCACAAGGCGGAACAGCCGCGGCGCCTGTCACGTACATGGCAGCGCCCGGGGAGCTGGTCGAAGTCAAGGGTAGCGAGGTGTGGAAAAACGCGTGGACCGTGGACGCTGAAAATCCACGCATCTTCCGCTCCGCCATCGACACCGCCTGTTTCAACCGCGCGCCCAATCCCTATGCCATCGGCATCAGCATTGCCGGCGCCGATAAAAAAATCGTGGCCCGTCCGGTCGACGCCGGCGCGATGTCCTGGCCGCGCACACTGGGGCAGATTTTTCTCAACGGCGAGCCGCTCACGCAGGTGCAAACCACCGGCCTTTTGCGTGTCATGGAAGGCGCCTGGATGGTCTCCGTCGATGGTGCGGAAATTCTTGTTCACCTTCCTGGAACTGAACCGTCCGGCCAGTTGCTTCCGACAATCGAATGGAGCGTGCGCAACCGCATTTTCGCTCCGCAACGCCGCGGTCTCGCCCATGTCCACGTCAAGGGCTTCACCTTCCTTCATTGCGCCAATCAGGGTCCATTTCCACAGGGCGGCGCGGTCAGCACCCGCACGGGTCGCGAGTGGATCATCGAAAACAACACCATCCGTTTTGCCAAAACCATCGGGCTCGACATCGGATCCGAAACATGGAGCGGCGAGGCGCTTGACGACACACTTCCCGAAGACCGCCGCCTCATTGTCCAGGCCGGCCACATCGTCCGAAACAATATCATCAGCGACAACGGGCTCTGCGGCATCGCCGGCTGGAATTCGCCCGGCATTCGGATTTATAACAACCTCCTCGAGCGCAACAACCGCCTCGGTTTTTCCTCTGCCGACGCCGGCTGGGAGGAATGGGCCGCCATCAAGCTGCACAACAGCAACGCCGTCATCGCAGGCAACACCATCCGCTTCAACGAAGCCTATGGGGTGTGGATCGACAACGGCTACAACCTTTCCCGCGTCACCGGCAACCTCATCGTCGGCAATCTTGGCGGCGGCGTCATGATGGAGCTTGGCGCCGGCTCCGCCCTCATCGACAACAACATCATCGCCGCCACCCGGCCCAGCAGTGGTTTTTACGACGGCAACGGCGTTTACGCCCACGACGCCTCCGGTCTCACCGTCGCCCACAACCTCCTTTTCGCCAACGCCGGCGCCGGCGTCCTCATGCGCACCATCACCGCCCGCACCTACAGCGGCAAGCCGGTCGCCACTTCCGGCACCTCCATTCGCAACAACATTTTCGCAGACAATACCAAAGGCGCCGTCTGCATGCCATTTGAAAATCCCCGCGCCATTGGCAACGTCAGCAATCACAACCTTTTTCTCGGCGTTCCATTCTTCCGCCTCAATCGATACCAGGACAATTTCCAATGGGATGATGTGCTTGCTAAAATTCGCACGCAACATCCTGCCGCCACACTCGAACCCGACGGCAATGAATTTCGCCGCCTCGACTTGGCGGCATGGCGCGCCGCCACCGGCTGGGACGTCGACAGCCTGGTCCTCGAAAAATGTTCCGCCTCCATTCTTCCCTACCGGATGCTGATGCGCCTGCATGCCAGTGACGACATGTGCAACGTCAAATTCCCCGCCGTCGCCGGAATGACCATCGACTTCCAAGGCGTTCCCATGCCTTCCGAATCCGTTCGCCCCGGCCCCCTGCAAAACATCGTCCCCGGCGATTCAGAAATTTCGCTCGTGCCCTTCCGGCATCAGGAACCGCCCTCGTTGCGTAAGCCGTAATGCGTGGCGTGGCAGAGGTCGTGCCACGCCACGAACGCTTTTTTTATTTTCCGAAGCGCAAGTCGTACATTTCGGCGTGGGCGGCTTTGAGGGCGTCGATGAGTTCGGGGTAGGGTGAGTCGGTGATGTCGACGAGGCCGACGTTGCCGTTTTCGCCGTCAGCCGGGCGGCCGGTGAGGGGTTGGTCGGTGTATTGGAACCAGTGGGCGCCGACGAAGTTGGGATGCTCCCAAACGGCGCGGAGGTAGTTGCGGTAGGCGGAGGCGCGCGCGGCCTGGTCGGCAACGGTGAGGAGGCCGCCGCCAAACATGCCGCGATCCGTGGCGCCGAAATGAAATTCGCCAATCACAATCGGCTTGTCAATGTCACGCATGAAGTTCGCGGCGGGAACGGTTTGGTAGATGTTGAAGCTGAGCACATCGTGGAAGTCGATCGCGGCGTCGAGGACCTCTTTCGGATGGCCGGCGAAGCGGCAGCCGAGGTAAAGGTGGTTCGGCGAGGCTTTGTTGATGTTGTCACGGACGATCTGGAAGTAGGTGCGCGCGTAGTGGGCGAGAAAGTCGGAGAGGTCGCGCTGCATGTCGTCGGGCAGGGGATCCTTGGGATTGAAAGGCGGCTCGAGATTTTGCCAGTTGTCAAAGGTGGTCTGCCACGCGGCGTTGAGTTGGGCGATTTGCGGATATTTGGTTTTGAGCTGGTCGATGAAGGCGCGTTTGGCGGCTGATTTTTCGGCGTCCTGCGCGAGCGCGCCGAGGGAAATGACGTAGTGGCTGCGCACGCCGCTGTAACCCCAGTTCTGCTCGTTGCCGACGAAGTAGCCGATGAGAAAGGGGTCGTTGCGAACGTGCTGGGGAATGGCGTTGAGCGTGTCGGCAACGTCGATGGCGAACTGCGGATCGAAGACGTCGGACATGTTGTTGGGGAGCGTGGTGTGGCGTCCCCAAACCCAGACGGTGAAGGTGTAGGGAACTTTGGCGTTGGCGTTGAAATCCCAGGCGGAGAACGCGCCGATGGTGTTGCAACCCCATGCCTGGAAGCGCCTGAGGGTGATGTCTTTCCACGCGTTGCGATAGTCGTCGCCGTATTTGCGGAAGAGGTTGGCCATGTAAAAGTCGAGGGTTTCGGTTTGCTTCTCGTCGTTCGTGCGCGTGAATTTGGCGAGCGTGGCGTCGGCGCCGGGTAGCACGCTGAACATGTGTTCGCGGCCGGTGAGGAGGGTGGGGTTGCCCATGCCGACGGTAGTGGGGCCGACGGAGAGGAAGAGGCGGCCATCGGGATCGACGAGCGACCATTTGTTGTTGTGCTTGGCGGTGCGGAAGAATCCGGTGGCGGGGAGTTGAGGGCCGTCGAGCCAGCCGCCAAATTGGGTGCGTCCGGGGAGCGACGGATGCGCGGCGAGGGATTTGGATTCGTTGTCGTGGCAGGTCTTGAGCTCTGCCACGGTGGCGATTTTTCCCGGCCATTGCTGACGGGTGTATTGGCCAAAGGCGTCGACGATGTGATTGAAGTCTTGTTTTTGTCCGGGCAGAAGACGCATGTTGCCGAGGGTGAAGGTGTGTTCCTGTGAGGGACGGACGAGGAAGATTTGGTAAGCGACGATGTGTGAGTAATCGAAGGCACCGGCGCCGGCGGAACCGACGGTTTTGACGCCGTCGAGTCCGGGCAGGGCCTTCATGCCGAGTGACGCGGGGTTGGCGCCAAAGGCGATAATGTAGGTGCCGCTGTCGCCGGGTTCGATGACGGCGTCACCGGTGCGGCAGTGCTTGCTGCCGTCGGCGGAGAGGTCGTCGTCGATGCGCAGGGCGATGCGCAGGGTGTCTTTGCCGGTGTTGCGAATGTCGACGGCGAGGCCGGCGTAACCGCTCCAGTCTTCGGCTGCGGGGAGCTTGAAGTAGAGGCTGGGGTAAGGGGCGGGCGTGGTGGTGATGTGCCAGGATTTTTGGGCGTCGCATTCGAAGGGTTCGACGCGGGCGAAGGAGAGGACGGGCGCGGGGGTGTCGGCCTCGGCGGTGCCGGCGAAGGCGTGAAGCAGGCGTTCACGGGTTTGGAGTTCGGCGGTGTTGGCGAGGGTGGCGATGAGAATGAGAGTGGGGGTGATCCAGTGGCGCATGGGAGGTCTCCGGTTGGTACGAAACACAATACAGGGAATTGACGGGGAAGGCAATGGGTTTGCGGAGGGTGAAGGGGAATGGCGTTTTTTTTGGTGGCGTGGCAGAGGTGGAGTCCTGCCACGGGGGGCTTTTTGTTTTGTGGTTGAACGGGGGAGGGGAGTGATGTACTCTTTGTGGCGTGGCAGGGGTTCTGCCACGCCACGATTGGGTTTGTTTTTTTAATGAGTTTGTAGATGATTTTGGCTTCGCCGCTGGTGTGTTTTTAGGTGCCGA
>JAVBOU010000036.1:0-12419 GCA_031550185.1 Kiritimatiellia bacterium | reverse complement strand
CCCCCCCCCCCCCCCACGAGGGGTTATTGTTGGATTTTGAAAATGGCGGTTCCGGCGGCCCAGAGTTCGCGGGTGGCGGAATTGTAGCGAAGGACGAGAGGTTTTTGATAAGGCAAATCACCGGTGATGTCGCGCCACGTTTCGCCGCCGTCGCGGGAGGACCAAACGCCGCCGGCGCTGGACGTGCCCCATGAACGCAGGGCAACCCAAATGCGGTTTTCATCTTCCGGATCAACGGCAATGCCGACAACCGAGCGACCGGAAAAGTGCGTGAGCTGGCGCCAGCTCGTGGCACGGTCGCGGCTCTGCCACAGGTTGTTGCCGCCGGCGTAGAGTGTGCCGGAGGGTGTGGTTTCGAGATTGAAGATCCATTCGGTGAGCGGCGTGCGCTCCCAGCTTTCACCTGCGTCCTGCGTTCGCCAGACGCCCGCGTTGTCGCCGCA
The DNA here is from genome assembly GCA_031550185.1 of Kiritimatiellia bacterium. Taxonomy (GTDB): domain Bacteria; phylum Verrucomicrobiota; class Kiritimatiellia; order RFP12; family JAVBOU01; genus JAVBOU01. Next base: position 11,976 of record JAVBOU010000036.1, on the reverse strand, counting down.
CGCGCCCCAGTAAATCGTCTTGGAATCATGCGGATCGACGGCAAGCCCGTAGAACATGCGCAGGCTGCCAGGCTGGTTGGGAAGACGCGACCACGTGCGCGCGCCATCCGTGGATTTGAAAATGCCGCCCCCGGGTTCGCCGTCGATGCCGAGGTAAAAAGCTTTGCTTTTCGCATCTTCGACCAGCGCACGCGCGTAACCTTCGCCCCACATGGTGTTGACTTTCGGAAGAACGTCAGGCAGGCCGGTGGCATCGGAAAACGTCGCGCCGCTGTCCTCGCTGATGAGCACGACGTTAGGATATTCGCGGCGGCCGCGCCACGGAGTGGCAGTGGACAAAATGCGAAATGCGCCGTCGGGTTTTTGAAGCGGCAGGACGCGCCATTGATGGCCGTTGCGGCCCTCCTTGTAAACGCGCGGAAAAAGATGCGTCCAGGTTTTGCCGTTGTCGTCAGAGCGAAAAAGTCCTTCGTCCATGGCGGTGGCGAAAACGGCGTTGCCCGCGAAACGCACGTCCGTGAAGCAGGTGATGTCCGTGCCGTGGTCGCGCTGTTGCCACGACACGCCGCCGTCGCCGCTGAAAAGGTTGTTCCAGTTGCCGGCGATGAACAGCGTGTCCGGCGCGGCGGACGCAAGCGCGAGGCTGCTGGTGCGGCTCATTCGCGCGTCGCGTCCAAAGGAAGCGGGAAGCGTGGGATTGGAGAGCGCGTCGCGCGTGAAGTCGCGTGTCAGCGTCCAGGTCGCGCCACCGTCGCCGGTGACGCCGTGAAAGCCGTTCCAGTTTTCCTGCGCGATGAAGTGAAAAGTTTGCGGATCGCGCGGGTCGATGACCACTTCGCGGATGTCGAGACCAGCGGGCAATTCGCCGGAACATGGCCGCCACGTCACGCCCGCATCGTCCGACGTCCAGACGCCATCCTTCGCAAAGGCGCCAACAGCGCGTGAACCGCGAACGGCAATGTGCGACGCGTTGCGCGGCGTCTCAAGCTGCGTCCAATTTTTGCCGCCGTCGATGCTGCGGAAAAGCCCCTGCTTGCGATGCGCGACAAAGAGCGCGTCGTCCGCCATGACCACCGAAGCAATAGCGGCGTTGTCATGCGCATCGCTGAACGCGATGGACGTCCATGTTTCGCCCGCGTCCGTGGACGTGAAAAGCGCGCCGGAGCCACTGCCCGCGTAAACAATCGACGGATTGCGCGGATCCACCGCGATCGCGCGCACGGTCGAGGAACGCGTGGCGGAAATATTTTTGGCAGACTTGCGCGTGTCATTCAGCGGCGTCCACGTCGCGCCCGCGTCGTCGCTGCGCGCCATGCCGTCGACCGTCATCGCGTAGAGCGTCCTCGGATTCGACGGCGCAATGGCCAGCGCGTAGACAGCATAATTTTGAATGCCGGCATTGATCATGCGCCAGGACCGCGCGCAATCAGTACTCTTATAAAGTCCCGCGACATCCCCCGCGAGATAGAGGGTGTTGGCATCAACCGGATCAAATTCCGCAGCCCAGAAAAATCCGCCGCCGCCCCAGCCGGTCCACGTCCAGTGCGTGGCCTCCTGCGCGTGAGCGGAAATCCAACAGACCAACACCGAAACGAGAACACGAATCGGATTGAAACGAAAAACCGCGCCGTGGCAGAGGTCGTGCCGTGCCACGACGATGGGCGAACGAAATGTGACGGAGTTGCTCATGGGAATGAATGTTTCCTGCCTTGTGGCGTGGCAGGAGCTCTGCCACGCCACGGGACATTTATCTCACTATAAAGATGGCGCCGGGAGGAGGCAGGATGTATTGAACTTCGGTCTCGGTGTACCGAATGTGGCGATCTTCGGCTTTGCCATTTTCCAACACGCTGGCGAAGTGTCCCGTGACGCCTTCGGTGGCGGTGACAAGGGTGTAGACGCCGGATTTTGTCTTGTTCATGATGTTAACTTCCAGCGTGGTGTTGGCGCCGATGGTGACGGCGCCGTAAACGGCGAGTTTGTCGTTGGTGAGTTTCGGGCCTAGGGTGACGCGCAGGCGGCTGTAGTTGTTGAAGGCGACGTTGTTGGTCTGCGCTGTGGAGCCAACGGTGAGCGTGCCGATGACATGGTCGCCGGTGGTTTCATCAATGGTGCCGGGGGCGAGCGTGGGAAGGTTGGCGGCGTTGCCGTCCTTGAGGACGATGTGTCCATTCACCGTGCCGCCGAGAAAGCCGCGGCCGCCGACCGTGCCGAAAGAACCGTAGTCCGATTTGTAACGAATTTGAAGCGGCATGTTGCCGTTGCCGGAGCCAGCGGTGTTGTCGAACAAAAGGGTGCCGCCGTCAACGTAAACCGCCTGCCGCACAGTGCCGATGTTGCTGGTAAATTGAAGCACGCCGTGTCCGCGCTTGGTGATGGAAAGGCTGGAACTGGAACCACCGGCGACGCCGCCGGTCATGCGCAGGTCAATGGGTGCGGTGCCGCGCTCGATGTTCCACGTGCTGTTGTTGTAGCCGTCCAGTTGTTGGCTGCAGGTAAGCAAGGCCATGGTGTGATGCGCGAAGCTTTCGACATTTCGAGTATTCCACGCTGTGCCGCCGAGGATTTGCCCGCCGCGGAACGAGTACAATTGCGGGTAATGGGAGATGCTCAAATTGATGCGTCCGTTGCCTTCGGTTTTCCAGGTCGCGACGGTGTTGTAGTTAAGGGCGCCGCCATTGGCGTTGAAAACGCCGTTGCTGGCGACGGTCACGGAGCGCGCTCCGCTAATGGTGCCCTCCTGCCACCACTTGACGTTGACCGTCGCGGCGTTGGTGCCTCCGCCCACATACAGGTTGCCGTTGAGGGCGCCCCCTGCGTTCAAATTCAGGACGCCTTCGCGAAGCGTGAAAAGGTTGACGAGTCCGCCGTTACCACTGTCAAGCGTGACAGAACCCGCGCCGGTCTTCATGATGGGCGCGCTGGCCGTGGTGACGGGAGCACTGAACGACACGCCGCCGCCGTCGATGCGCCATCTGGCGGCCTGGCCGTTGGCATCGGGAAGCACGCGCACGGGCGCGCCGAATGTCTGCGTGCCGACCGCGGTTTCAGCGCGTTCGATGTCGGTGAGCGTCAGCATAAATCCGGCGGTTTTGTCATCCGCGCTGCCGATGGTGAAACCAACCGGCGATGAGATGGCGAGCGTGTAGATGACCTGGTTGGCGTTGAGCGCGATGGTCTTTCCGCTGGTGATGCCGGAGCTACCAAAGACCGCGGTGTCGGTGGATGTCGGGATGGCGCCGTCCCAGTTGGCGGCGTCGTTCCAACTCGTGCCGTCGCCGTTGCCGGTCCAAGTTTTGGCGTTGGCAAAGCTGATGGAGTTGGTGGCGGTCCAGACGCTGAAGGTGCGGCCGTTTTCCATTTGGTTGACGGCGTTGAAGGCGTAGTAATACGTGGTGCCGGCGACGAGGTTGGCGTTGGTGCAGACAAAGGATTGCGGCGCGGTGAGGCCGGACCAGGTGGCCATCGGCGCGAGGTTGCCGGGGCTTGTGCCGAAGTTGCAGGTGACCGTGACGGGCGCGCCGCCGATGTCGAGCAATTCGGAGCGCAGAACGGTGCGGCGGTTGGCGATTTCGGTGGTAGCGGACGCCACGCCAAGCGCGGGCGCGCCGGGCACGGTGAAGCTCACGGTTTCCGGCGACCAGGCGTTGAGGTCGCCGGGAATTTCGGCGTAAAAACGGTAGTGGTAAGTTTGATAACAGTCAAGGCCGGCAAGGGTTTCGGAGAGCGGGCCAAGGGGACGCTCGCCCAGGGGAACGGCGGTGTCGCCCGCATCGGCGCTCTCGCCTTCGCCCCAGTAGAGGGTGACGTTCGCGGTGTCATAACCGCCGGCGAAAAGGAGCTCGCCGGTTGCGGTCGCGCGCGAACCGGTGAGGTTTTCGACAGGCTTCGCGACAACGGCGGGGTTGTTGCCGAAGGTGGTGAACGCCAGCGGCGCGGACCAGACTTGCTCGCTGGCGTTGGTGACGCAGAGGCGCACGTAATACGGCGTGTCGGCGGAGAGTCCCGCCACTTGGATCGAGACGGGCGCGGCGAGCGTGTCGGCGGCAACGGTGTATGTGCCGGCCTCCAACCAGTTGTCGAGCGAAGTGCCAAGGTCGCTGGCGGCGCACAATGCAAAGAGCGTGACCGGCGCGCCGGTGCGGTTGACAAAGGCGGAGGCCAACGTCACGGACGAATGAGAACGGCTGGCGATCTCCGGCACAGAAACGGCGCCCATCCGGCCGTCCATGGAATAGAGGATGTCCGTGTACGCCACGTTACTGCGATCCGTGATGCGCACGCCCATGTGGTCGCCGCTGCCGCCTTCGTGGAGTTTAATGAGAACGCGGTGAAACCCCGGCGTCAACGTGATGTCTTGCGTCTTGCTGTTGCCACCGTCATAGGCGGAGCTGAGGATCTGCACGCCGTCAAGCAGGACGCGCAGGTCGTCGTCGCAACGGTAAATGAAGCGCGCGTCGCGCGTGGCGTCACCGGGAACGTAAAGATAGGTGAACCAATATTTGACGTAATTGTCGACGTTGGGCGCGGGCGTCCAAAGGCCGCTCGACGCGGTGTTGGTGACGACCGTCCAGATGTAGTCCTTTGACTTGATGGTGTACGTCAATCCGGGAAAAGGCCGCTGGCCGGCCTCTGTGCCGTAACCCGCCACATTAAACTGATCCGTGGCAACATTGGTCTCGGAAATGTAATCCGTGTTGAAATTTGCACCAAGATGGAGCAGCACATTCCAGTACCGCGTGTTGTCGAGCGGCAACCAATCGGCGGAGGCAGCACAGGCGAAGGCCGCTGTTACCGCCATAATCATCATTCGCTTTTTCATGAGACTCTCCTGCTGGAGTGGTTTTTTGAAGACCGGCGTTTACATAAAACGACGGGGTTAAATATGAGAACGGTACATCAGCGAAAAGCGCCTTGTGGCGTGGCAGGAGCTCTGCCACGCCACGGTGTGCATCAGCGCAACATCATCAAGGTGGAGTGGGCAACTGTCAGAAGGAGCTGATCCGGGGTGTGTACGACGCCGCCAAGTTTTTGTCCGCGTGCGAAGACGATGGTGTCGAAGCCACCGGAGATGCCGCCCGTCGCCTCCATGAGGACGTAGGTGCCTTTCTTCAACGTCTCCGGCGCATCGATGATGAGCGTCCGCGAACCCGCGGCACAAAGAACCTGGCCGTAAACCATGACCGCGTCGTGCGTTCCGTCCGCGGCAAAGGAGACCTTGAAGGCGGTGTCGGCGGCAAGTGAGAGGTTGTTAGCCTGCGTATTGGAGCCGATGGTGAGCGTTCCAAAAACATGTTCGCCTCTGTAGTTTAGCGAACCGGGGGCGAGTGTCCCGGGATTTTCGGGAGCGCCTTGGATGGCGATGTTGGCGCTGGCGCCGCGAATGAAACCGGTACCGCCGAGTGTCGCACCAGCCTTGATCGTCACCGCACCCGAACCGGTCGCGGACGAGCCGCCGGTGGTGTCGGCCAAGTATGTGCCGGCGTTGATGGTCGTCCCACCGGCGTAGGCGCTGCCGGCTGTGACGCGCATGATGCCGTTGCCATTTTTTGTCACGGTTCTATTGTCATTAACGTTACCGGAAAGAATCAGGTCGCAGTATCCGCCGCCGCGCTCGACATTGAACGTCATGCTGTGGTTGCGAAGCGAAGCGGAAATGGTGGCGGGCGTGTCGTTGGAGTAGACGTTAACGGAGATGGTGGCGGCGTTTCCGTAAATCGTTCCGCCTAAGGCGCCGCCGCGCATGTCGATGGATGAACCCTGATGGAAATAGGGCTGAGTTCCGGCGAAAGCGCCGCCGTTGATCGTGAGTTTGGCATACGTGGCTTGTGAGCTGCCGCCCGTTGAGAGGGAACCGTTTTGATGCACGGTCCAAGGTTGACTGGAACTCAAAGGTGTGCCGGAGGCGGTTAATGAGACGGGAGTGCGTCCGTCCGGCGTGCCAACAATAACCGGTCCGCTGAGCGCGCCGCCTGCATCATAAATCACCACGCTGCCGTCACGGATTTCCGTTGCGCCGGCGTAGGATTTCACGCCTTTCAAGATGAGATGTCCGCGGGAGGTTTTCACGAACCCGGCGCTGCCGCGAAGCCCCGCCTCGATGGTGCCGCCTTCGACAACGAAGTTGCCGTTGGTTTTGAAGAGCGTGCCATTGCGCAGGGTGGTAGAGGTGGTGGCGGCATCGCCGCCTGGCTGGGCACGCATGACAAAATCGCCGTCAATGAATTGCGTCGATCCGCCGAGGTCGAGCGTGCCGTGGTTGAGCACGATGGCGGCTTCGGGCGAAAGGGCGTTGGTGGTGGCGGGAGACACGGAAAGGGTGATCGTGCCGTTGTTGAGGTAAAGCCCGCCGGTGAAGAGGAGTTTGTTGGCGAGGGTGAGCGCGCCGCTGCCGGTTTTTGTGAGGGCAACGGATCCGGCCGCGTTGTCGGTGACGGGGAGGTTCACCGTGACAGCGGAGCTGTTGGCGAAAACGATCTCATCGCTGCCGGACGTCAGGATGCCGTCGCCATCAAACGTCAGCGCGCCGGCGTTGGAAAGCGTGAGCAATCCGTCGAGGCTGAGCGTTTCATTTTCCGCGACGCTGATGGTGCGCGGCGTGGCGTCCGCGACCTTGAGGGTGTGCACGGCCAGGTCTGTTGCGGAGAGTGCGAGGTTGGCGGGCGTGGACGCGTTGAAGAGCAGGTTGGCGTCAGCGGCGGAGGGAAGCGCGGCGGAATCAACGGAAGCGTATGCGCCGAAGGCAACGATGTTGCCGCTGGTATTGCGCGTTGCGTAATCCGGCGGGGTACTCGTGCTGCCGTTGCTTGGCACAACGAAGAGCCAGGGCGCGAGGATGCCGGAGGCGTCGTTGGCGCGGAGGGTTATGAAGCCGCTGTTGGCGGAGGGCGCCTTGTTGGACGGTTGTTTCACGGCGAGTGTGGCGCCGGTGTCGCGGTCGATGTCCGTCATGTTGAGGAGCATGCCTGTGCCACCCTCCCAACTGTCCTCGAGCGAGAGGACGGAGTGGCCGGCTTGTGCCGCGACAAAGTCCACGGTCTGTGAGTTGAGTTTGCCCGCGACGCATTTGAGCGCAATGGAACCGCCACGCAAATACCACGGCGTCGCGGGAGGAATGAGGTTGCTCAACGGCATGTTCGCGCCGAACTCCAGCCTGATAGTGCCACGGTTGGCGGTCAGCGACTCAGTGAGCGATACTTCATTTTTGAACGTCAATGTGGAATTGCCGAAAAGCGAAATACCATCGCCGGAAACAGGCTGCTCGAAAATCATGGATTGTGCGCGGATGTCAAATTCGGCGTTGCCAAACATCCGCGCGGGAACTTTGACCGTCACGTTGCCCCAGTTGTTGATCGCGCGGTAAAATCCGCCGAGCGCAAAGGTGTGTCCCTCCGCCAGATCAGCCGCGTCACCGAAGGTCGTCGCGCCAATGTTGGACCATTCAGGCAGGTTCAAAAATCCAAGCGTGACGGATCCGCCCAGTGACAGGGATTTTCCAGAGTTATCGGTAGTGCCAACGCTGCCACCGGTGATCGTCGCCATGTCGTTCGGTCCGGGCAGGGTGTCGTAACTCCAATTCGAAGGATTGGAAAGAACGGTGTCCTTGACCGCATTGGTGCCGCCAGTATAGCTGATGTTGGCGCCGTGCAGTGACGCAAACGGAAGCGCAAGAAGAAACGTGGTGAGACGGAATATAAGGGAAACGGGCTTGTCTTTCATGTTTTCGCTCCTTGTTGAGGTGGACGTGGTTTATAAAAACAGTGTCCCCGTGGCGTGGCAGGAGCTCTGCCAGCCCACGGAGCGGGGTTTATTGTTTGGTTTTGAAAGCGCCGGGACCAACGGCCCAGAGTTCGCTGGTGGCGGAGTTGTAACGGAGGACAAGGGGTTTTTTGTAAGGGATGTCGCCAGTGATGTCGGTCCAGGATTTGCCGCCGTCGGTGGAGCGGAGGATGCTGCCGGTGTCGTCGGAACCCCAGGTGACAGAGGAGCACCAGATGCGGTTTTCGTTTTTGGGGTCGATGGCAATGCCGATAACGGTGCGGCCGGAAAGTTTGGTGAGTTGCTTCCAGGTTTTGCCGTGGTCGGTGCTTTGCCAGAGGTTGTTGCCGCCGGCGTAGACAGTGCCGGAGGGAGTGGTCTCGATGTTGAAGACCCATTCGTTGACGGCAGTTTTGTCCCAGGAGTTGCCGCCGTCGTTGCTGACCCAGACGCCGTGAACGCCGAGTTTTCCGCCCTGGTCGCCGGCGCCCCAGAAGATGCGGTTGGAGTCGGTGGGATCAACCGCGACGCCGTAGAACATGCAACGGCTGGGAGGCTGGTTGGGAAGTTGTTTCCAGGTTTTGCCGGCGTCAATGGATTTGAAGATGCCGCCGCCCATTTTGCCGCCTTCGGGTTGGCCGTCGATGCCGAGGTAGAGAATGTCGGGATTTTTCGGATCAGCGCAAAGGGCGCGCGGATAGCCCTGGCCCCACATGGCGGAGGCGCGGGGAACGTAATCGGGAAGGCCGTCGCGGGAACGGGTAAAGGTCTTGCCGCCGTCGTCGCTGAGGAGGACGAAATTCGGGTGAGCGGTGTCCCACGGGGAGACGGTGGAGATGAGGCGGTAGTCGCCGTTGTGCGGGAAGGCGAGCACGCGCCACTGGTGGCCGCTGAGGGTGGGATCCCATTTTGTGGGGGCCAGACAGCGCCAGGTTTTGCCGTTGTCGTCGGAGCGGAAGAGGCCCTCGTCCATGGCGGTGGCGAAGATGGAGGAACCGGCGAAACGGATGTCGTGGAAGCAGGTGATGTCGGCGCCGTTGTCGCGCTGAAGCCAGGTCTTTCCGCCGTCGGTGGTCATGATGTTGACCCAGTTGGCGGAGATGAAGAGGCAGTCGGGATTGGACGGACTGATGGCGAGGTTGGTGGGCGTGCTGAGGTCGCCGGGCTGGGTTTCATCAGGGCGGGCGCGGTTGGAATCCGCGTCGCGCGACCAGCGGCGGCCGGTGGTCCAGGTGGCGCCGCCATCGCGGGTGAGGCCGTAGGTGCCGCTCCAGCTGCCGGAGGCGATGTAGTGGACGACGTTGGGATCGCGGGGATCAATAGCGACCTCGACGATGCTGTGTTTGGGCGGACAGGAGCCGTCGAGTTTTTTCCACGTGACGCCGGCGTCGGTGGATTTCCAAACTCCATCGGAGGCGAAGGCGCCGTACATGATTTTGGCGTCCTTGGCGTGGATGGCGACATTGGCAATGTTGGCGGGCGTGTCGGGATGGGTCCAGGTTTTTCCGGCGTCGGCGCTGCGGAAGAGGCCGAGCTTGCGGTGGCAAACGATGAGGAGATTGGGGTCGGTGTCGGCGACGACAACGGAACCAATGGGCGCGGTGACGTTGGGCGCGGGCGCGAGGGAGGAAAAGGCGTCGCGCGCGAAACCGGCGTCGGCCGCGGCGCTCTTGCGCCAGCCGTGGAGATCGCCGGGAGTTTCCCAGTCGCCGATGATGAGCTCCTTGCCGGCCTTGTTGGAGAGGCGGACTTCGTCGATGCCGATGTCGCCCTCGAAGGCGTTGCCGTTGGACCAGACAGGCAGGTGAACCATGCGGACGTCGTTGAGGTTGACAATCTTGGAAAGGTCAACCGTGATCTCCTGCCATGCGCCGGGCTTGAGGTCGACACGCGCGCCTTCCTGCCATTTCCAGTCGGCGCCGGTTTGCAGGACGGGCGTGGCGGTGAGGCGCGGCGCGTTGGCGGGCACGAGGAACTTGACGGTCATCGTGTCGTACATGCTCCAATCCTCGTTGTTGACCCATTTCTCAACGCGGCCATGCTTGCTCCAATCGCCCGCGCCGGACGCGTAACGCATATAGAGAAAACCCTTGCCACGCGCGGGCTTGACGCCACCGCCCGCCGCCTCCTTCGGAAGCGCGGAGAGGAAGTCGAGCTGCGTCCACGTCTCGCCCGCGTCGACGCTCTTGTGCACCTCGCCGCTCGCGCTGCCGGCGTACACGATCTTCGGATTTTTCGGATCAACGGCAATGCCGCGCACCGTCGAACCGCGCCGGATGGTGAGCTTCTTCGCGCTGTTCATCGACTCCGGAAGTCGCTTCCAAAGCCCGCCCGCGTTGTCCGTGCGCGCGATGCCGTTCTGCGTCATGGCGTAAAGCACCTTGGGGTCGGACTTCGAAATCGCGAGCGTGTACACGCCGTAATCCTGCAGGCCGTTGTTCACGAACCTCCACGTCTTGCCGCGGTCGGTCGACTTGTAAATGCCATTCACATCGCCGCCCATGTACAGCGTGTCCGCGTTCGACGGATCCCACACGGCGGACCAGAAAAACCCGCCGCCGCCCCAGCCCGACCACGTCCATTGCGTCTCCTGGGCCGTCGCGCACGCCGCGCATCCCAAGACCACCGCCATTAACATCCTTCGCATGTTCGCCTCGCTTTGTTTGGTTAAGGTTCGGCGCGGGTCAGCGCTCCACCAGCTCCGGTTTGTACACCACGGATTCCACGGCGCCATTCGTCGCCAGCGCCTTCCGCAACAACTCCACAGCCATGCCCGCGATCACCTCCGTGTCCAGCTTCACAGACCACATTCCGGGCAGCACCAAATTCGCGTCGCATCCCACCACCAGCACATCCTCCGGCGTCCGCAGCCCCAGCCGCGCCATCGCCCCCACCACCCTTGCCGCCGTCATGTCCTCCTCGCACAACACCGCGTCCACCTTCCCGCGCGACGCCGTCAGCCACTCCCCAAACGCATTCGCCGACCCAAACACCTCCCCGCCCGCCAGCGCCAGCCCCTCCCGCTTCATCGTCCGCAACACCACCGGAAACTTCTCCAGCGGCCAGCCCATCTCACGCCCCTGCACATACGCCCCCGACACCACCGCGATCCGCCGCCGCCCCTCCGCGATCAACCGCCGCGTCAGCCGCCGGTACACCCCGTCAAAATCAAACGCCACATTCCCGCTCGACAACTCCGGGTACTGCGAATTCACCGTCACCAGCCTGCGCTTCTTCGCAAGCTCCTCCACCAGCTCCCGGTCCGTCCCCGTCGCCAGCAGACATCCCCGCGCGCGGAACGACTTGCACACGCTCAGCATGTGCTCCGTGTCATAACACAACGCCGGCTCCATCCCGATTTCCACCAGCTTCTTCGCAAACCCGAACGACAGCACCCCGAAGTAATGCTGATTGAACGCGCTCACCGAAATCGGAATCAGATTCAGACTGTTGTCCCGCAGCGCCCGCGCGATCAAATTCGGCTGATAATCCAGCTGTTCCGCCGCCCGCATCACCCGCTCGCGAATGTACGGCCGCACGCTCGGCTCGTTTCTCAACGCCCTTCGCGCCGTGTCCGGCGCCACCCCCGCCTGCTTCGCTACCTTGCCCAATGTCATCTCAAAACCCTCGACGATACTAAAACTAGTTACGTCACTAAATTACATAAAAAATACCTCCGTGTCAACGTCGAATTCCAAAGCTTTCACCTCAACGTGCGATGATTCATTGCTTGCCGTCCCGCTAGGGACGGGATGTCGGTAGAAAACGCCTCATGAAAGATGATCCGTCCCGTCAGGGACGGAAGGTTGCGTTGCGCAGGCGCCATGCTTTCCACTCACGAGGCAATCCCGCCGGGGTTGAAGACACATGCGCAATGTTGTGTAAAATCTCTATAGGGAACCTCGTATAATGGATGCAGGCGAAAATTGAATGATTCGACATTCCCATGCGCAACATCCCGTCCCTACAGGACGGATATTGTTTTGCAATTTGATTTCTACCGACATTCCGTCCCTAACGGGACGGGCACGTGTGATGATACGGCTTTGCAATTGCGCGCACCAATGGCAGATGACATAATAACCCAACAGATATAATAGACTTGTTCCAAAACCTGTTTCCCGTTGGAGGGGGGGGGGGCGCGGGGGGGGGGGCAGGGGGGGGTGAGGAAAAATCAGCCGGGCCGGAGGGGGATAAGCACGGCGACGGAGTGGGGGG
>JAVBOU010000216.1:0-13058 GCA_031550185.1 Kiritimatiellia bacterium | reverse complement strand
GTCGCCCAACTGCTAAAAGCGGGGTGTACCTTTCTTGCAAAAAAATATCCGGGGCGTGGGGGGCCTGTCCCGCCCCCCCCCCACGGCGTGTTTTTTAATGTTGGGATTCGCGTCGTGCGCGCTGGGGTTTGAAAATGTGGTGAAGGATTTTCAGCAGCTGTTTGAGCCGGCTGAAACCGCGCAGGAGGAGGTCGAGGCGGCGATGCCGGACGGCGAGCCGGTGGACATCCCTGAGACGCTGAGCGAGGCGCAGTTGCAGGCGCTGGCGTTGCAGGCGGCGCTGGACCGCCACGGGTTTGGCGCGGGGTTGATCGACGCGGCGTGGGGGCCGAAGTCGCAACAGGCGTTTCAGGATTTTTGCGCGGCGCATCGTGTCAACGCGGAGGAGGCGGCGATGGTGTTGACGAACAACGCGGTGCTGCTGGTGGCATTCAACGTGCCGGATGATTTGACGCCGTTTGTGTCGGACACGCCGACAGACTGGGAGGCGGCGGCGGCGCGCGAGCGGATGTTGTGCCGGTCGCTGCTGGACTGGCTGGCGGACACGTTTCACCAACATCCGTCGCTGACACAACGGCTGAATCCGCACATCACGAACTGGAACGCGCCGGGATCGAACGCGGTGTTACGCGTGGCGAACGTGCGGCCCGCGTCGTTCAAGCCGGCGGAACGAATTGCGTCGATCGAAATCAACACGTCGATTTTTCGCTTGCGCGCGTTTGACGGCGAGGGCCGCGTGGTGCTGTCGTTCCCGTGTTCGATCGCGCGCGAGAAGACACAGGTGCCGTCGGGCGAACTGGCGATCACCGTGCTCGCGCCGCGACCAAACTACACGTTTGATCCGGAGAATTACAAGGACAATCCGCGCGCGCAGGAGATTGGCCGCCGCTTGATTTTGCCGCCCGGCCCGCGCAATCCGGTGGGCGTTTTTTGGATGAGCCTGAGCCGTCCGGGTTACGGCATCCACGGCACGCCGAAGCCGGAAACGATCGGCAACATGGAGTCGCTGGGTTGCTTCCGGTTGTGCAACTGGGACGCGCAGACACTGGGCAACGCGGCTTACGTGGGCCTGCCGGTGAGATTGTTCCCGTGACCGCCGCGTCACATCTTCTCTGCGATCTTCTCCGCGACGCCGACGCCTATCTCCAACGCCACGGCGTCGACGACGCGCGCACCGTGGCCGAGTTACTTGTGGCGCGACTCCTCAAGTTGCCACGCCTTCAACTGCACGCGAAGCTCGATTGCGCGTTGCCTGAACCCGCGGTTGAGGCGTTGCGCCGCGGCCTCCAGCGCATCGCGCGACACGAGCCGGTGCAATATGTTTTGGGCGAGTGGGATTTCCACAACCTCACACTGCGCGTCGACTCGCGCGCGCTGATTCCGCGGCCCGAAACCGAGTTGCTGGTGGATTGGATGCTCGACACCAAACCGCTTTGGGAAACGCCCGCGCCGCGCATCGCGGACATTGGCGCAGGCACGGGTTGCATCATTCTTTCCATCGCGGCGGAACGCCCTTCCGCTGAATGCGTCGCGGTGGATCTCAGCCCCGACGCGCTCGCGCTCGCCCGCGACAACGCGCAGCGCCTCGGGCTTGCGGCGCGTGTCGAATTTCTCCTGGCCGACGCGTGTTCCGAATTTCTACCCGCATCGTTCGACGCGATTGTCTCGAACCCGCCCTACATTCCCAGCGCCGACTTCGACCAGTTGCCGCCGCACATCCGCACGCGCGAACCGCGGCTCGCGCTCGACGGCGGCGCCGACGGCTTCACGGCGATTCGTCCGATTGTCGAGGGCGCGTCGTGGGCGCTGCGTCCCGGCGGCTGGCTCTTTCTCGAAGTCGGCCACGACCAGGGCGCCGCCGCGCAATCGCTCATGGAGTCCTTCGGCTTCACCCGCGTCACGCTGCGCGCTGACTACAACCATCACTTCCGTTTTGTCCGGGGCATGATATGACCACGTTCGAACTTTACCAGGGCAACCGTCTCGAAGACCTCGCGCAAAAGCTTGCAAAAATTCTCGCGCAAAATCCGCAGCGCGATCCCTTCACTACGGAGATCATCCTCGTGCCGGACGTCTCGCTCGCGCCGTGGTTGCACCTCCAGCTCGCGCGCGCCAACGGCCTTTCCTACGGCGTCGACTTCAAGCTGCCCGACTCCTTTATCAGCGAAAACCTTCTACAACCGTTGTCGCCGGACAAGCCAACATCCACGCGCGACACGCGGGTCTGGCGCCTCATGCGCCTGCTCGAAGACTACGCGAACGACGAACGTTTCACGCGGCCTGTGCAGTTCATCGACAACCAGCCGCTGCGTCGTTACCAGCTCGCGCTCCAGCTCGCCACGCTTTTCGGCCAGTACGTCACCTACTCGCCAACGCGCCTCGAACGCTGGGAACAAAATGACCAGCGCGATCCCGACGAAGCGTGGCAGGCCGAGCTCTGGCGCGCGCTGGCAAAGGACGAGCCGTGGCACGACGCACGCCTTGCCACGCGCTTTTTTGAGCGCGCGGAACAAGGCCGGCTTCCGGAGCGCGACGCGTTGCGCAAGCGCGGCCGTCTTTTCGCTTTCGGCTTCTCCATTCTCCCGCCGTTGCATGTTGATCTGCTGTGCGCCCTCGCGCAAAGCAACGTGGTCGACGTCCATTTCTTTCACTTCAATCCCTGCGAAGAGCTGTGGGATCAGGTCAAAAAAAAGCGCGAGCATTCGCGCGACGACGAATCCGCGTTGGCGTTCAACAACTGGTTGCTGGGCAATTGTTGCACCGCCGCCAAACCACTTTACACCTCGTTGCTCGACCGCTTGAACGACAGCGGCGAGACCGCCTTCATGCGCGCCGAACCGCAGACCATGCTCGCGCATCTCTGTTCGCACATCCAATCCAACTCCGTCCCCAAAGAAAAGAAAAAACTTCCCGTCGACGACTCCATCCAATTTCACGTCTGTCACACGCCGCTACGCGAAGTCGAGGTGCTGCACAACAACCTCCTTCGTCTCTTCAAGGATGACCCCTCGCTCACGCCCGCCGACATCCGCGTTTACGCGCCGCAACTCGCCGATTACGCGCCCTTCATCCGCGCCGTCTTCGACGCGTTCAAGCCCGGCGAATCCGGCTTCATTCCCTGGCTGCTCACTGAGTCCGCCAGCATGGAGGAAGACGCTGATTGCATCGCTTTCATCGAGCTTTTCGACGCGCTCGAAAGCCGCTTCGAGGCCGGCCGCGTCATCGCGCTGCTTCATCATCCCGCCATTCGCGAACGCTTCGCCATCAACGACGCGGATATCACGACGCTGAACAATCTCCTCGCCGCCGCGCGTCTCACGTGGGGTCTCTCGCCCGCGCACCGCCGCCAGGAAGGCACCGCGCCCGCATACGTCGGCACCTGGCGTTTCGCGCTCGACCGCCTGTTGCTTGGCGCCGCAATGTCCGAGGTTCCCGGCGACGCGCCCGTCGAACTTGCCGCCGGCGCGCCGTGCTTTCCGCTCGCGCAGGCCGCCGCGCACCGCGACCTCATCGGCCGCTTCGCCGACTTCATGGAGCTGCTCGAAACCGCGCACCAGCGCGCCGAATCCGCGCATCACGCCGCGGACTGGATGGCGCTCATCGACTTCCTCTTTGACAACGTCCTCGCCGACGCCGCGCGCCTCTCGTCCAAATTCATCAGCCTCCGCCAACAACTCACCAACCTCACCGACCGCCTCCGCGACACACGCACCGACCGCCTTGTTTTTTCGCACGGACTCCTGCGTGATCATCTCGCCCGGATGCTCGGCGTCTCCGGCAAAATCATCCACCTCACTGCCGGCGTCATCAACTTCGCCAGCCTCCCGCCGCATCCCCTGCCACCCGCGCGCGTCAACATCATGCTCGGCCTCAACAACGGCGCCTTTCCGCGCCACTACGCCGCGCCGCACTTCAACCTCCTCGTCCACGCCAAGGACAAGGCGCCGGGCTTTCTCTCCTCGCGCGATGAGGACCGCCTCGCCTTTCTCCAGCTTCTACTCGCCACGCGCGACAAACTTTTCCTCAGCTATTGCGGCCAAAACGCCGAGGACAGCTCAGCCGTTCCGCCCGCGCTTGTTGTCGCCGAACTGCGTGATTACATCGAGCAATACTTCGCGCCGCCTCTCACCACTCTGCACGGACTCCATCCCTTTTCGCACCGCTACTTCAACGATGACGCCGCGGCAAACCGCCTGCATTCTTTTTCGAAAAACAATTTTGAAATTGCCCGCGACATCCGCTCCGCCAACTACGCGCAACGTCTCCGTCCCGCGCAACCCCCAATTCTCGACAACGTCAAAAGCGACGCGTGGCAGAGCTCGACCTCTGCCACGCCGAAGGATTTCACCGCCTTCTTTGTCGATCCCGCAAAGTGTTTCTACACGAATCGGCTCGGCCTCTCGCTCGACCTCTACGCCGCGGATTCGCCCGACGATGAGGAGCCTTTTGACGTCGAGCACGGGCTCGAAGCGTACGACGTTAAACAAGCGTTGCTCAAGCTTTCCATGCAAACACCGCCTCTGCGCGGCGAGGCGCTCCACGACTTCGCCGTCGCGACCGGTCTGCTCGTCCGCAACATGCCCGACACGACCAATTTGCTTGCACAAACCACCAATTTGTTTAAATACATCCATACACTTACGCAGGACGAACCCGCCGGCTTTTTGCCCGTTTCGCTCGCCTTCGACAGCGGGCTGAACATCAGCGGCGAGCTCGAAAATTTTTATCCAGATCACAATTGCCTCGTTCTCGCGCGTCCGGCAAGCAAGATAAAAGGCGTGGATTTCATCCGCGGTTATGTGTCGCATCTGCTCCTTTCCGCAACAAGGCCCGGCGCGCAAACTCACGTTTTGACGTTGTCGGATTCGGCTTTAGGCGTGGCGTACAAAACGTTTGAGCCGCTTCAGCCCGCCGACGCCTGGGACGTGCTCAACGACCTTGTGTATTTTTACCTCAAGGGACAGACGCGTCCGCAACTTTTCTTGACTGAGTTTTGGAATAAAAAAAAGTCATGCGTTAAAACGCATGACGAGGTCTGCGCGGAATGGCCTCTGTTTTTCGCGCACGTCAGCGTTGACACACCCACGTACGAACAGCCGGAAATTCGCCCTAATCCTTGCCTGCACCGCGCCTTCGGCGAAGCGCCGCCGCCCGAAGATTCCGAAACGTGGCAGGACTTCGAGGAGCTCGCCGACCTCTTCGCCGAAGCGGCGACAACTTTTTTTACCACAGCAAGGCGCAGGCCCAAGTCATGAAATCTTTCGACTACAAAACCGCCGAACTGCCCGACACCGGCACCTTTCTCATCGAGGCCAATGCCGGCACCGGCAAGACCTACACGCTTGAGCATCTTTACCGCCGCCTTGTTGTTGAAAAAAATTTGATGCCGTCCGAGATTCTCGTTGTCACCTTTACGGAAGCCGCAACGGCCGAACTCGCCGGACGCATCCAGCAAAACCTCGCCGGCAAAGATACCGAGGAGGCCGAGGAGAATGAAAAAGAAATTCTCCGCAAAGCGTGCTCGGCATTCGACGAGGCCGCCATTTTCACCATCCACGGATTTTGCAAACGCGTTCTCCAGGAACACGCCTTTGACTGCAAACTTCCGTTCAACGCGGAGTTGCTGACCGACACCGATCCGCTCATCCGTGAGGTCGTCGCCGACTTCTGCCGCCGCAAGATTGCCGACGGCGTCACCATGCCGTTGAAATTTCAACAGCTTTTTTCCGCGGCAAAACTCTTCTTCAATTTTCCAAAGGCGACACTAAAGTATCACGAGCCTTTGGATGAGGAACAGACAATTCTGAACAACATCAAGTCGGTTGTTCAAGCGTTGGGTCAGCTCAAAAAGAAAAGCAAATTTTTCCGCGCCGTCGCCGCGTTGTGCGAGGCAGACGCGCGTGAGTTTCCGGCGTTGCTCGTCGGTTTAAAAGGCGACCTCCTCACGCCGAAAACCAAGGCCAACGCCATTTTAAGGGACTTTTTCGAAGCATTGGCAGTTCACCGCCTGCGTGAGCTTCACGATGACATTTTCAACGCCTTTGAAGAACGGAAGAACCGTCGCAATTTGCTGACCTTTGATGATCTTCTTCGCAAGCTTGAGGCTGCGCTGCCGTCGCCCGACGTGCCGCTGGCGGGCATGATCCGCGGCCAGTATCGCGCCGTGCTCATCGACGAATTTCAAGACACCGACCCGGTTCAGTACAACATCTTTTCCACGCTCTTCAACGGACGCACGTTGCTTTTCTTTATCGGCGATCCCAAGCAGGCCATCTACGGTTTTCGCGGCGCCGACCTCAACACCTATCTGAACGCCGCGAAAAAACTTCCCAAAAAACATCGCTTCACGCTCACCACCAATTATCGTTCAGTGCCCGGCCTCGTCGACGCGGTGAACAAACTTTTCAATTCCGACGACGCATTCCTGAACGACGACATCGAATACAAGGACTCGCAGGCATCGGGCCAATCGAAGGCGTCGCCACTCCTTCACAACGGTCAGCCCGTTTCGGATCCCTTCCGTCGCGTCCTGATTCACAAACCGGACGACCGCATCAATGTTGAGGATTTTACCAAAATTGCTGTGTCTGAAACGGCCGTGCAAATCACCGCACTCCTCAACGATGCCGCGTATCAACTCGCGCAATCCGGCGCGTCGCGCAGGTTGCGACCGCAGGATTTTGCCATCCTCACAAGCGCCAACAAACAGTCTGAAGAAATCAAGGACGGGCTGATTCGTGTCGGCGTTCCTGCGGTCATCTACCGCGCGAGTTCGGTCTTCGATTCACGCGAGGCAAATGAGTTTCGGGTCTTTTTCAAAGCGCTTCTCGCGCCCTCTTCCCGTCGCGCGCTCAAGGCGCTGCTCGCCTCGCGCTGGTGCGGATTCGACGACGTCGCGCTGGCGAATTTGGAAAGCGACGCACAAGCCTTGTCGCGTGCGATCGACCAGCTCAAGACGGTTTGCAACGCGTGGCAGAGCTCTGGTCCTGCCACGGCCATCGAGCTCTTTTTCAAAACGCACAACACCTTCGCGCGGCTTGCAAAAAGTCTTTCGCCTGAACGTTCGTTGACCAATCTCCGCCACTTGACCGAGCTCATCCTCGAACACCAGCGCACGTCCGCCGCGTCGCTTGAAGCCATGGCGTACTGGTTCAATACATGTTGCGCAGAACCGCCAAATGGCGAAGGCCATGAGCAGCGGCTCGAAAGCGACGCGGACGCCGTGCGCATCCTCACCATTCACAAGAGCAAGGGTCTCGAATTTCCCGTTGTTCTCTGTCCCTTCCTCGCGCCCAAAGGAAAGGATAAAAACGCGAAACTCCAGTTGGCACACGACGAAAGCGGACACGCCGTGTTTCCACTCGATCAACGGACGCGTGATGAATTTTCCAGCGACCAAATGGCCGAACATGCGCGCCTGATGTATGTCGCGCTCACGCGCGCCGCAAGCCTGTGCATCCCCATTGTCAAAGGCTGGAAATTCGAGGAGAAAGAGGTCGCGCCTGCAAACGACGAAGACGCGGAAGACGCGCCCGCAATCATCAAGCCCACGGTTTACTCGCTCCTCAGTCAGATTGAGTCGGACGATTCGCCCACGATTCGCATGCTACCGCTGTACACGCCTCAGCCGAAAGATTACAAGCTCCCTTCCGATGCAGATCCGATTCGCGAACCGTCGCCGCCGCCGCCCGCTGTGCAAAACGCCTTTGACATCATCAGCTATTCCTCGCTCCATGCGCAGGAGATCGCCGCGCCGCGCGACGACGAAAAGGATGACGCGCCGCTGCCCGAACCCGACCTCATTCTTCCGCGCGGCAGCATCACCGGCAACTGTCTGCACGCCATTCTTGAAGGTTTTGATTTTCCGAACATCACCTCGCGCGACAAAACGCTCGCCGCAATCTCCAAGGTGCTTGACGTCTCGCCGCTGGCGACCCGCGACCCTGCGCTCCGCGAGCAACGCCGCGAACGCGTGGCCGGCATCCTCGCCAACGTCTTCGCCACGCCGCTTCCCAACGCGCGCACGCTTTCCGAAATTCCATTTTCCGACACGCGCCGCGAAGTGCCCTTCACCTTTCCGCTCGACAAGTCGCTCAACAAAACGCGTCTTCACGCGCACGGGCTCGACATCAATCGCAGCGGCTTCATCACCGGCTTCATAGACCTGCTCTTCCGCGTGGATGGACGCTACTATTTTGTCGACTGGAAAAGCGACACGCTCGCCTCTGTCGACGATCTCCACGCGCACATGAAGACCCGCGGCTATTTGCTGCAACTCCGGCTCTACGCCATCGCGCTTCACCGCATTTTGCGCCACATGCTCGGCGACGCGTACGCGCCGGAAAAACATTTTGGCGGCGGCTTTTGCGTCTTCCTGCGCCACCTTTCGCCGCAACAACCCAACGCCCTTTTCACCCTCGCGAAACTTGACGACTGGCAGGACCTGCTCTCATGAAAACTTCCTGGCAAGACCGCCTCACCCGCCTCCATCAGCAGCGCCGCGTCGATGCGTTCGCGTTTCATTTCGCCGGCGTCGCCGCGCGTCCGCACGCGAACCACGACGCCGTGTTTCTCGCCGCCTTTCTCGCCGCGCAACACAACGCGCAAACACAGCACGCGTGCCTGCCTGAAAGCGCGTTGCAAAACGCCCGCCTCGATGATTTTCTCGGCGCCGAACAGCAAGGCCATCCCGACGCCGACGTCGCGCTACCCGACAATCTTTTCGAGCTCATCGCCAGCGACCTGCCGCTCGCCTTGGTGCTTGCCAACGGCAACCTCTACCTCCAGCGCAACTGGATCAACGAGGACGTCATCGCGAAGTGGTTTCGCATGGACAATCCGCCGCGCGAATCCGGCGCTGATATCGATCGCTTTCTGCGTCCTGACAAACCGCTCGACGACGAACAGCGCCGCGCCGTCTGCGCCGCGCTCAGCCATCGCGTCTCGCTCATCACCGGCGGCCCCGGCACCGGCAAAACGACGCTTGTCGCGCTCATTTTGCTCGGCCGCCTGTTGCAAAATCGCGACCTTCGCATTCGCCTTTGCGCGCCCACCGGCAAGGCGCAACTGCGCATGAGAGAGGCGCTCGGCGACGTGCTCGCCAACTTCCTTCACTTCGCCGACGACGACCTGCCGTTGCGCGACAAGCTCGCCCGCACGCCCTCCTTCACCATTCACCGCCTCCTCGGTTATCAGCCGCACACCAACACCTTCCGTCACAACGCCGCCAGTCCGCTGCGCGTCGATTTGCTCGTGGTCGACGAAGTGTCCATGATCGACCTCAGCCTCATGTCCGCGCTGCTCGCCGCGATTCCGCGCGACGCGACCGTCATTTTTCTTGGCGATCCCGATCAGCTTCCCGCGGTTGAAACCGGCGCCATTCTCGCCGACCTCGACGCCGCCTGGGCCGACAATCCCGCGCGCGCGCACCTCGTGCATTCGCATCGCTTTGATCCTGAAAAAGGCATCGGCCTGCTCAAGACCGCCATTCAGCAGGGTGATGAAAGTCGCGCGTGGCAGAGCCTGACCTCTGCCACGCACGCTGACGCCATTTCGCTCGGCGAGGCGGTTGGCAGCGCGCGCGAATTGCCTGGTCGAATTGAAACGCTTTTGGCGTCGCCGGAACTTCACGACTTCCGGTCGTATCTTCGCGCCGATTCGGTGGGCGAGGCGTTTAAGCGATTCGACACCTTTCGCGTGCTTTGTGCGACGCATCACGACGTCGACGCCTTCAACACGGCGTTCGCCAATTTGTTTAATTTGAAATCCGGCGCGCACGGCTGGCCGCTGATGATCACGCGGAACGATCCGGTCACCAACCTCTTCAACGGCGACATTGGTTTGTGCTGGAAAAATGGCGACACGCTTGCCGCGCATTTTCCGGATCCCGACAATCCCAGCAGCTTCCGCGTTTTGCCGATTGCGCAACTTCCCGCCAACGATCCGGCTTTTGCCATCACGATCCACAAGTCACAGGGTTCCGCCTTTACGCGCGTTCTGGTTGTGCTGCCCGACGCGTCGTCGCCGCTTCTCACCCGCGAGCTGCTTTACACCGCGGTCACCCGCGCCCGCCATCATTGCGCGCTCTGGACCCCCCGCGCCGCCTTTTCCGCCGCGGTCCGCAACAACACCCAACGCGCCTCCGGGCTAGCGGACAAACTCCGTGCGTGACCTGACGACAGACAGGAATGTCTTTCTTACATAACAAAAAGTTGTGGCGTGGCAGGAGTCCTGCCACGCCACGTGCATTCGCAAAATGTGCGGATTGTTATTCGTCGGCGATGACGGTGCGGGTCGGGACGTAATGGAGGTTTTTGGTGACGTCGGCGCGCCATTGGCTGGCGACGAAGTTGGCCTGGTTGCGGAGCTGGCTGTCGCGGATTTGGTCACGGAAGTTTTTAATGGTGTCGGGGTCGCCGGGTTGGCGGTCGTTGAGGTAAACGAAGGCGGCGCCTTTGGGGGGCGTCATGGTGGGCTTGGCGAGCTGGCCTTTGAGAAGGGGCATGGCGGCGGCGGCGACGCTGTAGGCTTCGGGGAAATCGGGGGAGGGGCGGAGTTCGCTGATGACGAGGGTGATGTTGGTGGAGGTGGTGAGGCCGGCATCGGTGGCGGCGTCGGCGAAGGATTTGCCGGCGTCGAGGGCGGCCTTGAGGCTGTCGTAGACGGATTGCTGCTGCTCGTTGAAGGCGTCGGCCTTGGCCTGGGCGGTGGCGCGGGCGGTGACGGCGGGGCGGATGGCGTCGAGGGGCGGGATGTGCGCGAGGACGTTGGTGGTGGGGGTGAAGAGGTAGAGGTGGCGGTCGCCGAGGTAGATGTTATAGGAGGAGAGGGGGCTGGTGAAGTCGCTCTCTTCGGTGACGGCGAGGGCGAATTTGCGGGGGGATTCGACGCCGGCGGGGCCTTCGGAACCGAAGAGGGCGGTGGAGACGACGGGGAGGTTGAGGTGGGTGGCGACGGCGCTGAGGGAGTTGGCGTTGAGGGCCATGTCGAGGAGGGTGAGGCCGGCGTTGGTTTGGGCGGCTTCGCGGGCGAATTCGTTCCGGAGGGTGGCGAGGATGGAGTTGGTGACGTCCTCGAAGGCGAGCTGGACGGGGATGTCGTTGGTGCCGTCGCTCTGGATGTGGGTGTAGGTGTCGAGGTTGTCTTCGTAGTGCGCGCGGAGGTGGTCCTCGGTGATGACGAGGCGGGGAATGTAGTTGGTGTAGGGGATGGCGACGTAGTCGACGGCGACCTGGTCGGGGATCATGAAGGAGTCGATGTGTTTGTTGTAGTAATCCTGGATTTGCTGTTCGCTGGGGGTGATGGCGGAGGTGGCGAACTGATCCTGGAGGATGGCGTACTGGAGGGTGAGGTAGTCGGTGGCGTTGGCGAGCTGGTCTTCGGCTTCGCTGGGGGAGATCCATGAGGCGGAGCCGACGAGGGAGGCGAGTTTGGAGGCGGCGATGTCCTGGGCGATGAGGTCTTCGAACTGGTCGGGGGTCATGCTGAGCTGACTGGCGAGGACCATCTGGTAGTGCTGGTGGGAGAAGACGCCGTTTTGCTGGAAGCCTTGGATTTGCTTGATTTCAGCTTGAATTTCGAGGGTGGTGGCGGAGAGGCTGTTGCGGTGGGCGAGGCGCTCGATGGCGACGCGGGTGAGGGCCTGGGTGAGGACGACGGCGCTGGAAAGGGATTCCTGACGCTGGCTGGCGTTGGCGTTGCGGATGGCGTTTTGGGCCTGGTTGAGTTGGGCCTGGGTGATGGGCTTGCCGTTGAGCTTGCCAGCGACAGGGTCGGTACTGCCGCGCTGACAGCTGGAGAGGGAGGAGGAGCCGAAGCTGAGTCCAAAGGTCAGGGCGATGATGAAGGCGAAGCAGCCCCAGACGATTTTGTTGTGGATGAGTCGGTTGAAGTGATAGATGAACACGGCGGGAGTCCTTGGAATGAGGTGGCGGGTTGGGCTTAATTAAAAGGTGAATTCCATGTCCGCGTCGAGCGACATGTCGTCTTCGCCTTCGGGGGTGGCGACGGGCGCGGACGGGGTGACGGGACGGGGGGCGACGGGTTGGATGGCGGGCGGCGGCGGCTCGGTCTCCTCCTCGGGCTTCTCGTCTTCGAGCACGGTGCGCAGGGAGCCTTTGGTGTAGAGGTCGGGGTCGCCGGGGACGAATGCGTAGGAGGCGTGGCCGATGCCGTTGTCGTTGATGATGAGGACGGAGACGCCTTCGCGGCCGGAGACGGGGGAGAACTGGCGGGAGATTTTGACGGCGGCGTTGGGCTTCATGGTGTATTCGGTGGCGATTTCCGTGTTGTTGTCGATGGAGACGGGGAATTCGCCGAGGAGCCCGGTGATGCGTGTGAGCGAGCGGTCTTGCGCGGCGGTGACGCGCAGGGAGCAGCCGACTTTCAGGACGGGGATGACGTACTGCGGGCCGGAGAGGCGCGCGGAGCCGCGCTCGAGCGTGAGGGTGGAGGAGATGAGGCTGTCTTTTTCGCGGACGACGTCGAGCTCCATGATGGCGTTCGGGCCGGGCTGGGTGGTGAGGCCGGGCGTGTCGATCGTGACGTCGCCGTCGAGGGTTGAGGAGACGAAGGAGATGCGGAGCTTGCCCTGGGGGACGATCAACTGGAGCGGCTTGTTGTCGTCGCCCGCAGCGACCATGACTTCGCCGGGGCCGGTCAGGGTAAATTCGTAATAGTTGTTGGCGTAGCTGAGGATGATTTTAGAATCTTTGGCGACGCGCACCAGCGTGCCGAGCGGATACATCTTGGCGACGGCCGGCTCGAACGCCGACAGGGTGGGGCGTTGCACCTGGCAGTTGCCGGCGACGTTGATGACGCTGAAGAGTGTGTCGCGCGTCTTGGGTGCGTCCTGTGCAAAGAGGAATGTTGCCGCGAGCAACATGCTGGCGGCGAAGGCGGTCAGGCGATTAGTCATCATAAAGCTCTCCAAGTGAACGGGCCCAGGCGCATCAGGAAGGAAACACCCGATAAAAACATAGTATCGTACAGAATGCCGACATACGCGTCAAATGGAATTTGAGGTTTTGGCCGGAAAACGGCGTGGGGGGGGGGGGGGG
>JAVBOU010000096.1:0-16354 GCA_031550185.1 Kiritimatiellia bacterium | reverse complement strand
AGCTGCGAGGCATACGTCCGAATGTATTCTACGTGCACCTGAAAGAAACGGAGTGGAGATTTAATCATAGACACGAAAATCTCTATCGGGTATTGTTAAAGGAGTTCAGAAAAAATCCACTCTAAACTAGTCTTGAACCATGAATTATTAGAGGTTCTCGTTGTATGCTCATCGTAAACGCCCGTGAAGGCGCTTCGTATCACGCGTTCGTGGCGTGGCACGACCTCTGCCACGCCACGAGGGGTATTGGTAACCTAGGAGAGGTTGAACATCTTAAGCTTAATCGTCAATTCGTCAATTTTTTGTATACCATTTCTGTCATGCACCTGCGACAGACAAGAATGTCTGTCTTACATTGCACGTCGACATATTTCCGTCATGTATGCGATGCTGACGGTATGTTGGTATGTTGTGGCGGCGCTGCTGTGTTGCGCCACTTCCGGCATCTGAACACCCGCCATCGGCATCGTGCGTCATCGCGCGCCGCACTCCCCTACCCTCTTGTGCCGTATACCCGCCAACCGCGGTGTTTGCTCCGGCGTGCCGGATGGCTTGGCAATTTCAACGCCGGAAGAGGTCAAGGCCATCGGAAAGAAATGGTTTTTAAAACGTGTTCATCGGGAAAATTCAATGGAAAAAATGGGCATTTCGGCGGAAATTGACAGGACGCCATCCGGCGCGACGATGCCGGAAGCGAGTTCGTTGAAGTGCCAGTCGAGTGTTTTCCATGTCATGCCCGCGAGTTGCGGCGCGGTGATGGTGGCGCCGGCCCGGGCGACGAGTACGGGCGGTTCACCGTCGGGAGCGCGGCCTAGGTTCATGCCTTCGAAGGGACGACCGGTGTGGCCGGGATCGCCGCGCGCCACATTGTCCTCGTTCAGCGTGAAGCCGTTGTTGAAGCTGGTGGAGACCAACGAGAGGTAGACGGAGCGGGAGGTTGCGAGCGGAAGCCCGTCCTGCGCGGCAAGGGTGAAGGAGACGTAGCGTTCGTCGTCGGACATGGGATAGGGCATCTTTGGCGGGTTGACGATGGCGACGTCGGCGAGGGTCACGCCGTTCTGAAAAACCACGGGGCCGCCGTGCTGCGCGAAGAAGCCGGTGTAGGAAACGGCCTGCGGGGTGTCGAATTTGATGTGTCCCTTTTGCCAGTCGTGCTCAATGCGCGTGTTCGGACGCATGGGGTTGGCTTGCTGCAACCACGGGTCAACGGTCGGGCCGTCCACGGTGTCGCCCTCCTGGTCGGGCGCGCAGCGCATGTGCAGGCCGTAGCGGTTGGCGGTGGCGGTGATGCGTTCGCCGAGGTTGCCGAAACTCTTGCCGTAGTCCGCGCTTTCCGGCGCGAACATGGAGTTGCGGCCAAAGGTCATGACGGTTGGTTTGTCAGCCGTGCCGAGGAAACCGTTGCGAAAAAAGAGTCCCGCGCCCTTCATTGCCGAGGTATAAATTTCGTCGTTCTTGTAGTGAACACCCTCGACCGTTCCGCCGCCACCGCCACCGTGGCTGTAATTCAATTGCTTGGTGTAGGGCGCCTTTTCAGCGGGATCGTTGGGCCGGCCGAACAGATGGAAGCACACGATGTCCCAGTCCTGCACGGCGCCAAGCGCGGCGACACGGTAAGGAAATTCGGCGCGATATTTGTCGGGGTTGTTCTGCTGGATTTCGTAAACGAAAAAGGGCTTGCCGGGAATGCGCGCGGTTTCGACCCACGGGATGCCCATGCTCATGCGCGGCGGTTCGTCAAGTCCGCTGAGGAAGGGGAAGCGGCGTTGCTCGCGATCCCACGCGACTTGCCACAAGTAAGAGCACATGGTGGAGGCGTCGCCCTGCTCGTGGAGGCGGACGGATTGCATGCGAAAACCGTCGCCGGTGTCGAGCACCATGGGTGAGAGACGCAGGCTCTTGCCAAGTGTCTTGGCGTAGTCTCGCATGGCGACCTTGTACGCGATGTGCAGGTCGCTGAAAAAGCGGACGACATCGGAGGCGCGCGCGCGGTTGAACATGTCGCGCGGGAGGGTTTGCTGCGCGGGCGCGAGCGCGGCAATGGCGGCGGGGTTGGCGTCGTTGAGTGCGCGGGCGCTGCTGCCGGAGGCCAGTGGCGCGAGCAGGACGCTGCCACGGTCGAGGGACTCGCCGTCGAGCAAAAATCCCCATGCGGCGCGGAGACTGTTGTCGTCCTTGTATTCCTTGCGAAGGAATTCGTTCCAGCGCGCGAGCAGGGAATCACGGAAAAACTTGGGAAGCGTCTGCCAGTCGCCGCGCGTGAGATGGGCGAAGTACCACTCCTCATTGGAGAGCTCCCAGACAGCAACCTGCGGGTTGTCGCCGAGGCGGATATTGTTCTGATACGGGTTGCGCCAGTCGGCGGCGGACTTCATGGTGCGCTTGAATTTTTCCTGCGAGCGCGGGTCCCAACCAATTTGCCGGAGACCGCGCACGCCGATGCGGCCACTGTTGCCGGCCTGTTCCGCGACAGCCGCGGCCCAAGCCCCGGCGTCCGGTCCGTCGATGATCGCGGCGTCGGCGGGGGTGAGAAATCCGGCGTTGTTGAAGCTGGTGGACCAGACGTGAATGCCGCGTTTTTCGAGCGCGGCGAGCATGAAGCCGAACTCGTCGGAGCGGCTCATGTCGCCAGGCGTCCATGCGGCGTTGAAGTCCACGTCGTTCCAGTAGCGAACCATGTTGAAGCCGGTGTCCGCAATGCGCTGGGCGAGCGCATCGTAGACCTCGCACATTTTTTTGTACTTGGCGGCGCGTTGTTCCGGCGTGTCATCGGGTTTTGCCCCGTACTGGTCGCGGAGGTGGCCTTCGAGCCAAAAGTGGCCGATCCAACCCCAAAAGCGGACGCGCTCGCCACGCAGCTCGAGGTGGCCGGCGGCGTTGACGGTGACGTATTCGCTGTCTGGAATTTCAACGGGCGGTTGTTGTGCGGCAAGCGGAGCGCGTGCAAAAAAAGTAAGCATGGCGACGAAGAGGAGAAGTGTTTTCATAGTGGTTTTTCAGGTTGGTTGTCAGCGTGGCAACACCGGCACGTTGCCACGCCACGTGCCGGCGAGGCTTTCACGGCGAAGGTCGCGCGTCTCCGTGCCGCGGGCGTGGCGAAAGGTTACGGGATAGGTCATGTAGGCGGATCCACATTCAACAGGGGTGGCCAGAAGGAGAGGATTTTCACAAGGGGTGGCCGTTATTTGAGCGGCAAGTTTTTGAAAAAACACACCATGCTAACACGTGAAAGCAATATATCAGAGCCATCTCAAACGGTCAAGCGGTGAGAACCGGAGAAAAAAACATTTGCCCTTCCCATGCGAGGACGCCGGTCGTTGATTCAATTTTGTCATTTATTTGTCGTGGCACGGCATGACCTCTGCCACGCCGGGATGGTCGTTCCCCCCAACGGCAAGTCAGGCGTCGCGCGTCCGCGGTGGTTGCCCCGTGGTTGCACCCTCGCACAACGTCGGGATGACTCGCAGGGATTTGATATCGCGCCCCGGCGTTTCAATGCGCGCCAGGAGCATCTCCGCCGCGCGGCGTCCGATGTCATACTCCGGAATGACGGCGGATGTGACAAGCCAACCCTCGTGCGCCTCCCCCTCGGAAATCGTCGCGGCAATGCTCACGTCACGCCCGGCGCGCATCCGCGCCAGCATCGTTGCCTGAAGCGTGATGTCCGCCTCCAGCCCGGTGTAACAAATAAAGGCCGTGGGACGGTCCGGCGCGCGTATCCGCGCCACCAGGCGCTGCACCAAATCCGCCCCGGATGCACACAGGGGCAACGCCGGGTTGTCAAACAGGCACTCGCACGTGAGTCCCGCCTCACGCAAAATTTTTGTCACGCCGGCCTGTCGTTCGCGCTTGCTGTAATGAAGCGCGCCGCTCAGCCGGTCGTGTTCAAATCCGGCGTCCACGTAGGCGATCCGCCGGTGTCCCAGCTCCAGCATCCGGCGCGCGAGGAGGCGCCCCGCCTCCATGTCGTCCGGGTACACGCAGTTCCACGCGCGCTTCACGTTCGGCCAAACCACCGGCAGCGCGAACTGCCGGGTCAGCGTTTCCAGCGCCTTCGGAATCGCCACGTGGTAATGCAGGATCATGGCGTCGCACATCAACTCCGTCAGTATTTTCGGCGTGCGTTGCGCGTCGGTCAGCCGCTCGTCGGAGAGGTAGGCCACAATGAGGTGCTTCCCGCACGCCGCGAGCGCATCGTGCACACCCATTTGCAGCCGGACGGGCAGATGACTGCGGCCCGCCATGGTCGGGAGCACCAGCGCGACGGCGTTGAAGCGCCCCGTGGAAATGGCTTGCGCGGCCGCGTTTCGGCGGTAGCCCAGGCGCTTTGCCGCGGACTGTATCCGCGCCACGCAATCGTCGCTTAACCGCGATTGCTTGCCCTTGCCGTTGAGTACCTGCGAGACCGCCGTGTGCGACACGCCCGCCGCGACGGCGATGTCGCGTATCGTCACCCCGCGCGCGTTGGTGAATGTTGGATTGTTGCTCACACGGGAAACCATAACGAATTCTTTCCGTCAACGCAAACTAAAATATGGCGCGTTACCCGCTTGTCACAACAAGAAATTTTACGCCCGCATCGAAGGCCGCTGCCGAGGGGTGAGATGCTCAGTGCACGAAGAACAGCGACGGCGGCTGAATGTCCGAGGGAGGCGTGTCGCCGAAAAGTACGGACGTGAGTGTGGAGGCCGCCTTGAATTCGTCGAGGCGGACGGGTATTCCATTGGTGCGCAGGGTGAACACATCGCCGCGCGCAAGTGTCACTGGCGCGTTGTGCGAGGAGTAAACCCGCGCGAGGCAGTTGATGTCCAGCTCAGCCTCGATGATGCCGCCGTCCTTGATCGCGTCGTACTGCGCTGCATCCACAAGCCACATCGTGGCGCGTTGCGGGGCTTCCGGCGAACCCTCGCCAAGGCGGGTGAACTTGGCGATCAGCAGGAGCGGCTTGCCGGTGATCCACCCCTTTGCGTTCAGCATGTTCACGGAATTAGGCGCTGCCGTGTTGACCCAGACCAGAGCGGCCGGCGGCGCATCCCACGTTCCGATGTTCATGACGAATTTTTCGCCTTGCGCATTGGTGAACGACAGGCGTGTGCAGCGATCGTAATCCGCGTTTTCCAAATACAGCAGTGCGCTGATCCAAAGGGTCGAGCCAAGCTCCGGCGCGCGCCGTATTGGGCGGGTCACCACGCCGTTGCCATTGCCTCGAAGGCCGCCGCCGGACGTTGAATAATCCGAAAACATAATGGCGTTCGCCATGAACGTCGCGGGAATCGTGGCGGTCCAAGCGTCGGGTTTCCAGCCGAACCCCTTGCCCAAGTTCGCCAACGGTGCGTTGTTGGTTGCGTTTGGGTAATAAAACGTCTCCGCGAGCCAAAAAATTCCATGTGGTTCGGGCGGCGCCGGGGTGTGCATCCACGGGGATTGCACGGCCGCGGAAAACCCGTACACATTTCCCGCCGTGACGCGGTACTGGTAGCAGACTCCGGGCGCAGTGTCCGTGTCGAGGTAGGTCGTGGATGTGTCGTTTGTAAAGACCGCCGTCCAGGCGGACGTCACACCCACCTTGCGTTCTATGCGTCGACGTTGTCCGCGGCGTCCCAAGCGAGAAGTACGTTGCCTTCTGCGGTGTTTTCTGCCGCGACGTTTTTTGGGTCGCCGGGAAGTATGATCTCGGGAAGCTCAATCGGACTGAGCAACGTGGTCAAGCTGTCGGCGACGCGAAACTCGTCAAAAACGTAGCCGATGCCGCTTCCGTACAGGGAGAGCGTGCCGCTGGACAACGAAACAGGCGAGGTTTGGGCGACGGAAGTCGTACCCGCCGCGTGGGTCTGGAGCATGGCCTCGGTGTACGGTGCACCGAGGGTTTGCAATACGTTCGTGATGTCATGCGGCAACATGTATAAGGTCGCCACCGAGGGGAACGCCTCGTTGCCAGTGTTCACTTCGGTGATTTTCACGACGTAAAGATACGGGTTTCTATCACCATCGCCGCGATACCAACCTGTGATGCCAGACCATGTGCCACCCCTGACAACCTGGCTTTTTTCACGCTCACCCCCGCCCGGATCCAGCCGGATTGTCAAATTGCCAAACGTGAGGCTGGCGCTATCCCCCCAGTAATTGCTATTTTCGCGTGCAAGGGTGAGAGCGATCCAAACAGTGCTTCCGTCCTGTATGTCCGGCATCGTGAAGGCGCGCGTGACTGTTTGGTTGGCGAGCCTGAGCGCGTTGGGGATGCTGATGTCAGCAAAGCCAACTTGGGGTCTCACGGTTCCCGCGCCCTGCCAAAATGTATCCGCCGGCGACCAAATGCCTTGTTTCGCGTTGACAAAATCCCCAAGGGGATATTTGAACGGCTCGTATAAAAACACACCTGGGGTTTGTGCGGCCAACGTGCTGGCGAATGCGCTCAAAAAACCCGTTAACGCTGCGGCGTGTGCCAAATGGTTGTTCATGACATCTCCTGATTGGAGTTGAACCAAAAAGTTCTGCTAACACGGTTAAGCAATAATACCAAAACTCACATCGTGCGGTCAAATAAGTGCAAACACTTTATTGGTTGTGACGGAAGACTCCGAATGCGGTGAAGTCAATCACCGCCGGGGTGATGCCGCGCGGTGTGGAAAAGATTTCGAGCTTGACGAAACTCCCCGGTGTCGCGTCAATGGCGCGGTAGTCGATGAGGAGATCAACGCGGTTTTCCGTGGCATCGACAACGCACTGCCACGACTCGCCGTCAGACGAGACGGAAACGGCGAATTTGTACGGACCCGGTAAAACACCGTTGTCGTAGTCGAGGCCGATATCGCGCCAGAGGACTCGGAAGGCGTGGATGTCGAAGGCACCGTTGAGGTTGATGATGAGCGCGGGCGCGGGGTCGTCGGCGGCTGGCTGCCAAAAGGTGTGGGTGCAGCCATCATTGGCGTAAAGCGGATCGCGGCCGGCGGACAGCGAGGTGGCGCGGATGTCTTTGTTCCAACTGAGCGGAAGCCAGCCGACGTCGTTGCCGTTGTGCGGATCGGGTTTGAGGCCGGGCGCAAGCTGCGGGATCTCGCTGGCGTCGCGCACAAAAAGATTGCCGTTTTCATCGAGGCCCGCGGGGTCGAATCCGATGCGCCGCTCAAAAAGATGCTCATAGCAGACCGTGCAGGTGTAGAACGCCCAAAGCGTGGCGTTGGGGCCGCGCACGATGCAACCGTGTCCGGGGCCTTGCACAAGGCCGTGTTGTTTTTGGAGGATGGGATTGCGCTGCTGATACGTGAAGGGCCCGAGCGGCGACGCGGCGGTGTAGACGCCCATGCCGTAGGTGCGCCATTCGGTGCCGGGCGCGGCGTAGGTGAGGAAGTAGGTGGCGTCGACCTTAATCATCCACGCGCCTTCGACAAAGCTTTTGCCCGCGTCTTCGTTCCACGAACCGTAACGCTCCCATGTGTGTTCGGGATTGTAGCGGAAAACTTTCAGGGGTTCGGTGATGAGCCGCGTCGGGTCGTCCGCGCACAACTCAGCGGCAAAGATGCCGGGTTCGCCAAGACCCCAGTAGGCATACAAACGGCCATCGTCATCCACGAACAGCATGGGGTCGTTGAACCCTTTCAAGACCTCGCCGGATGGCAGGCGCACGGGGCCGAGCGAGACGAACGGACCGAGCGGCGACGGGGCTTGATAGATCGGCGCGCCGCAGGCAGTGAGGAGGAATGTGTCTCGGAATTGAACGACCGTCGGCGCGTAGCCGCAGTCAAAGGGCTCGATGCGGTGGTGCTGCCACGTGACGAAATCCTTGCTGACATACGCCATCCCGCAGGAAGGATAGAGGTACCATGTGTTGTCATGGAAGATGACCGACGGGTCGGCCGTCTCACGAAAGTCGCGCACTTGCGAGTGGCGAAAACCCCACGCGCCGGGCGTTTTGCGGATGGACGTTCGGCCACGGGGATAATCGGGAAACGGAATGGGGTTGCAATATGTGAGTGGATTTTTCATGCACGGGAATTATAGGCGGGGTTCGCGGCTCGTCAACATCGAAAAAACACTTGCCTCGCAAGCGGCTCCTTCGCTATACTTTTATACGTTTTTCCGCGGGCGTAATTCAATGGCAGAATGGGAGCTTCCCAAGCTCCATACGTGGGTTCGATTCCCATCGCCCGCTCCATTTTCCCCCCGTGGCGTGCCAGGCCTCCTGCCACGCCACGCGCCATTTTCGCCTTCCAATGATTCCCCTCCCCCACCCCGCCGAATCTTTCTCCCGCGACGATCTCGCCAAGCTCCTCGCCGCCACGACCGACGACGAATGCAGCGCGCTTTACGCCGCCGCTTATCGCGTTAAAAAAGAGCATGTCGGCGCGATCGTCCGTCTCCGCGGTCTCATTGAAATCTCCAACATCTGTTCCAAAAACTGCCTCTATTGCGGCATCCGCTCCGCTAACCGCGGCGTCCACCGCTACACGCTTTCGCAAGCCGAAATTCTCGAGCTCGCGAGCCGCGCCATGGACTTTCATTACGGCTCCATCGTCCTCCAAAGCGGCGAACGCAGCGACCCTGCGTGGATTGATTGCATCGAAGACACGATCCGCCGCATCAAGGCCCTCTCCAACAATGCCCTCGGCATCACGCTTTCCCTCGGTGAACAAACGCCCGACACCTATCGCCGCTGGTTTCACGCCGGCGCCCACCGTTACCTCCTGCGCATCGAAACCTCTTCGCCAAAACTCTACGCCTCTTTGCATCCCGCCAACCACTCGTGGCACGACCGCGCCGCGTGCCTCAATCACCTCGCCGACGCCGGCTATCAGGTCGGCACCGGCGTCATGTGCGGTCTGCCCGGGCAAACCCTTCACGATCTCGCCGACGACCTTCTCTTCTTTCGCGACCACGCCATCGACATGATCGGCATGGGCCCCTGGCTTCCGCATTCCGACACGCCGTTGAATCATCCCGGCTTCAACCCGCGCGACGCCCTGCGCCTCGGTCTCAACATGATCGCCGTCGCCCGTCTTCTTTTGCGCGACGTCAACATCGCCTCCACCACCGCGCTCCAGGCGCTTGCCCCTGACGGACGCGAACGCGGTCTTCTCGCCGGCGCCAACGTCATCATGCCCAACCTCAGTCCCCTCTCCCATCGCGCCGACTACACGCTCTACGACGACAAGCCCGGCCTCGACGAATCCGACGACACCACACGCCGCAACCTCGAGGCCGCCATCCGCCGCATCGGCGAAACCCTCTCGCCCGACGCCTGGGGCGACTCGCCGCACTTTGCCGCACGCACGCGTTGAATGCCGCATTATTTTTCACTTACATTCCGTCATGTGCTTTGCTATAATTTTCGACTATTCATGAACCGCGCGGGCAATATTGACCCCGGGTTGGGGCGCGTCGCGGTTCGATAA
Source organism: Kiritimatiellia bacterium (assembly GCA_031550185.1). Classification (GTDB taxonomy): domain Bacteria; phylum Verrucomicrobiota; class Kiritimatiellia; order RFP12; family JAVBOU01; genus JAVBOU01. The sequence continues at coordinate 6,965 of JAVBOU010000096.1, read as the reverse complement.
AACCAACGGATCCTCACGGAGACCACACACATGCATGCCACACCAGCATCGAACAAATTGTTGCGTATCGGCGTTTTTTACGATGGTAATTTCTTCCATCACGTCAGCAACTACTATAAGTACATCCACGAACGCCGCCGCCGGATTTCCATCCCCGGCCTGCACGAATTCATCCGCCTCCAAGTCGCCGAAAACGAGGACACCGTTGTCCGCTACTGCGAGATCGTCGACTCCCACTTTTTCCGCGGCCGCCTCTCCGCCCGCGAGGCCGACGCCCGCCAGCGCCTCTTCTCCGAACGCGCCTTCGACGACATCCTCATGAGCGAGGGCGTCACCGCGCACTACATGCCCGTGCGTTCGCGCGGCGACACCAGCGTCACCACATGGCTCGCCCTCGAGGCCTTCGAGCAAACGCTCCACAAAAACTTCGACGTCGTGGTGCTCATCGCCGGCGACTCCGATTTCCTTCAGCTCGTCCGCAAGCTCAACGCCCTCGGCGCGCGCGTCATGCTCCTGGGCTTCGACTTCAAATACACCGACGACACCGGGCAGGAACACGAAACCGTCACCTCCGCCCGCCTCATCGAAAGCGTCACCTATCCCGTCCGCGTCAGCAACATCATCATTGAGGACGCCCTGCGCGAGGAGCCGCTTTACAAGATGCTCTTCACCGACGCCGACGACACCCGTCCCGCCCGCGAGTTCACGCGCCGCGGCCAGGACGGCGAGGAAGTGGAACCCATGGGTCCGCCTGAAGAGGACGAAAACGCCGAATGGTTTGACGGCGAAATCCTCAGCGTCAAGGACGGCTTCGGATTCATCCGTTGCGAAAAATTCCCGGACAACGTCTTCTTCCATTGGACCTCTGTCGCCAACGAAGAAATCGGCAACCTCGTCCGCGGCGACCACGTCACCTTCACCGTTGACGAAGGTCCGCGCGGCGCCATCGCCCGTCGCGTCGAGCTCGCGGAATAAACACACCACTTGTCTTGGGGGGCGTGGCTGCACCCCTGCCACGCCACGATTGTTTTTTGCTCACTAAAAATGGTGGGGCGCGACCGCCGGGCGCGCTCTACCTTGAAATCTACCAATGGGAACCGCTAATAATGGCTTGCAGGATGAAAATGAATTATTTGGTCTTGTAATCTGCGTCATCTGTGCAATCTGTGGATTTCAAAATGGTTTGCAGGATGAAAATGAATTATGAGAGGTTCCCCAATGTTGCTCAAAAATACGATATACTGGCACGCATGAAGCCACCACTCAATATTGTTTTCATCCTCATGGACGACATGGGATGGCGTGACTTGGGATGCATGGGAAGCGAATTTTACGAGACGCCAAATCTCGACCGCCTCGCGTCACAGGGCATGATGTTCACGCAGGCGTATGCCGCGTGTCCGGTCTGCTCGCCAACGCGCGCGAGCATCATGAGCGGCAAGTATCCCGCGCGCCTCGGCGTCACCGATTGGATCGACCACGGCAACTTCCATCCCTGCCGCGGCCTCCTTGTCGACGCGCCTTACGTGAAGCACCTGACGCTAGACGAACGCAGTCTTGCGCGCGCATTGAAAGACGCCGGTTACGCCACGTGGCACGTTGGCAAATGGCATCTCGGCAAGGAACCGTGCTGGCCCTTGCAACACGGCTTCGACGTCAACATCGCGGGTTGCGACTGGGGCAGTCCGCACAAGGGATATTTCAGCCCGTGGCACATCCCCACGCTGCCCGACACGACGCCCGGCGAATATCTGCCCGACCGGCTGATGGACGAGGCACTCGCGCTCATCGACAACCGCGATCCCGCAAAACCCTTTTTCCTCAACTTCTGGGATTACTGTGTCCACACGCCCATCCAAGCCAAGCCGGACAAAATCGAAAAATACAAACGCAAGGCCGCCGCGCTCGGACTCGACCAGATACAGGCGCTGGTCGACGGCGAATACTTCCCGACCGAACACAAGCGCGACCAGCGCGTGCGCCGCCGCGTCATTCAATCCGATCCTGCCTACGCCGCGATGATTGAAAGCGTGGACGACAACATCGGGCGCTTGCTCGCGAAACTCGACGAGCACCACATTGCGGACAACACGCTCGTCATCTTCACATCCGACAACGGCGGGCTTGCCACAGCCGAAGGTTCGCCCACATGCAACGCGCCGCTCGCCGAGGGCAAGGGCTGGATCTACGACGGCGGCACACGCGAACCGCTGCTCGTGCGTTTGCCCGGCGTCGTGGCAGCGGGCACGCAGTGCCACGCGCCCGTCACGTCGCCCGACTTCTATCCCACATTGCTCGACGTGGCAGGGCTCGACCTCTGTCACGCGCAGCACTGCGACGGCGTTTCCCTCTTGCCGTTGTTGAAGGGTGCGAGCGCATTGCAGCGCGAGGCGATTTTCTGGCATTACCCGCATTACGGCAACCAGGGCGGAACGCCCGGAAGCAGCGTGCGAAACGGCGACTGGAAGCTGATCGAGTTCTTTGAGGACAAACGCCTCGAGCTCTACAACCTGCGCGACGATCCCGGCGAAACAACCAACCTTTCGCATGCGCATCCCGATGTCACAACGCGGCTTCACACGATGCTGCGCACGTGGCGCGACGAGATGCACGCATTGATGCCGCAACACAATCCCGCGAGCTTCACGCGGCGGGCAACGAAGTAAGGCGCATATCACAAGGTGGGGCGCGACCGCCGGGCGCGCCGGGCATCGGATGGACGTTCATTTTATCGCTTGCGTTGCGGATATAAGCTTGTCGTAAGCCCGGCGCGCCCGGCGGTCGCGCCCCACCCACACGAATGGTCTTTTCGGACAACATGCGCGAATGGCCGCAACGGCGGCAAAATCTGCAACTTGCTTTCGCCCGGAATCTGCGGGCCGTAATGAAAGTCATGGCTGTCGATGCGCGTGATTTCCTGGTAAATATCCGCGAGCGCGTCCCAGTAGGCCTTAAAGTATAGCGGGCGAAAACCGCGGCATCAAAACGTTTGCGCGCCGTGGCGTGGCGCGGCCTCTGCCACGCCACACGCGTCATGTGGCGCGGATTTGCGCGGAGCGCCGGCTGGCTCGAAAATAGCAGAGCTGCGCGGCGATTCGTCCGAGGGTGCCAAGCGGAACAAGGGAGGCGAGTGCGGAAGTGACTCGGCCGTATTTGCGGTAGGCGAAGTTGAAGAAGAGGAAGGGCAGGCGCTGGCGGCGGGCGGCGGGCAGACGGCGGAGGATGTTGCGGAAGGAGTAGAAACGTCTGTAAAAACCGAGATATCCGTCGCGGAGTTCGTCGGCGGTCAGGGTGTCGTGACGGAAGACAACGTGGGCGGTGTCGTAGTGCGCGAGGTTGACGTCGGTGATGAGGCCGGCGTCCGTCATGCGGCGGTGAAGCGCGGTGCCGGGATAGGGCGTGAGGATGTGCGCCGTGACACTGGCGATTCTGCGGCGCACGAGCCAAGCGAGCGTGGTGTCGAAGACAGACGCGTTGTCGCCGGGCAGGCCGAAGACCACGCTGGCGTTGATCATGATGCCGCGCACGTGGATGGCGGCGACAAGCTCGTCGTAACGCGCGGCGTTGTTCTGGTGTTTGCGCACGGCACAAAGGGCGTCCGCGCGCAGCGTCTCGAAGCCGATGAAGAGGCTTTGGCAACCGCTCTTTTCCATCAAGTCGAGCAGGTCGGGATAGTCGACAAGGTTGGCCGAGACCGCGCCGTTCCACTTCAGCTTGAGCGGCAGGATGCGGGTGAGAAACTCGCGCGTCCACGCGGGGTTGGAGATCAGGTTGTCGTCGATAAACATGATGTGGCGCGTGCGCAACGCGGCGATGTCCGCGAGGACATCGTCGACCGGGCGCTGGATGCTGCCGGGCATGTTGTCGCAACTGTTGTAGCAGAAGTCGCAGGCAAAGGCGCAACCGCGCGACGCGCTGACAATGTTGGTGTAGAGGTAGGGCGAGCGCGCCACCGTGTCGTAGGCGGGCGGAATGATTTCATCGCCGCGCATGCCCCCGGTGTCACGGTAGATTTTGTGCAGGCGGTTGTTCTCGCGGTCGTGCACAATCCGCCGCCAGACACGCTCCGCCATGCCGACGCACACCGCGTCGAAAACATCTGCCGCGTCGTCCGGCACCGCCGTGATGTGAATCCCGCCGGCGACTGCCGGAATGCCGCGCGCCTGGAACGCACGGGCGATTTCAACCGCGCGCGGAAAAACATCCACCGTGACCGTGAGCGCCACAAGATCGGCGTCCTGCGACGTATCAAGTGTTTCGACGTTTTCGTTGATGAGCACCACGCTGTGCGGCGCGGGCGTGAGCCTGGCCAGCGTCAGCAACGCCAGCGACGGCGCCATGCGCGTCTTCAAGAACGTGTCCATCGGGCGCATGTTCATCTTGGGCTGGACAAGAAGAATTCGCATGGTATGCCAGAAATTGTACCACAAAATTTCACCGGTCAACATTAAAACTCGCGCAGCCTCACATGCGCGCGGCGGCGTTGCGGAGCGACCGCGTTGAAATGGTCAGATCCAAATTGGCCTTGCGAAGCAGGGCGCCGATCGTCGGCAGCGAAACGGAGGCGACGACGCCCTCTTCGATGAGTTTGTTGCGCAACAATCGCAGGCTCCAACGCACGCAACCCGTCGGCGGCTTGCGGCAGACCAGCTCGATGAGCCGCGTTTTCAACGGGCCGTTGGCGTGCGTGTCGCGGAACGGCGTTTTGCGCATGATCGTGGCGTTCAACCCCTCCGCGATAAACTGCGCCTTGACCTGCTTCAGCGCGCGCGTCGAGAAACCGACGGCGATGGAGGCGCGCTGAATCGTCCACGCCGGCCCCGCCTCGCCGGCGTCGAGCAACAACAGCGCGCGGGCGCGGAGAATGGCTTTTGCGGAACGGGTTCCGGTGGTTGAAAATTTTTCAAGTTCGTTGCGTTGCTCCTGTGTCAGGGCCACGTTCGCACGTTCCATGTGCGTCCTTTCGACAATCACAAAAATTGCCTGATCCAAGTTGACAGCATCACACATCCGGCCACGGCGATTCGCCAGACGCCGGTGTAAAGGGTTTCGGTGTGGCCGCACAAATTCGCCCAGTAAAGCGACAATTTCACCGGCGTCGCGGCGACGATCCAGAGGCCGACCTCCGCAATGTTGACCAGCCAGATGATGACCCACGAAAAAAGCCGTCCGTGCTCCATGATGTCGGGTTGGCGCACGCGCAGCGAGATGATCGTGAAGGTGACGTGAAAACTCCACGTGAACGCGACGAGAAAAAGGAACACCGGCCACAGCCGGGTCATGTTCCAAAAACATTCGCCAAGCAAATACACGGCCACCACGAGCATGGTGTAGAAGGGGAAGAAATACGGCGCCAGCGAAATCAGCAAATTGCTTTTCGAGAGCATCACGCTGCCGCCCTTTTCCGTCACGCGCAGGCGCCCGACGCGCGCGCCGAAAAGCAGCCCCCACAACGCGTGCGTCATTTCATGACCGAAGACGTACGTCTTCATCGGCGCCTTGAAGCAAAAGTAAACCAACAGCCACGCGAGGTAACCGCCCGCGAACGCGAAGACCGGCGCGGAGAAAAGATCGTCCGTCGCGGATGCCGCGCGCAACACGTCCGTCGTGGCGCAAAACACCGCGGCGCAAAGCGGCAAAAGCAGGAGGCTGAGGAAAAATCGAAACATGAGGTTCGCGGCTTGTGGCGTGGCAAAGGCGCTGCCACGCCACGAGCGGTTAGCCGTAAATGTGGCGGTTGAGCGTGTCGATCAGGCGGCTGCCCAGATCGCCGTGCATCCGGCTCTTCACAAAACCGACCGCGAGATTGGTGCGCAAGTCGGCGAGCCCGAACGAACCGCCGTGACCCGCGTTGCCGAAAATGATTGCGGGATTGTCGGCCGGGCCGCGGTAGTTGTAACCGAGCGGATGGTGGCCGGGCAGGTTGTCATGCCACTTGAGCGCCTCGGCGCGCGTGGCGTCACTGATCAAACGCACGCCGTCAATGCCGTTGCCGATGAGCGCGGCGGAGTGGCGCGCCAACGCCCTTGCCGTGCCGAAACCGTTGGAGGCGGGCAGGCATCCGCGGCGTACGCGGTCGTCGTTGATCCAATCTTCGAGCGGGCACACCCACGCGGGAATGTTACGGATGACCGGCGCGTTGGGATCAGGCGGCGGTGGCGGCGCGGCGTTCGGAGCGGGCGGTTTTGGGAGTTCCTTTTCACACGTGAGACAGCGGTGAAGCACGGATTCCGGTACGCCGAAAAAGAGTTCGTTGTCGATGTGAAGCGGCTTGCAGATTTCGGTGCGAATGATCTCGCCCATGTCGCGGCCCGTGGCGCGGCGCGCGGTTTCGCCAAGCAGCCAGCCGTAGGAAATTGCATGATAGTGTTGTTGCGCGCCGGGCGGATGCAAAGGCTTTTCCGCTGCGAAAAAGGCGCACATTGCATCCCAGTCCGCGACGGTGGCAAAGTCGCCGTGCTCCGGCAGATTGGGCAGGCCGGCGGTGTGGTTAAGGAGATGGCGGATCAAAATGTTGCCCTTGCCGTTGGCCGCAAATTCGGGCCAGTATTTGGCGACCGGATCGTCATAGGAGAAACATCCGCGCTCTGCGAGAATGTGCATCGCCGTCGCGGCAATCCCCTTCCCTGTTGAAAAAAATGGAAAGAGCGAATCGTCCCTGAGTCCCGCGTCCGGCGCGGCGGCGCGCGCGTCAACAATGAGTTCGCCGTCGAGATACGCGGCAAATTGCAACGCGCGTTCGCCGTCGTCGATCGCGCGCGCCATGAGCGCTTGGATGTCTGCCTGAAGTTGCGTCATAAAAGTTCCTTTCAAAAAATAGTCCACTAGGATACATGATTTGACGCAAAGGCGCAAAGGACGCGGCTCCATACACGCCGACTACAACGACAACATCGACGACGACAATGACAACAAAAATCTTTGCGTCCTTCGCGCCTTTGCGTCAAATAACAGAAAGCGGAAAC
>JAVBOU010000221.1:0-26249 GCA_031550185.1 Kiritimatiellia bacterium | reverse complement strand
GAGGATCGTGCCGCCTTCAATCCGGATGTCGGTGATGACGGGCGGATCGTCGAGGTCGTCATCGTCGTCACCGGGGGTCTTGGCGATGACGAGGATGGTGGTGTTTTGCTCGGGGTATTTGCCGCGGAACCCGATGTAGAGATCTTGTTCGCCAAGCAAAGCAGCCCCGACGGACTCGGCGATGCGAATGTTGCCTTCGGCATCAACAGAACCGCTGAACCTTTGACCGCCGAGGTCGATGTCGATGGAGCCGGTCTTGATGGCGGCGGCAACAACTTTGCCGATGATTTGGTCGGGGGTGTCGGTGACGAGGGTGCGGCTGAGGTTGACGCCGTCGGCCAGGAGGTCGAGGGTGCCGGACGCTTCGTAACCGGAGGCGGTCGTGGCGGTGACGGGGACGTTGAGGCCGTGGAGCGTGGCGGGGATGTCGCCCTTGAGGACGATGTCGCCGTTGTTGTTCACGAGGCCGATGTAGATGGTGCCGTCGAGGTCGATGTTGACCACGGTGCCGGGTTTGGCGTTGACACCGCCGGGGGTCTTGAAGGTGCCGATGACGGGTTTGACCGCGGGCAGGCGAATGGCGTCGACAAAGGTGATCGCCAGGCCGGGCGGCAGGAGGATGATGGTCGGCGGTTCGGTGTCGGTGATGACGCCGGGGATCGTGGGATCGTACTTGCCGCCGGGTTCGGGGACGATGAAGGGATCGTCGTAGGGCGGCAGGATGATGATGTCGCCAGGACCCACGTCAACGGTGCCGTCGGGATTGATCGCGGGCGTGCCGTCGGAATCGGGGCCGGGGACGATGATCGTGCCGTCAGGCAGGACAAGGGTTCCGGGCGGGAAGGTGCCGTCGGGATCGCTGATATCATCGATGATGATGGGCACGCCGTTGGTGCTGATGGTGGAGCCGGGTTCGGGGACGGTGACGATGCCGGTGCCGGGATCCACGTCGTCCTGGGTCGCGGGCCGGATGGTCACGTCGTCGTCGGTGCCGTAGTCGCCGTCAGGTCCGGGGACGATGACGCTGGGCGGCTCGCCGTCGACAATGACCACGCCGGCGGGCACGAGGATGGTGCTCGGCGGTTCGGTGTCGAGGATGACGCCGGGGATGTCGGGATCATAGGTGCCGCCGGGGCCAGGGACGATGAAGGGATCGTCGTAGGGCGGGACGATGATGATGTCGCCGGTGCCGACGTCAACGGTGCCGTCGCCGTTGTCCTTCGGGGTGCCGTCGGAGTCCGGACCGGGGACGATGATGGTGCCGTCAGGAAGGACGAGGGTGCCTTCGGGGAAGGTGTTGTCCTCGGGATCGGTGATGCCGTCGATGACGATGGGCACGCCGTTGGTGCTGATCACGGAGCCGCCTTCAGGAACGGTGACAATGCCGGTGTCGGGATTGTAGTCGGTGTCCTTGTCCGCGGGCTGGACCTTCACGTCGTCGTCGGTGCCGGGGATGCCGTCAGGGCCGGGGACGATGATGAAGGGGCCTTCCTCGTCTTCACCGACGATGGAGCCGGAGGGCACGAGGATGACGGTGGGCGGGACGTTGTCATCAATGATGATGCCGGGGATTTCGGGATCATACGTGCCACCGGGCTCGGGTACGACGAAGGGTTTGTCGTAAGGCGGCGGGATGATGATGTCGCCGGGGCTAACGTCAACGGTGCCGTCGGGGTTGACCTTGGGCGTGCCGTCGGCGTTGGGGCCGGGGACGATGATGGTGCCGTCTTCCAACACGACGGTGCCTTCGGGGAAGGTGCCGTCATCGGTGATGCCGTCGATGACGAGCGGCACGCCGTTGGTGCTGACAACCGAACCTTCGGGGACGGTGACCGCCCCTGTGCCGGAATCCACGTCGTCCTGGGTCGCGGGCTGGATGGTCACGTCGTCGTCGGTGCCGTATTTTCCATCAGGTCCGGGGACGATGACGCTGGGCGGCTCGCCGTCGACAATGACCACGCCCGAAGGAATGAGAATGGTTTCCTGCGGTTCGGTGCCATCAATGATGATGCCGGGGATGGAGGGGTCATACGTGCCGCCGGGATGAAGGGGATCAACGATCTCGGTCATGGGCGGATCATAAACGTACACCTTGCCACCGTCGGGAATCGTGATCGTGCCGTCGTCGTTGACGGTCAGCTCGCCGCCGGGGGGTGGGATGATGATCACGCCGTCGTCGGTGATGATCGAACCGGGGGGAATGACGTTGCCGTCCTTGTCCTTGAGGATTTCTTCGTTCTTGCCGGTGACAGGGCCTTGGTTGACCGTGGTGTAACCGGTCTCGGGATCAAAGGTGCCGTTCGGAACCGTGATGTCGTCGTCGGTGCCGACAATGCCGTCCTGGCCGGGGATGACGATCTTGCCGGTCAAGGGATCGTCTTCAATGTCGTCCGGAATGATCACCACGCCGTCGGGAATCGTGATCACGGTCGGAGGAACCGTATCCACGATGATGCCGGGGATGCTCGGATCGTACGTGCCGCCGGGAACGACGGGATCGACGATCTCGGTCATCGGCGGAACATAAACGTACACCTTGCTGCCTTCGGGAATCGTGACCGTGCCGTCCTCATTGACAATCAGCACGCCACCGGGAGGCGGGATGATGATCGTGCCGTTGCCGGTGATGATGGATTCCGGGGGAATGATGTTGCCGTCCTTGTCCGTGAGTTCGATGTCGCCGCTGCTCGTGAGGCTGCCGCCTTCGGGAATGGTGACATAGCCAAACTCATCAAAAAGTGAGCCGGGAGTGGCGCCTTCGGGATAGTGGATCACGAGGTTGTCGGCGGGCGTGCCGAGGTCGACGTCAAGGCCGGGGTGGGTGATGGTGCGGGCGTCCTCGTCGATGTCCACCCAGTCGGGCACGTCCATCCCGTACTGCGCGTAGAGCGTGGCGTACGCCTGTGTTTCCGGCGCGAGGTCGTTTTCCGTCACCTTGACGTTGCCGTACGCGGTGCTGAACCAGCCCTTGAAGGTGCATCCCGCAGCGGGAGCCGGCTCGGGCAACACGTAGGGGTAACCGATCGACTGCCATTGGTTGGAGACGCTGACGGACGAGTCATTGATCACAAGCGAGCCGCCATTGGTTCCCGCGTCCAGCGCCAGCATGTAGCCGGGGAGACGGATGAAGGACAAGAGTTTGGCGTTGCCCTTTTCAATCGGGCCACCCCTGACACCGGTGTTCGCATTCCAGCTGTCAAGATGTTTCGACGTGATGTACTGAACGCAATCCCCGGCAAAATAACCGATGAAACGACCTATCGGCGACGGTCCCAGAAGATAAACGTTGGTAATGGCCGAGCAGTACATGAATGACGTGCCGGCAGCGGCGACTTTTTCCAGGCTTTCCGGGAGCGTGAACGCGCGCAAGGTTAAATTGCAGAAGCTCAACATCCTGAGTTCCTTCAAGCCTTCGTTGAAGATGAGTTCCGACACCAATGCGCTATCTTCGCTAAAGGAAAAGAGTGACTCCCCCATCACGGAGAACTGATACCCCGGCGTCGCGATGGGCTTGCTGAAGTCCAGCACCTGCGGCGTGGCGGGCTTGCCCACAACCTTGGCGACCGTCATCTCATTGGTCGTGTTCCCGTTGACCTCAAACGTCCACGTGCCGTCCGTGATCTGCGTCTTCGTGCTGTCCGTGAACCACCAGCCGTTCCGGGCTTCCCACTGCGCGTAGAGCGTGGCGTTGGCGGCCTTGTCCCATGTCGCCACGGCGGCGGTCAGGCCGTTGTAATAGGTCTTGCCCGAACCGTTGGCCTTGTCGTTGTAACCCATGAAGGCGTGGCCCGGGCGCGTCGGCGCCTGCGCCGCGGTCAGGTTGACCAGGGCGTCACCGTATGAGACGGTCTTGGAGGTGAGGGTGCCGTTCACCGCGTCGGACGCGTTCTTGTTGAATGTGATCTTGATGTTGCTCAGCGGCGTCCACTGCGCGTGGAGCGTGGCGTTGGCGGTCTTGTCCCATGTCGCCACCGCGGCGGTGAGGCCGGTGTAATAGGCCTTGCCCGTGCCGTCGGCCATGTCGTTGTATCCCGCGAAGGTGTAACCCGTGCGCGTCGGCGCCTGCGCCGCGGTCAAGGCGGCCAGCGCGTCGCCGTATGAGACGACCTTGGAGGTGAGGGTGCCGTCCACCGCGTCGGTCGCGTTCTTGTTGAACGTGATCGTGATGTTGGACAAGGGCGTCCACTGCGCCTTCAGCGTGTGGTTCGCCGCCGTGGCGACCGTGGTCGTGGAAAGAATCTCATTGCCCGCACCGTTGATGAACCAGCCGCCAAAGGTGTGACCCGTTTTCAGCGGGGTGGCCGGCAGCGTGCCGTAGGCCTCGGAGAATACCACAGGTTTCGACATGGTCGTAATGTTGCCGGTCGCGCCGTCATAGTCAAACGTCACGGCGTAGACGTTGTTGGTGTACCAGGCGTGCACCGTGGCCGCCGCGGTATATGTGGAGACCGTGGTCTTCGGAATCAGGACGCCGGTCGCCTTGTTGTTCGTCGTGTGCCAGCCGATGAAGGATTTGCCGGTGTAAGCGGGGTCATTCGGGAAACTTAACGGCGAGCCGTAGGTCTGGGTGATCTTGGGGTTTGTCGTGCTGCCGCCGATGTTGCCGCCCTGCAGGTTGAACGTCATGACGGCGGTTTGCGCGGTCCACTTCGCATACACCCGGGCCGGTATCGGCTCCGTGACGGTCACGCTCGTGGTGATCTGCGTTCCCGAGCCCGCTTGCGCCGGGTACCAGCCGCCAAACGTGTACCCCGTGCGGGTGGGCGATGCCGCAAGCACCCATTTGGTGTTTTTGGTCTGCGGCACCGTCTGCGTGGCCGGCGTTCCGCCGTCCGCGTCAAAAACCACGTCGACCGCGTCCGGAATCCAGCGGGCGTAAAGCGTTTCCGCCGGATCCTTGTCCCAGATGCGGGCGCTGGCCATGGCCGCCGTGTAATACTGCGTGCCGCCGGTTGTGGCGGAAGTGTCCCAATATCCGTCAAACGTGAATCCCTCGCGGGTGGGCGCGGCGGGATTGACCGGGGCTGGCATGGCTTCACCAAAGTAGACATTCAACACCTGGGTCGAGGGGGCACCGCCGTTCGCATCCAGCGTGACGGTGAATGCTTTCGAAGTCCAGCTCGCGTACAAGGTCTGGGTCTCGTCGTTCACCGGGACCTTTGTCATATTCCAGATCAGCGTGCCGGAGAATGATGGCCCCGTGAACCATGCATAAAACTCATACCCTTTTCGGGTGGGTTCGGGCGGAAACTCGTACACCACGCCGCGCGTCAACGTTTTTGTCTGCGTCGCGGGCGTGCCGCCGTCCGCGTCAAAGATGACGGTCAACTTTTCGCTGACGACGGAAAGCGTGAGCACAACCGTCTTTGTCGTGCCATCGTAGGCCGTGACCTTGACCGAGAAGGAGTAGGTGCCCTTGGTCAGCGGCGTGCCACTGATCAGTCCCTCGGCACTCATCGTCAATCCGGGTGGCAATTGCGCCGGGGTCAGAAGCGTATACCGGTCGCCATACGTCGCGCCCGTGTCGTTGGAATAGGCTGTGTTCACCAGCGCGCTCGTCAGCGTCTTGGTGAAATACTGGATGTCATGTACCGGGTAATTGTCCCCCGCCGCGTCCAGCACCCAGGTGTAGAATGTCGCCGAAGAGTTGTTGCCGTCCACCCAGGCATTCAGGGCATCCAGCAGGCTAGTCTTGCCAAGCACCGCCGTGGCGAGCGTTCCCGGCGCGTTGCCAAAGGTGACATTGTTGGCAAATGTCCCTGCGGAGACCGAGCCAAAGGCCGTGAGGTCGCCCTGCGGTTTCCAATACAGGTAGTCCCCCGAAATGGAGGCGGACGCCTCAAAAATTCCCCCGATGGCGCCGCGCGTCAGCACCGCCGTCGAAAGTCCCGCATCAATATTGAGGGTTCCCGTGTTGACACAGTTTCGAATAATACCCGGAGAACTGCCCGCTCTGCTGGCACCGATAATGCCACCGACGCCGGATTTGTACACCCCAACGATCCCGACGTTGGTGATGTTCACCGCGCCGGCGTTGCGGCAGTTGCGGACAGTATATGAATTGGAGGATCCCGAGGCATTTCCACCGACAATGCCGCCGACCTGCCATAACTTCCCGTTCCCATTGCAGGACACGGCGCTAAAATTGATCGCATCACGTATGTACCCTTGATCCAGGCGGCCAATAATGCCGCCGATCGTGTTGTAGTTGCCTGTTCCCGCGGAATCGCTGTCCACCGTCACGGTGCCATAATTGACCAACCCCCGGTGATCATTGGACGCCGCGCCGGCGCCATACCCGATAATGCCACCGACAGCCATCATGCCACTCCCATTCCCCACGCCGCGGACTGACCCGGAGTTCGTGCAGTCCTGAACCACTGCGCCAAAATAACTCACGCCTGCGATTGAGCCGACATTCAGCTTGCCGGTGACATCCGTCCCAGTCAAATGCACATTCTTGATGAGGGGGTATCCGTTGAGCGGCGTCACGCTCACATACCCGAAGAGACCGACCGCATCCAGCGTCAGGTCATTGATTTTCAAGTTGCGGATGATGCGGCTCTGTCCGTCAAACGTGCCCCGAAAAGGTCTGGCCGAGGCTGTTCCGATCGGAGTCCAGTAATGCGCGCCGAGGTCGATGTCCGCCGTCACCGTGATCGTGGAATCCAGATAGGACGTTCCGTTGTTGACCAGATACGCGAACTGCGCAAGCTGTTCCGCGGTCGAGATGGTGTACGTGGTTCCACTCTTGTCCGCCGCGGTCGGCCATGTCGTCTGCCGGTAACTCGCCCAGTTTCCCGTCTGCGCCCAGGCTCCCGCCGCGCTTAAAAATGCAAAAACGACTGCCAGGCCCAATGGGCCGACGCGCCGCCTAATGCAGTTCGTGAGTTGTCTAAACATAACTGTTCCTGTTAGTTTTGCCCTGTTGTTGTACAAACCGGTCGTGGGCAACCAGCCGGTTCGTTTCGCGAAGGAACAGCGCGGTGTTACAACGCCATTCCCATTTTGTGTCTTGTGTCGCCCGTTCCTTCATGCGTGAAAGACCACGGGCTGAGTCTTCCACGCTGTGCGCCATCGCGGCACGCATTTAACAGAGATCAGGCAGATTCAAAAAAATTACTTTGTATTGGTTAAAGAAAACGATCGTTTTCTTTAGACCATTTTTGCCCATCGTGAACTCACGGGATTCCCGTTTGTACACGCCCGTAAAAATCATGCAAAAACCAAAGTTTTTACGTTTTTTCAACACATCAGGTTGACGTCAGCCTGTAAATGATGTATATTGGAACTTCATTTTTACGGTGCGTCAGGTCGATCAAAAAATGGTCTAAAGAAAACGATCGTTTTTCTTAACAGATATTCTTTATTTTTTGTTTTAATTCATGAGTTGTGACAGCGAGTCCATGTGATACGAGCCTCTTTTTTTGTGCCAAATCGCGTCGTCTGTCTTACCTTGCGCGTGCCTCCGCATACCGAAAGGACAAGGCAATCTTGAGCGGTCGCGTAAGATTGAACCGCCTAAATTGACCTGCCCTTTTAAGGCGCAATTTTTATTCCTGCTGGTTGCCCCGGGCTGGCATGACCTGCCCCGTTGGGGCGAAAAAGCGAATGTTTGTTGCCCTGCGTGGCGTGGCAAACCCTTTGCCACGCCACGGCATTTGTGTTATGTTTCTCAGCTCCGACGGCAGGGGTGGCGCATCGCCTGAGATCATACCCTTCGAACCTGATACGGATCATACCGGCGCAGGGAAGCCTCGTGCCTTGCGGATATTTTTAGGAGCCCCATGACACTCAAGCAATCCGCCGCCCAAGGCACGCTCATCGCCGACCTCATCGCCGCCGCCGCATACGAAGGCATCGCCCCGGAAATCCTCCGCGCCGCCATCGCCGCCGGCACCGCGGTCATCCCCAAAAATCCGCGCCGCCCGAACACGCTCGCCCGCGCCATTGGCCAGAATCTCTCCACGAAGATCAACGTCAATCTCGGCGCGTCTTCCTACCACACGAATCCCGAAGAGGAGTTCGAGAAGTTGCGCCTCTCGGTCGAGCTCGGCGCCGACGCGGTGATGGATCTTTCGCTCGGTCCGCGCATCAATGAAATCCGCCGCGAAATTCTCGCCCGTTCACCGCTCATGGTCGGCACGGTTCCGCTCTACCAAACTGGTTACGAAATCTCCTCCAGCCAGCGTCATTTCAGCGAGATGGTCATCGACGATTTTCTCTCCGTCATCACGCGTCAAGCCGAGGAGGGCGTTGACTTCATGACGATCCACTCCGGCATCACGCGCTTCACGCTCAACGCGATGGAACGCGAAGGCCGCGCCCTCAACGTCGTCAGCCGCGGCGGCGCGTTGCTGGTGAACTGGCTCCGCAAAAATCCCGGCCGCGAATCGCCGCTCTACGAGCACTTTGACAAAATCCTCGACGTCCTCGCCGCGTATGACGTCACGCTGAGCCTCGGCGACGGCATGCGTCCGGGCGCCACATGCGACGCGACCGACCGCGCGCAAATCGGCGAGCTTCTCATGCTCGGCGAACTCACGCAACGCGCCTGGGAACGCGGTGTGCAGGTGATGATCGAGGGGCCCGGTCACATGCCGCTCAATCAGGTGCCGGAGAATATGCGCATCGAGAAAAAGCTTTGCCACGGCGCACCCTTTTACGTTCTCGGTCCGCTTGTGACCGACGTCGCCGCCGGTCACGATCATATTGCCGCGGCCATTGGCGGAACGCTTGCCGCGATCAACGGCGCGGACTTTCTGTGCTACGTCACGCCCGCCGAACATTTGCGCCTGCCTCTGCCGGAAGATGTCCGCGAAGGCATCATTGCTTCAAAGATCGCGGCCCACGCCGCCGATGTGGCGAAAGGTTTGCCCAAGGCGATTGCCCGCGAACGCGCGATGGCTCAGGCCCGCCGCAATCTCGATTGGGAGGCGCAGTTTAATCTCGCCATTGATCAGGAAAAAGCCCGTGCCTACCGCGCCTCCAGCGAAATCGGCGGCGACAAGGAATGCACCATGTGCGGCGAGTTCTGCGCGATCAAACAGTGCAATGCGGAATGATGAAAATGCGTTGTGGCTTGGCAGAAGTCCTGCCACGCCACAGCGCAATATTGAGGCGTCGAAATTGACCTGCCCTTCTAGGGCGTTGTTTTTTATTCGTGCCTTAACCCAGGGCGTTGCCCTGGGTGGCATGACCTGCCCCGTTGGGGCGCAAGACGGTTGTGGCGTGGCAAAGGCTCTGCCACGCTACGCTCTTTGTTTATTCGAGTTGTCCGGCAATGGCTTGCATGAGCTGGGAGATGCCTTGATCGTAACGGTCGCCGGGTGTGTAACGCGCCATGGTGACAATGAGTTCGTGGTCGGGCGCGACGCGCAGAATGGCGCCGGTGGCGGAGCCATGCCCGATGACGTTGGGGCCGAGAATATAATTCGCGGTGTCGGATGAAGCGGTGTCGAAGCGGTCGCGCATCCAACTGATGCCCACGCCGTATTCTTCGTTATCCTGCATGTTGGGGTTGTGGGCGCTCACGGGAATCGGGAGGAGTTTTTTGAAGGTGTCGCGGCTGAAATAACGCTTGCCGTTGTAGGCACCTTCCTGACGGAGCATTTCGGCGACACGCGCAAGATCCATCGCCGTGCAGTTGATGCCGTAACCTAGGTCGACTATGGTGGGGTTGTCCTGCCCGAGGGGTTCGAAGAGGGCGTCGCGCATGTTGTCAAAGACGGAACGGCCGGTGATGTCTTCGATGATTTTGCCGCTGAGGTCGATGCCGAAACCGTTGTAGTTGTAGCGGACGCCGGGCGTGGCACGTTGCATGTCCCACCACGCGACGTTGTCGAGAAAGGGATTGACCATGCCTTCAAGCGCC
Source organism: Kiritimatiellia bacterium (assembly GCA_031550185.1). GTDB lineage: Bacteria > Verrucomicrobiota > Kiritimatiellia > RFP12 > JAVBOU01 > JAVBOU01. Next base: position 16,375 of record JAVBOU010000221.1, on the reverse strand, counting down.
ATGTACCAGCGGTGGCCTTGGAGACCGGAGGTGTGGTTCATCAACTGGCGGACGGCGAGCATTTTGGGATCGTTGGCGGGAAAGTCGGGGAAGAATTTGGAGACCGGATCATCAAGATCGACAAGCCCCTGGTCGATAAAACGCGCGAGCAAAACGCCGGCGTGGAGCTTTGTGACGGAGGCGGTGGGCAGACGCGAGGCGGTGGTGAGTTTGCCGTCTTTCAGTTGGTTGGGATCGACTTCTTTGGCGTCTTTGTTTCCGTTGAACGCCTCGTTCATGATGACCACGCCGCGCCGCGCGACAACGAGGACAAAACCGTTGCTCGAAACGTCGCACCATTTTTGAGCGGCCTTGCGAATCTCTTCGACTGCATTGGGTTTGAACCCGGCTTTTTCCACTGCGTCGAAACGCAACGCGGTCGCGGCTGGATCGGGAACCGGCGGCTGGAGCTGTTGCACCGGAGGACGCGTCAACACTTTGCGGCGCAGTTGCACGAGGTAGTTCTGGATGTTGTTGTAGGGCGCGACACGCCAGGCATTCGCGGGCGCGGTGTCGAGCGCCTGTTCGTCCATGAAGAGCGGAACTGCGTCAAACATGGTGCCGTGCCACCAGGACAAATCGAGGGTCTCGCGCAGGAGATCCTGATGCGCATCCCATGCGACTTGGGAAAATTGCGGATAGAGGTCGTCGCGCCACGAGAGATCGATCTTGCGAAAAATGCCCGAAGGACTCCACGGCTGCAATTTTTCCGGAGCGTAGGCGGGAATGATGCGGCGCAAGGTCAGGCCGTTTTTGGCTCGCACCTCCACATACGCGCAATACACGCCGGGCGTTTTGGCTTCCGTGACTTCGTCAAGGTTTTGATCGAACCAGCGCACTTTGAAGGTGTCCATGTCCGCCAATTCCGCGGCCAGCTCAGGATTCTGGAAGGCAATCGCCGGCAGTTTTCCCATGGGCAGAATGCGATCACGAAATTCCATTTGCTCTTCATCAAACACGAAGAGCGGATCAAAGCGGAAACGATCTATTTTCGCCCTTTCGATTTTCAGTTTTTTGCGGGCTTCAACGTTCTTTGACGACAAAAATTCGGCGTCCATGCCCCATCCGCCGTTCTTTTGCTCAATCTTGAAAACCACGCGGTTGCGGCCCTTTTTAAATGCGACTGGAAAGGTGTCTTCGCCGGGTCGGATGCCGCGGCCATTGATCTTCCAAACTTCATGGACAAGCTCGCCGTTGAGCCACACTTTTGCGTAGTCATCCGAACCGAAAAGGCATGTGCCGGCGGTCGCATCCTCCGCGTCGATGTCGACGAGCGCGTACGTAATTCCGTACGTCGCTGGCGTGAGCAATTTGCAAAAATCGCGCAACTGCGCGTCAGCGGCGGCTACCACCTTTGCATTGCCTTGCGAGCCATCTTCCTGTGCGAACGGAACAGCGACGAGACCATCGATTTTCGCGTTTGCCTCTCCGCCGAAATCTTTTAGGAAATCCGTGTCAAACCCGCCGCGCTCCGGCTTGCCCGGCAACGGGCCCTGATCCACGGCGAACGGATGCGGAAACGCGCCCACGAGCAACACGCGGGTGACGCGGGTTTCATCTGTCAATGGAATCACCGGCACTGTGGAGTTTTCCTGCGCATTCGCGCCGGAAATGCCCAGCCAAATACAGGCGGTTGTGCCTGCCTTGATCAGTTCACGCTTCGAGAACATGGAGTGTCCTTTGGTTTATGAGTGGGTCGCAAAATACCCGATAACCTAAAAAGTTCGACGCCTAAAATTAAGGAATGTCCACTGGAAAGTCAACCGCAAACAAGGAGTTTGCAGTAAAATGACTTTTACTGAAACCCTCGAGCGTAGCGTGGCAGGAGTCCTGCCACGCCACAACGCGTCTTTTGAAGTTTTTTCGGGTCTTACGCGGCGCCGAGCTGGAAGCGGACGAAGCGTTTGACGGTGATGGTGGTGCCAACGGCCTTGGCGGTGTCACCGACGAGCTGGGTGACGGACATCTTGGGCTCTTTGACAAAGGGCTGGTTGATGAGGCAGATGTCGGAGTAGAATTTTTCGATCTTGCCCTTGAGGATGTTTTCGACGATGTTGGCGGGCTTGCCTTCGATCTGCTTGCGGTAGATTTCTTTCTCGGCTTCGACGTCGGCAGCGGGGACTTCGGTGCGGTCGAGGAAGCGGGGCGCGGCGGCGGCGGCCTGGAGGCAGAGGTCGTGGATGAGGGCCTGGAGTTCGGGCTTGGCGCAGGCGGCGGGGTCGCCGGCTTCGAGTTCGACCATGACGCCGACTTTGCCGCCCATGTGGATGTAGGAGGCGATGGCGGTCTTGGCGGAGGCGACGAAGCGGGCGACGCGGCGGATCTTGACGTTTTCGCCGGTGGCGGTGACGAGGGTGACGACGTCGTCCTTCATGGTGTCGGTGACGTTGAGGTCGCCGGCGAGGACGCGCTGGGCGACGGTGTCGGCGAAGGCGATGAATTTTTCGGTCTTGGCGACGAAGTCGGTTTCGCAGTTGACTTCGATGAGGGCGATGGTCTGGCCGTCGGCGGTGGCGGCGGATTTGACGATGCCCTGGTTGGATTCTTTGTCGGCGCGCTTGACCTGGATGGCGAGGCCTTTTTCGCGGAGCTGCTTGATGGCGGCGTCCATGTCGCCGTTGGAGTCGAGGAGGGCTTTTTTGCAGTCCATCATGCCGGCGTTGGTGCGGGCGCGAAGGTCGTTGATCATGGATACGGTGATGTCGGCCATTGGAGGGTTTCCTTGGTAAATAGTGAGTGAAGAGGGAAGTTACGGATTGCTGATTGCTGAATGCAAAAAATGAGCAATCAGCAATCAGCAATTGGCAATTTATTCCGCGGCGGGAGCTTCGGCAGCGGGCGCGGGCTCAACAGCGGGCGCGGGCGCGGGCTCGACGGCGGCGGCCTTGGCGGCGAGGGATTCGGCGGCGGCTTTGGCGGCGGAGCGGCGGGCGTTGGCGAGGTTGCGCTTGGCGTCGTCGGCAGGGCCGCGGTCGCGGTCGGTGCGGGGCTTGCGGCGCGGACGGTCGTCTGAACCGGGCGCGGGTTCGCCGGCGGCGGCGCGTTCGGCTTCGACTTGGCGCTGGCGTTCGGCGGCGGTTTTGCTGTAAGAATCGGAGGCGTCCTTGAGAACCTTGGAGATGGCGTCGACGATGAGTTTCACGCCGCGGACGGCGTCGTCGTTGCCGGGGATGACGTAGTCGACGGGGTCGGGGTCGGCGTTGGTGTCGACGATGGCGACGACAGGGATGCCGAGGCGCTTGGCTTCTTTGACGGCGTTGGATTCGCGGCAGACGTCGACGATGAAAAGGGCGCCGGGGAGGCGGTCCATGTCGGCGATGCCGGCGAGGTTGAGCTGGAGTTTGTCGAGCTCGCGGCGGAGGCTGGAGGCTTCTTTTTTGTGGACCGAGAGCTGGCCGTTGTTGTTGCGGGCCATGCTTTCGAGCTGGCGCATGCGGCGGATGGATTTGCGGATGGTCTCGTAGTTGGTGAGGGCGCCGCCGAGCCAGCGTTCGACCATGTAAAATTGGTTGCAGGCGGCGGCGGCTTCCTTGACGATGTCCTGGGCCTGTTTTTTGGTGGCGACGAAAAGGACTTGCTTGCCGTTGAGGACGGTGTCGCGCAGGAAGGCGCAGGCTTCCTCAATGAGGGGGACGGTCTGGGTGAGGTCGATGATGTGGATCCCGTTGCGCTTGTCGAAGATGTAGCGCTTCATTTTGGGATTCCAGCGTTTGGTCTGGTGGCCGAAGTGGAGACCTGCGTCGAGGAGGTCTTTGAGGGAAATGCCGGAGATGGCTTCCATGATAATGAACCTTGTTTGTGGTTAATCCGCTTTCCGCGTTGCGCGGGTTCGCTTCCGGTGCCGGCCGAATTGCCGGGAACCTGTAAAAGGAAATACAATACCAAAACCCGGGGAATGAGGCAAGATGCGCGTGTGGCAAGGAAAAAGGAAACGCAGGGCGTTATCCTGCGCTAATGATATGAGGTTTTCAGCGTTTGGAGTGCGGTGGCGTGGCACGGCACGACCTCTGCCACGCGCGGGATTTTGAACGCCGCGCTTGACTTGCCGGAGTCGCGGGGGTACATTGTTTTGAAACAGCGAACATCATGTTGCGCGGTTTCAGACAGGAGTTTTGTGATGATGAAAAAAGTAAATTCATTCGTGGTGGCGGCGAGTGTGCTGGTCTCAACGGGTTGCACGGGAGAACCGAAAGCAGCCCCCGAGCCAAAGGAGGCCACCGTGGCGCCGGAGAAGGTGCTGATCGCGTATTTTTCATGGGGCGGCAACACGAAGTTTGCGGCGGAGCAAATTCAAAAGGCAACAGGCGGAACGTTGTTCGAAATCAAACCGGCTACGCCGTATCCGACGGATTATCAGGCGTGTGTCGAGCAGGCAAAGAAGGAAATCACGGACGGCGTTAAACCGGAGCTGGCAGACAAGCTGGAGTCGATTGACGCGTATGATGTGATTTTTGTCGGCTCGCCCAACTGGTGGGGCACGATCGCGCCGCCGGTTTCGACGTTTCTGACTGCTTTCGATTTTTCCGGAAAGACCGTGGCGCCCTTTTTCACGCATGGCGGCGGCGGCATGCAAAACTGTGAAAAGGAGGTTCAAAAGCTTTGCGAAAAAGCGACCTTCCTGAAGGCGGGTTTGTTCACCGGCGCCGGCATTAAAGCGTCCGTGGACAAAATCACGGCATGGGTGACGTCCATCATTTTGAAGCAACCATAATGGCGCACATTCATGTTTGATCTGCTCCTCCTCAACGCGACGCTTTATGACGGTTCCGGCGCCGCGCCGCGCAACACGGACATCGGCATCAGCGGCGAGCGCATTGCGGCGATCGGCTCGCTCGCCAACGCCGACGCGCGCGCGCGACTGGATGTTCGCGGGCTTGCGGTCACGCCGGGATTCATCGACACGCATTCGCATTCGGACACTTACATCCTGGTGCATCCCGAGGCATCGAGCAAAATCACTCAGGGCGTGACGACCGAAATTTCCGGCCAGTGCGGTTCCTCTGCCGCACCGCTTTTCGACGGCGTCACGCTGCCTTCGGATTGGGAAACGATCGGCCATCCCGGCGAGTGGCAAACGCTCGCGCAATACCGCGACGTTCTCGCGAGCGTCAAGCCCGCCATCAACATCGCGCTCTTCGCCGGGCACAACACGCTGCGCAAGGGCGTCATGGGTTACGCGCCGCGCGCCGCGACCGCCGACGAAATCCGTCTCATGGTGCGTCGCTTTGAAGCCGCGCTCGACGATGGCGCCGCGGGGCTTTCCACCGGGTTGCTTTACAATCCCGGCCAATACGCCGCGCCCGATGAAATCCTCAGTCTCGCCCGCGCCGCCGCGCAACGCCACGGGCTTTACGCGACGCACATGCGCAGCGAAACCGCGCAGCTTCTCGAAGCCATCGACGAAGTGCTCGCGCTCGCCGAAGCCGCCAATATTGCGGTTCAAATTTCGCATCTCAAAACCGGCAACGCGGAAAGCACGTGGAAGCTCCAGCCCGCGCTCGACAAAATCCACGCGGCGCAACAACGCGGCCTGCGCATTCACGCCGACCGCTATCCCTATCTCGCCGGCGGTACGGATCTCGACGTGATTCTTCCAGAATGGGCCGCGGTCGGCGGACGCGACGCGATCCTCGCGCGCCTTGCTGATCCCGCGCAACGCACGCGCATCATCGACGAACTCAACGCCTCCATCCGCGATTGGCCGCTCGTCATGATTGGTGCCACGTGGCACGACTCACTCCGTGCCACGCGCGGCAAGACGCTCGACGTCATTGCGCGCGAGTGGAACGTCACGCCCGCGGAGGCGTTTGTACAATTTTTGCAACTCGACGAAACGCGCACCGGCGCCTTTTTCTTCGGCATGAGCCAGGCGAATCTTGAGGCCATTTACCGCGAGCCGTTTGTCATGCCCGCTTCCGACGCGTCGCTGCGCAGTCTCGACGGGCCGCTCAGCGTTGATCATCCGCACCCGCGCGCCTTCGGCACATTTCCGCGTTACCTGCGCATGGTCACGCACATGCAAAATCCGCTGTCGTTCGCCGAGGCGATCCGCCGCATGACGTCGCTGCCGGCCGAAGCGTTTGGCTTGCGCGATCGCGGGCGCATTGTGGAAGGCGCGTTTGCCGACATGGTGGTGTTTGATCCGGAGCGCTTCATCGACCGCGCCGACTACGCGAATCCGCATCACTTCAGCGAGGGTCTGCACCACGTCATCGTCAACGGCGCGCTCACCTTTTCCGACGCTTGTTTCACCGGTCATCGCCGCGGTGCTTTCCTCACGCCGCGCGTTTGAAATATCTCGCGGTGCAATGTAGGACAGACATTCTTGTCTGTCGCTGGTGCTATGCAGTAAGGACAGACAAAAAATAGATCTGTTGAGGTATACAGTGCTTGTATAGTGTTTTTGCATAACATTGGAACACCTCTCGTGAACGTTTTCGTCAAGCACTCCGTATCACGCGTTGTGGCGTGGCGCGACCTCTGCCATGCCACAACGGCGTATTGACAACCTCGGAGAGGTTGAACATCAAAGCCCAGGGTTGCGCGTATTCGCGCTACCCTGGGAATGCGATTAAAATAATTCCAACCCCGGAGGGGTTGAACAATCTTCTTCCGCTAACAAATTCTCGGCTTGTTGTTGGCATGAGTTCAATCATTTTGTGCAACCCCTCCGGGGTTGATTTCGTTTTGATACGCTGACCCAGGGTAACGCGAATACGCGCAACCCTGGGCTTTGATGTTCAACCTCTCCGAGGTTGGAGAGATGTGTACCAATGTCGATCAAATCCATTGCAGCGTTTTCGCGCAATCATTCGTCCCTGACGGGAGGTTGCGCCGCGCAGACGTCATGGTTTCCACTTGCGAGTTGTGCGAAAATACGATATGACACCTCCATGACAGACAAGAATGTCTGTCTTACATTAGCGAGGTTAATCGCCGTGGAGATGCGCCCAGGCGGCTTCGTCAAAGGGCGCGGAACGGTTGGGACAGTTTTCGCGGTGGCAGAGCTGGCAGGTTTTGAAGCCGCTGGCGGAGGGATACCAGATGCCGGAGACGGTTTTGTTGGGCGTCATCAAAAAGCTCGGCGTGAGGGCGACGCCGATGGCATGCTCCCCGCCGTTGAAGAGGTCGAAGAGCGGGCGCTGGTCTTCGATGGGCCAGACGCCGAGGTCGCCGCTGCCGGGCGACATGCCGGCAAGGGTGTCGGGTTTGTAGGCGCGTTCGATTTCCTTGAGGACGCCTTCGCGGGCGTTGAAGAGGAGTTGGGTTTTCAGGACGTCGAGCCACCAGCCGCGGAGTTCGTCGCCGTTGTCGAGGCGGGCGGCGTCGACCTCAGTGCCGCAGGTGCAAATGTTGGCGTAGACGGTGGGGACGTCGCGGAGGTTGCGGCCGAGGGTGCGGCTGGTGAAACGGCGGTCGTCGATCCAGGCGCCGGTGTCGTCGGCGCGAACGGCGCACGCGCGGAAGACACCTTTTGGTCGACCGATGCGGGCGACGGTGTCGAAGAGCTCGCGCGCCTCGCTTTCCATGTCGCTGCCGGGCGTGATGCCGCCTTTGGCGAGGAAGGCGTTCCAGTCGAGGGAGGGTTCGAAGGTGTTAAGCATTTAGCTACTCCGTGTGGAAACGCGCTGGCGCACGGCCTCGAAGAGGAGGATGGTTCCGGCGGTGGCAACGTTGAGGGAATCGGCGCGGCCGAGCATGGGAATCTTAACGCGCAGGTTGGCGGCGTTCATCCAGAAGTCGGAGAGGCCGTATTGCTCGGTGCCGACGAGAATGGCAGTCGCGCCGCGCATGTCGACGTCCCAGAGGTTCGCGTCGGCGTGCGGCGTGGCGGCGAGAATGGCGAAGTTGCGGTTGCGGAGAAAGGCGAAAACCTTGTCGCGGTCGGCCTCGACCACAGGCATCGAAAAAATCATGCCCGTGGAGGCGCGCACGACGTTGGGGTTGCAGATGTCGGTGCAACGGTCGCAGACGATCACGGCTTCGGCGCCCGCGCCGTCCGCGCTGCGCAGGAGCGTGCCGAGGGTGCCGGGTTTCTCAACCGCCTCGGCGACGATGACGAGCGCGTTGGACGAAAGCGCCAGCGTGTCGAGCGGATGGTGGACTTGCGGGCCGACGGCGAGAAGCCCGTCGGGGCGTTCGCGGTATGCCATTTTTTCGAAGACGTTGGCCGGGCAACTGATGAGCTCGGCGCCGGCATCGCGGCATTTTTGAAGGAGCGCGGGTTCGTTTTCGTTCTTGAGAAAAAGCGGCTCGGAGAAGAACACGGCGCGCGGGCGCCATCCGCAATCCACGGCGCGCAGGAGGTCGCGGTAGCTCTCGACCAGCATGAGGTCGAGCTCATCGCGGTGTGACCGCTGGCGGAGCTTCACGGTTTCCTTCACGCGTGGATTCGTCATGCTCGTGATTTGCAAATCAGCATCCATAGGCGCGCAGTATAGCACCTCCGCCATGCTTTTGCTACACTCGCGGCATGAGAGAAACCTTCATCACGCGCTCACCCGGGGAGACATGGCAACTGGCGGCGACGCTCCTGCCGCGGCTGGCCGGTGGCGCGGTGGTCGCGCTCCACGGCGACCTTGGCGCGGGCAAGACGACGCTGATCCAGGGGCTGGCGTTTGCCATGGGCGTCACGACGCCGGTGACGAGTCCGACCTTTGCGTTGCTCGCGGAACATCAGGGCGCGTCGCAACGTCTGATTCATCTCGACCTGTACCGCCTGGCGTCGTCCGATGAACTTCTGGACATTGGATTTTTGGATTATCTGGCGTCGCCGAACATCGTCGTCGTGGAGTGGCCCGAACGCGCGGCGGATGTGATTCCGACCAACGCATTGCATCTCTTCCTGGAGCCGGGCGATGAATCCGAAACGCGCCGCATCACCGTTGTTCAACATTAGATCAGTTCACCGTCAGCATCGTCTAAAATCAACGATCACCGTTATATCCCAACTGATCGATTAAAGCGATTTGCGCGGCGGAATGCAGACAGGTTTGCCGTTAAAATCGATCCAGACGTCGAACGCGCTGTCGTTGATAAACTGGCTGTGGTCGGCCGAGAAGCGCAACGCGCGCGAGGCGGTGACGTAGTCACGTACCTGGGTGTTTGTGGCAAACCATACGTCATTGCCACCGCGCTCTTTGAGCGTTTTGCAAAGGGCTTCGATGGACTCCCAGCCGTCGGGACGGTCGAACTCAAAACTGTGCCCCCAGATGTAAAGCAGACGGCTGGTGGGCGCCCAGGCTTTGACGGTGAAAAAGGCGTCGAGAAGCTCCGGCTTGGCGTTGCGGTCGTGGCACGTGGGATGCCAGGCGAGCCAGTCGGCGGGCGCGGGTTTGAAGGAGCGGTCGTCGATCGTGGAGCGGCTGTAACGAATGCCGCAGGTCTTGAGCGTGGTGATGACGTCGGGGTTGTAATCGCCGAAAGGATACGCCATGCCGTCGACCAGGGAACCGGTGAGCTTTTCCAACGTGCGGCGGTCGTCCATGACCTGCTCGATGAGCAGCGTCTGCGGGATGCGCGTGGGGAAGGGATGGGTCGAGGTGTGGCCGGCGACCTCGTGGCCGGCGAAGAGGCCTGCCACCTCGTCGTCGGTGATGTAGCCGGGGCGGCCGAAGAAACCGCTGTTGAGGTTGAACGTACCCTTCATGCCATAACGGTTGAAGAGTTCGACGAGGCGGCGGTCATGATCGCGCCCGTCGTCGTAACTGAAGGTGATGGCAAAAAGTTTGCCGCCGGGCCAGCGGCCAAGTGAGATGGAATTCATGGATTTCCTCGCGGGTTGAAGAACGGACATAACGATATGCGAAAACCCGGCGCGGGTCGAGAATTGTTTGCGCCATCACTGCACCATCGAACACGTCGCGCATCCCGCGCCACGCCATGTAGCAGCTTGCATGATTTGGGGTTGCTTTTTTTGCAGGGTTTTACCATGATATTCGCCACATGCGGGCATGGTGTCCGGATGGTGAAGGAGTAGGCATGAAAGGTTTGTTGCGTCTTGCATTTGTGGTGGCGGCATTATCCGCGGGCGTCGCGCGCGCGGCGGAGGAAGTGGCGCTGATCAATCCGGACAATCCGCTGGAGGGCTGGCGGTTTGACAACGGCCAGGAGTTTCCCGGCGCAAAGGGCGGCATCGCGCAGGATGACAGCGTGGAGCCGCAACGCAGGCCGGCCATCCGGCTGGACGGGGATTTTTCGGGCGGCGGAAATTATGTGCAGGTGGGGCGCGACACGCCGGCGGTGGATGTGGAGACGCTGGTGTATTGGTTGAAGGCGCCGAAGGGTTGCCAGCAGATGACGGTTCGCTTGATCGACGGGACGGGGCAGTGCCACCAGTTGAATTTGAAGACGGAGGAGCATGGCAACTGGCAGCAGGTGATTTTCCCGGTGGCAAAGTATTTTGAGAAGGCGGGCACGAGCGGGGCGGTGGAGCTGGTGCAGCGTTACGAGGGTTGGGCGGGCGCGGCGGACGGGAAGTGGCACAACCCGATGAAGTCGATTTATTTTCTCTGCGGGCCGCATCAGTTCGGCGAAACGAAACAGGGGGCGTTTTGGTTGTCGGGCATGAAGCTGATGGTGGCGCCGCCGAAGATGGAAATCACGAAGGAGGTGCGGCTGGATGACATGCTGAAGGAAGGGGAAATGGACTGGGGTTTTCATGACGGCGGGGAGTTCCCGGGCGCAAAGGGCGGGGTGACGATTGTGAAGGAGGGGGATGAAAATGTGTTGCGGTTGCTTGGCGATTTTTCGGGCGGCGGCGCGTATGTGTCGACGCAGCACAATCTGGACGGCATGGATGTGACGGCGGTGCGCATGAAGATGAAGACGGCGAACGCGACGGGCTTCAACGTACGCTACGGCGACGGGACGGGGCAGTGTCATCAGGGCCGCGGGTTTAAGTTGACGCCGGACAATCAGTGGCACGAGGTGACGATTGCCACGCGCGAGGTGACGGGCGGCGAGCATTGGGGCGGCGCGAACGACGGCAAGTGGCATGGCGCCGGGCAGTACATTGCGCTGTTGATCGGCGGCGGTAATGCGGAGGACAAGAAGCCGGAGATTTTTATCAAGGACGTGATCGCCGATGTGAAGGCCTCTGTCGCGGTGACGGGCGAGGCGTACAAGGAGTCGTTTGACGCAGGCGACGCGCTGCCGCAGGGCTGGGTCGCGCAGGGGCCGGCGGGTTGCGCGGTCATTCAAAAGGAGGGCGCGTTTGAGGGGCAGAACGCGTTGCGCATTCAGCGCGCGGAGACGCAACTGAACGACAACGTGACGGTGCTGGGTGCGGCGTTTGCGGCTGGCGCGGGCGCGTGGAATGTCGGCGGCGCGATTCGCAGCGCGCTGCATTCGCCGGACAACAGCTTCAGCGTGCACACGAGCGTCGAGGCACTTGACGCTAACGGCAATGTGATCGAACGCAAGACGCTTGTCGAGCAGGGCGGCACGTCGAATTGGAAGCCCTTCAGCCGCATGGTTGAATTCCCGAAAGCCACGGAAAAAGCGCGCTTCGCCTTCACCGTGCACAAAACGCACGGCACGTTTGACGTCGACGCGTTGAGCGCGGTTCCGCTGGAATCCAAGAGCGAGGAGAAGATTGTCGAGCGCATCGTCATCACCGGCGCCGCGACGGGCAACCTCTTTCTTCCCGATGCCGCGGTTGAGTTTGACATCGACGTGCAGGCCAACAAAATCCTCCCCGAAGACGCGCGCAAGGCCGTTGTTTCCGTGAGCGATTATTGGGGCGCTGAAGTGCTCGATCCCATCACGCTCGAGCTCAAGCGCAACGGCACGCAAGACCGCCGTTTTCGTTTTGCCGGCAAGCTTGTTCTGCCCGCGAAAGAATTTGAGATTGGCAAATATTACGAGCTTCACGTGAACGTCGCGGTGCCCGGTTTCGCGGACGGTTTTGAGTTCAGCGGATTCGCGCGCCTGCCTGAGGCCGAGTCCCACAAGCATCCCGCGATGGACGTGCCGTTCTCCATCCGCAACTGGGACAGCCGCATCGGCGAATACATGGATCTCGCCAGCCGCATCGGCATCCGCCTCATCGGCACGTGGGGTGACGCGAATTGGGAACGCATCCGCAATCTCGGCGACAAATGGTACGGCGGCCCCGGCGGCGTTGGCGATGTCGAGCGCGAAGGTTGGAAAAACATCACCGAGGAACAGCTCCGCAAGAACGCCGTTGACTTCATGACCAGGCACAAGGACACCGACAGCCTCGGTTGCGTCATGCTCGGCAACGAGCCCAATGAACGCCCCGAGCTCGTCGTTGAAAAAGTTCGCGCTTACCAGATCGCTTACGAGGGTCTCAAGTCCGTCAAGCCCGACGTCCTCGTCGTCACCACGTCTGTCCCCGCGCTCGAAACTTTTTTCGAGGCCGGTTATTACAAGTACACCGACGTTTACGACTTCCACGTTTACGAGACCTACGAAAACGTCCGTCAGGCCATCCGCCGTTACAAGGAGCTTGGCAAAAAATACAATGCTGAAAAGCCCATTTGGTGCACCGAGCTCGGCCTCAACTCCCAGGGCCAAACCCGTTACGCGGTCGCGCAGGAAGTCGTGAAAAAATTCACCGCCTTCTTCGCCGAGGGCGGCGCCAACGTCAGTTGGTTCACCATCATGTACCCCGACGGCGACGGCAAGGGCCGCGGCACCGGCGGCAACGCCCACAACATTTTTGACGCCCAGTACAACCGTTACAATCCTCGTCTCGACGCGATCATGAACTACGTCATGATCAACAACATCACCGTCAAAAAATTCGCCGACGAAGTTCAGCACGACGACGGCGTCCAGGCGTATATGTTCCGCGACCAGACCTCCGGCGACACCTTCCACATCCTTTGGAAAGAAGGCCCCCTCACACCGCGCGGCGTCCGCGTCTCCGCCGTCGGCTCCGTCAAGCTCATCCGCATCGACGGCTCCAGCGTTGACCTCACGCCCGACAACGGCGTCCTCACCCTCGGCCTCTCCAGCGAGCCCGTCATGCTCCGCTACAATGCCGCTGTGCGCGGCGGTTCCGTGCCTCTCTCGCGCGAACACGCGCCCGCCGCCTTCACCATTCCCGAAGGCCAGGCCATGTCCATTCTCAAGGGCAAATCCCGGCCTGTCAAAATCACCGGCTCCAACCTCAAGGCCGCGGACTTTGTTGCCGAGCTTCCCGCCCGCTGGACCGCCGACTTCACGCAATCCGGCGCCGACGTTCTTTGCACCGTTACCGCGCCCGCCGAAACCGACGCCCGCACCGGACGCGTCATGATCCGCAAACTCACCAACGGCAAACCCTCCGGCGAAATCACCCTCACCATGCCCATCATGAGCCCCATCTCCGTCGAGACCTTCCTCGCCGGCCGCGACCCCCAGGGCTTGCCCGGCATCCGCGTCATCATGACCAACAACGGTACCGAACCCAAAACCGTCAACTGGACCGTCGAACTCCTCGACGCGTGGAAAATCAAAGACGGCGGCTTCACCCTCAACACCCCCGGCTCCCTCGCCTCCTACCTCAAAGGCGACACCGAAGGCCAGGCCACGCTCGACGGCGGCGTTGTCCGCACCCTCAACGTCCAGGTCGCCGACTTCGCGCCCCAAACCCTCTATCGCGTCCGCACCACCGTCACCGACGACGCCGGCCGCCGCACCGTTACCGAACGCTACGCCGGCGGCTTCGCCACCGCCAAGCACATCAACCAGCCCGTCGCCTTTGACGCCTCCGTTGAATCCTTCTGGGACGATTGCATTCCCGAACGCATCGAGATCGCCGAAGCCGCCTTCCGCTTCGGCAGCGGAGCGCGTCCGTGGCAAGGCACCGAAGACCTCTCCGCTACCTGGCGCGCCGCGTGGGACAACAACTACCTCTACCTTCTCGTGGACGTCACTGACGACGTCTTCAGCGCCCCTCACGCCGACGGCTCCGTTTGGAATCAAGACGGCCTCCAGTTCCTCTTCGATCCCACCCGCACCCAATTCGAAAAAGCCGGCAAATACGACTACTCCGTCGGCCTCGGCAACGGCAAAGGTCCCCAGGCCTGGGCTCACCTCGTCGCCCACTCCAGCGTTGGTGAAGGCGACGCTTCCGCCGACTTCAAGATCGCCATCACCGACTGGCCCCAAGGCGGCAAAGGCGGCAAACGTTACAAAGTCGCCATCCCCTGGACGCGCCTCGCGCCCTTCACGCCCGCCTCCGGCGCCAACCTCGGAATGGGCCTCATCCTCAACGAGGACGACGGCAGCGGACGCAACGGCTTCAGCGGCTGGTTCAGCGGCCCCCACTCCAAAAACCTTGATGACGTTGGCGACCTCATCCTCGAATAACAAAACCTAAAACCTTCTCGTGGCGTGGCAGGACTCCTGCCACGCCACAATTTTTTGCTTTTTTCTTCTCCTGTAAACCGCAATTTACAAGATGAAAAGCGCACAATTTTTTCTGTTGCACCGTTGCCGCGAACCTGCTATATTACTCGACGTTTTACCAAACAAAGCGAGCGTAACTCAGTTGGTAGAGTGCCACCTTGCCAAGGTGGTTGTCGAGGGTTCGAGTCCCTTCGCTCGCTCCATTTTCGTAAAATCCGTGGGGGTGTAGCTCAGTTGGTAGAGCAAGTGACTCTTAATCACTGGGTCCACGGTTCGAGTCCGTGCACCCCTACCATTTCAAAGAAAAACGCCATTGTCCGGAAGGAGAAATGGCGTTTGTGTTTTTCTGAAAAAGGGGGGAGGTTAGGTTTTGTCGGGCGAGAGGAGAGGAGCGAGGAGTTTGTGGATGTCGGCAAGGAGGGTTTGGGCTTCGGCTTCGGAGGGGGCGGGCTGGATGTGGGAGGCGAGGAGGAGGGCGCCGCCGTTGGGGAAGATGTGGAGGGAGGCGGAGGAATGGGCGTACCATTGGGTGGCGCCGCCGGTGTCGACGCGGAGAATGGCGGGGATGAGGGCAATGGAGGCGGGGGCGTGGTGGGCAAGGACTTGGAGCCGGCCGTCAAGGGAGGTGGCGGTGATGGTGGTGACGTCGCCACTGAAGAGGGTTTGGGCGGGGGAGAGGATGCGAAGGGGGAAGGTGGTCATGAAGAAGGGCCAAGGGCTAAAGGCTGAAAAGGGTGAGTTGATTCAATCGAGTGAATCCGATGGGGGATTTAGGAGGCGGGTTTGGCTTCGGGTTTGGGGGCTTCAGCGGGTTTTGCGTCGGCGGGCTTGGGGTCTTTGTTGTCGAGGGTTTTGGCTTTCTCAATGGCGCCTTCGATCGCGCCGACCATATAGAAGGCTTGCTCGGGGAGTTCGTCGTGCTGGCCGGCGAGAATTTCCTTGAAGGAGCGGAGGGTGTCCTCGAGCTGGACGTATTCGCCCTTGATGCCGACGTAGGTTTCGGCGACGTGGAAGGGCTGGGAGAGGAAGCGCTGGACGCGGCGGGCGCGGGCGACGATTTTTTTGTCGTCTTCGCTGAGTTCGTCGAGGCCGAGGATGGCGATGATGTCCTGGAGGTCGCGGTAGCGCTGGAGGAGCTCGACGACGCCGCGGGCGGTGTTGTAGTGGTCATCGCCGACGATTTCGGGGGCGAGGATGGAGGAGGTGGAGGTGAGGGGGTCGACGGCGGGGTAGATGCCGAGCTCGACGACGGCGCGGGAAAGTTCGGTGGTGGCGTCGAGGTGGGTGAAGGTGGTGGCGGGAGCGGGGTCGGTGTAGTCGTCGGCGGGGACGTAGACGGCCTGGATGGAGGTGATGGAGCCGGAGGTGGTGGAGGTGATGCGTTCCTGGAGCTCGCCCATGTCGGTGGCGAGGGTGGGCTGGTAGCCGACGGCAGAGGGGATGCGGCCGAGGAGGGCGGAGACTTCCATGCCGGCCTGGGTGAAGCGGAAGATGTTGTCGATGAAGAGGAGGACGTCCTGGTGCTCGTGGTCGCGGAAGTATTCGGCGACGGTGAGGGCGGAGAGGGCGATGCGGGCGCGGGCGCCGGGGGGCTCGTTCATCTGGCCGTAGACCATGGCGGTTTTGTCGAGGACGCCGGCGTCGGCCATTTCGTGGAAGAGGGCGGTGCCTTCGCGGGTGCGTTCGCCGACGCCGGCGAAGACGGAGCAGCCGCCGTGTTCGCGGGCGATGTTGTGGATGAGTTCCTGGATGATGACGGTTTTGCCGACGCCGGCGCCGCCGAAGAGGCCGATTTTGCCGCCTTTGCGGTAGGGGGTGAGGAGGTCGATGACTTTGATGCCGGTGACGAGGATTTCCTGCTTGGTGGATTGTTCTTCGAGGGAGGGGTCGGGGCGGTGGATGGGCAGGAGGGGGTCGGGGGTGAGGTCGCCCTTGTTGTCAATGGGTTCGCGGAGGAGGTTGAGTACGCGGCCGA
>JAVBOU010000172.1:0-18234 GCA_031550185.1 Kiritimatiellia bacterium | reverse complement strand
CGTCGAACACCTCAACCGCCGCATGAAACTCTTTAAAATGTTTCAACACCGTTATCGGAACAAACAACGCAAACATCTCATGCGAATTTCGCTCGTTTGTGGAATCTACAACTATGAAATCGGGTTATAGAACAAGTCTATTGTTTGTCGCTTGCGTTGCGGATGCAAGCTTGTCGTAAGCCCGGCGCGCCCGGCGGTCGCGCCCCACCATTGATTGATGTGCGCCGCCCGTGGCAGAGCATGACCTCTGCCACGGGCTGATTTTTGCGGAATTTCTGTACTTTTTTCCGTCGTTCGGGTAAACTTTTTTGCTTTTTGTCATGTTTTCATCTGTCACACGGTTTTTCACGCGTCCCATTGCGGCGGCGGAAGAGGGTGGAAAGCGTGAGTTGTTGCTGATGTCGATGCCGCTGATTTTGGGCATGGCGGCGGACACGATCATGCTTTTCACGGATCGCATTTTCCTGGCGAATCATTCGGATGTGTCGTTTCAGGCGGCGATGCCGACGGGAATTTTGAGCTATTTGATGTTGTGCATTTTTCATCAGGTGGCGCTTTATGCGGGGACGTTTGTGGCGCATTATCACGGGGCGAAGTCGCCGCAGGGGTGTTTGCATGCGACGGCGCAGGGGCTGTGGCTGTCGGTGTTTTCGGTGCCGTTTTTGCTGGCGTTGATGCCGCTTGGGTTGTGGATCATTTCGCATAGTTCGCTTCCGGCGAATGTGATTCCGCCGGGCCGGGATTATTTTCTGATCCTGATGCTGGGCGGCCTGCGGTTGCCGGCGGCGGGCGCGATTTCCGGTTATTTTACGGGCAAGGGGCTGTTGAAGCTGAACACGATTGCGAACCTGACCGGCGCGCTGTTGAATATTCCGCTGGATTATCTTTTCATCTTTGGCTATCCGGCGCTGGGGATTCCGGAAATGGGGATTCGCGGCGCGGCGTGGGCGACGGTGATTTCGGGGTTTGCGCCGTTTTTCCTGCAATTTTACTGGTATTTGCGGTCGGAGGATTTGCGGCTCTACGGATGGCGGCCGGCGTTTCGGCTGGATTTTCCGTTGATGCGGCGGATTATCCGGTTTGGTGTGCCGTCGGGGTTTCAGGTGCTGGTGGACGTGGGGGCGTTCACGGTTTTTGTCTTCATCGTGGGCGGTCTGGGCGGTTTGGAACTGTCGGTGAGCACGATGTGTTTCAGCGTGAATCATCTGGCCTTCGCGCCGCTGATGGGCTTCGGGATCGCGACGTCCATCGTGGTCGCGCGTTACCAGGGCGCGCGTCAGCCGCTGACCGCGTTGCGCGCCGGTTGGTCGGGGCTGAAGGTCGGCTGGGGTTACATGATTCCGCTCGCGATTTTTTTCGTCGTCGCGCCGCAGATTTTCATCATGGCTTTTAATCCGGCGAAGAGCGAGTACCGGCTCGACGAGCTTTTGGCGGTCGCGCGGCCGATGATGCTCATGATGGCGATCTGGGGGATTGCCGACACGGCGAACATTGTCCTCATGTCCGCCTTGCGCGGCGCGGGTGACACGAAGTTTGTGATGATCTGCATGCTTGTGATGGGCTGGGTTGTCTGGATGCCGGTGGAGTGGCTGGCGTTGCGGATGAATGCCGGGCTGCTGCCGATGTGGGCGATCATGACGGTGTACATTTTCATTCTCGCCGTGATTTTTGCGGTTCGCTGGAAAAAGGCCAGATGGATGACGATTCAGGTGATCGAGCCGGTGTTGGTGCCGCAGGCCCTGCATACGGAGGTTCCGCAGGAGTAAAATGAACCTTGCCGGCGTGTTTGACGTTTAACTGTTGAAACCTAAAAGGGAGTTTTCACATGTTCCTCAAAACCACACTGCTCGCCACATTCGGCGCCGCATTGCTCTGCACCGGCGCGCTGGCCGACGACACGGCGAAGGCCGCGGACGCAGAAGCCACCGCCTCCATCAAGAAGGGCCTCGCCTGGCTGGCCGCCAACGAGGTCGACGGAAAGGGCTATTGGGGCGATCCCAAATTTCCCGGCATGACCGGTCTCGTCCTGTGGGCGCTTGTCGGATCCGGCGACGCCCAGTACAAACCGCAGATTGACCGCGCGGTGGATTACATCCTCTCCTGCGCCCAAAAAAACGGCGGCATCTATGTCGAAAATCCTGACCGCAAGGGCGGCGGCCTCGGCACCTACAACACCGCGATTTGTCTCACGGCGCTTCACGCCGCGCGCGCCAAGGATCCCAAGGTGCTGCCCGTTTTACTCAAAGCCCGCACGTACATCGCCAATTCGCAGCTTGAGGGCGATCCGTCCGACGACTATCACGGCGGCTTCGGTTATGACCGCGTCAACGACCGCGCCTACACGGATCTCATGAACACCCATTTCTGCATCGAAGCCATGCGCCGCAGCCAGGAGCTCGAAGACCTCCGCCCCGCCGGACAGCCGCGCGCCGACATCAACTGGAAGACCGCGTTGCAATACGTCGAAAAGATGCAAAACACCAACGGCGACGACGCCGGCGGCTTCTTCTACAATCCCAACGACGCGAAGGCCGGCACCCGCACCACGCCAGAGGGGAAGGTTGTTCTTCGTTCCTATGGCTCCATCACATACGCCGGGTTGCTCTCCTTGATTTATTGCGAAATCAAGCGCGACGATCCCCGCGTCGTCTCCGCGGTGGACTATGCCTCCCGCCATTGGACGCTCGAGGAAAATCCCGGCGTGGGTCAGAGCGGTCTCTATTTCTACATGAATGTCATGGGCCGCGCCTTTTCCGCCGCCCGCATGGACGCGATCCCCCGCAAGGACGGCGGCGCGCCCATCCAGTGGCGCGAAGAGGTCATCAAGCGCCTCGCTTCTCTGCAAAAGGAAGACGGCTCATGGAGCAACTCCGACAATCGCTGGTGGGAGTCGGATCCCGCGCTCGCCACCTCCTACTCGCTCCTTGCCCTGGAGTTCGCAACCAGCAAGACCAAGTAATCGAACGCGGAAAAGCTGAGACAGACATTCGTGTCTGTCGTTGGGGTTCGCGGAGACACCCTGATGACAGACAAGAATGTCTGTCTTACCTTGTATCTTGTGGTTTGACACACGCGGGCGGGCGGGATAGACTACGCGGCACGTTTTTTTTATCTGACGTTTGGAGTTGCCATGAAGGGTTTGACAATCAAAGGCGCGGAGACGTGCCGCTGGGACGAGGTTTCGCTGGGCGAGATCATGCTGCGGTTTGATCCGGGCGAGGAACGCGTGCGGCAGGCGCGGTCGTTCCGCGTGTGGGAGGGTGGGGGAGAGTACAACGTCGCGCGTGGCTTGCGCAAGTGTTTTGGTCTGCGCACGGCGGTGGTGACGGCGTTTCCGGAGAATGACATGGGGCGGCTGGTGGAGGATTTCATCATGCAGGGCGGCGTGGATGTCGACCTGATCAAGTGGATGAAGTTCGACGGGCTGGGCCGCAATGTGCGCGTGGGTTTGAATTTTACGGAGCGCGGGTTTGGGATTCGTGGCGCGCTGGGGATTGTGGACCGCGGGCATACGGCGGCGGCGGCGTTAAAGCCGGGAGACATTGATTGGGAGGCGATTTTCGGGAAGCACGGCGCGCGGTGGTTTCACACGGGCGGGATTTTCGCGGCGATTTCGGAGCACGCGCCGGCGGTGATCGAGGAGGCGATGAAGGCCGCGCGCAAGCATGGGACGATCATTTCGTACGACCTGAATTACCGTCCGTCGCTTTGGAAGAGTTTCGGCGGGCTGGAACGTTGCCGCGAGGTGAACCGCAGGCTCGCGCAGTACGTCGATGTGATGATCGGCAACGAGGAGGATTTCACCGCGTGCCTGGGTTTTGAGATCGAGGGCGTGGACGAGGGTTTGACGGCGCTGGAGCTTGGCAATTTTAAGAAGATGATCAGCCGCGCGGTGAAGGAGTTTCCGAATTTCAAGGCGTGCGCGACGACGTTGCGCGGGGTGAAGACGGCGTCGGTGAATGACTGGAGCGCGGTGTGCTGGTGCGGCGGCGAGTTTTATCCAGCCATTGAGATGAAGGATCTTTGGGTGATGGATCGCGTGGGCGGTGGCGATTCGTTTGCGTCGGGTTTGGTGTATGGATTTCTGGCGCACAATGATCCGCAAAAGGCGGTGAATTATGGTTGCGCCCACGGCGCGCTGGCGATGACGACGCCGGGCGACACGTCCATGGCGTCGAAGGCGGAGGTCGAGCGCGTGATGGAGGGCGGCTCGGCGCGCGTGGTGCGGTGACGCGAAACGTTGTGGCAAAAGGTGGGGCGCGACCGCCGGGCGCGCCGGACTCCCGACAAACGTTTGTCCCGACGAAAAACCCGCGTTGCAGCGGCGTTGCTGTGTTGCGCCAAAAATCCGGACAGGCGCTCGTTTCGCGAAAAAACAGCTTGCGCGGAGCCCGGCGCGCCCGGCGGTCGCGCCCCACCTTATATGAGGCGAAATTTAGTGGTTATGGAGTGGCCCTGACAAAACGACGATATGGGATTGCGCGGGAAACGGGGGTATGGTAACATTCCGACTTTTCAAAATGAGTTTTGAAGGTCAGATAGCCAAGCCGCCGGGGACGTTTGAGGTGGTGGCAACGGACGCGCGCAGCCACGCGCGGGCGGGCGTTTTGTGGACGGCGCACGGGCCGGTGGAGACGCCGGTGTTCATGCCGGTGGGGACGAAGGCGACGGTGAAGGCGCTTTCGCCGCGGGAACTGGCGGAGGTGGGCACGCAGATTTTGCTGGCCAACACCTATCACCTCATGGTGCGGCCGGAGGTGGAGACGATCGCGAAGTGCGGCGGGCTGCACAGGTTCATGGCGTGGGACGGGCCGATCCTGACGGACAGCGGGGGGTTTCAGGTTTTCAGCTTGGCGGGGATCCGCAAGGTGACGGAAAGCGGCGTGCGGTTTCAGTCGCACGTGGACGGCAAGGCGCTGTTCCTCGGGCCGGTGGAGGCGATGGCGGCGCAGCGGGGATTGGGGTCGGACATTGCGATGTGTTTCGACGAGTGCGTGGCGTGGCCGGCGACGCGAGAAACGGCTTGTCAGACCGTGGATAAAACGCTATCATGGGCCGCTATTTGCAAGGAGCAGGAGCGTGCTCCGGGCCAGTTGTTCTTCGGGATCGTGCAAGGCAGCGCGTTCCCGGAGCTGCGGGAACGTTGCGCGCGCGGGCTTGTCGCGATGGACTTCGACGGCTATGCGGTCGGCGGGGTGAGCGTGGGCGAGCCGGAACCTGTCCTGCTGCAGGGAATCCGCGACAGCGTGGGCTGGCTGCCCGAGGAAAAGCCGCGTTATGTGATGGGGCTGGGCGGGCCGGGCCAGATTGTCGAGTCGGTGCGCATGGGCGTTGACATGTTCGACTGCGTGATGCCAAGCCGGCTCGCGCGGCACGGCACGGCGTTCACGGCCAAGGGTCCGTACCCGGTGAAAAACGGGGCGTACCGCGAGGACACGCGGCCGGTCGAGGAGGGTTGCGGATGCTACTGCTGCCGGACGGTGAGCCGCGCGTATGTGCGCCACCTGCTGAATGTGAAGGAAATTTTGGGAGTCCATTTGTTGACGTTGCACAATGTCCACCGGTACCTCGCGATCATGCGGGAGATGCGCGCGGCGATCATCGCGGGCGCGCTGGACGCTTGGCATGAGACATGGACGCAAACGTGGTCGGCGGAAGGCTCCGCGGATCACCGGCTTGTTTCGGTCGGAAGTTGAAAATGGTTTTGAAACTCTGGAACATATTTGGAAAGGTTATGGTTGCCGCGATCGTGATGATGGCGGCGGGCATGATCTCCGGGTGTGCGCCGGAAGACGCGCAAAAAGAGTTGTCCGACGAACAGGCACTCGAGCAAGTCACCATTGTCATGGCGGTGGATGCGGTTGCGTTGCGCAACAACATCATGGCAGACAATCCATCGTTCACGCGGGCGGAGGTTGACGCGGAAACACGCCAGGTCATGCAAAATGCCGACGAGCGCATTCTTCAAGTCCTGCGCAAACGCGTCGATGGCATCAGTGGCACAAACGCCAGCGTGGAAAAAAGAAAAGACGGAAGTTTTGTTTGCATGGCGAAACTCTCTGCGGACGAAAAAGAACACGTTGTCGCCAGCCTTCTTTCAAGCGCTTTCTTGGAGTTCCGCCTTGTCCATAAAGATAACGCCGCGCTCGTTTCAAAACTCCTCAGCGCTCGTCCCGCGCCTGAAGGTTTTGTCAAGGACGACAACGGCGTCGGTTACATTGCCACCGAAGATTACGCCACGCTTATCCGCGATCCCGAGTACCGCAGGCGTCTCGCCCGTTTCGGATGCGAAACCTTGGTCAGTTACGAAATGATGTTGCAACAACGCGTTGCCGATAACGTGTGCATTCCCCACTTTGTTTCCAAAAAACGCGAGCTCACCGGTGTCGATTTGCAATCTGCTTCCGTTGGTCGAAACGCCACGACCAAAGAGTTTCAAGTCAACATTCAGCTCAACAAAAAAGGCACGTTGATTTTCCGCCAATTCACAGAAAAGTACTGCGCCAATGGCACTCAGAACCCCGGCCTAGGTCGGCAGCTTGCCATCATCCTCGATGGCGTCTTTTATTCCGCGCCTGTGCTTCAGACGCCCATTCCCAACGGACAGGCGGTCATTTCTGGCAATTTTGCCAAAACCGAGGCGCAACGCCTTTGCAATTTGTTGAACGCGGGCAGTCTGCCTGTCCCCTTGAAAATCGTGAACCCGCAGGAACTCCAAACCCCTGCCGAAACCGGAGCAAAATAAACATGGACTTTTTTCAATCTTTGAATGTGATCGCGGAAGGCGCGGCGCCATCCGGCGGCGGACTGGGAAGCATTGGAACGTTTGTTCCGCTGATCCTGATTTTTGCCATCTTCTATTTCATGATGATCCGTCCGCAACAGCGGAAGGAGAAGGAGCGCCAGAGGATTATTTCTGAGCTGCGGGCGGGGCAGCGGGTGATGTTTGCCGGCGGGATTGTCGGCAGTGTGGTCGAAACGCGCGAGCATACCTTCATCATTGAAGTGGCGCCGAGCGTGAAGATCGAAGTGGCGCGCGGCGCGGTCTCGCGCGTGCTGGCCGAAGGCGAAACTGCGAAAGACGCGTAAACCGCCCCAACTGAAAAAGAGTAAGGAAAACTCATGAAAAGTGTGAACATGATTTGGAAATGGCTCATCCTCGCGGGCTTGGCCACGTTGTCGATCTACGTGGTCCTCACGCCCCCCGGCAGCGGCGAAAAGCAGGCCGCGACCACCGAGCAAAAGAAACGCTTCCCCGGCATCCGCCTCGGCATCGACCTTGCAGGCGGCACCAGCTTCACCGTCAAGATTGACGAACCGAGACTCCGTGCTCAGATCACGGACGACAATCCGTCGTTCACACCGGTGCAGATCAACGAAGAAATGCATAAGGTCATGGCGAACGCCGACGACCGCGTCCTCGAGGTTTTGCGCAAGCGCGTTGACGGCATGGGCGTCAACGAGCCGGTCATCTACAAGGGCAAGGATCACAGCATCGTCATCCAGCTTCCCGGTGCCGACGCCAAACAGCGTGAGAACGCCGAGCGCAGCATCGAAAGCGCCGCGTTTCTCGAGTTCCGCCTCGTCCACAAGGATAATGCCAATCTCGTTTCCAGGCTCCTCAGCGGAAAACCCGCACCTGAAGGATTCGTCAAAGACGACAGCGGCGTCGGCTACATCCCCACCGCAGAGTACGCCACGCTTTATCGTGACGCCGACTATCGCCGCCGCCTCTCACGCTTCGGTTGCGAATCTATGACCAGCTACGAAATGATGTTTGAAAAACGCGGCACCGGCAACGTCTATATCCCCAACTTCGTCGCCAAAAAACGCGAGCTCACCGGTGCGGAACTTCAGTCCGCCGCTGTTGACCAAAACTCCATGACCGGCGAACTTCAGGTCAGCCTCAGGCTCAACAAAAAAGGTGCGCTCATCTTCAAGCAGGTCACCGAAAAATATTGCACCGACGGTAGCCAGAACCCCGGTCCCGGTCGTCAGCTCGCCATTATCCTCGACGGCGTCCTCTACTCCGCTCCCATGCTTAAAGTACCCATTCTTGACGGCCAGGCCTCCATTTCCGGCGGCGGCGGATTCACCGCCAGCGAAGCCAACATGCTCCGCAACACCCTCAACGCCGGCGCCTTGCCCACGCCTGTCCAAATCATTGAGAAGCGCGTCATCGACCCCACGCTTGGCCGCGACGCCATCAACAGCGGACTCATGGCTGCCGCTGGCGGCGCCATCGCCGTCTTCCTCTTCATGCTCGTCTACTACTTCTATTGCGGCCTCATCGCCAACATCGCCCTCGCGCTTGACCTGCTCCTCCTGCCCGCCGGCATGATCATCGCCTCAGGCTTTCTCAGCTTCTTCGACCGCTCCGTCGACTCCCGCTTCCTCGCCCTGCCCGTCTTCACCATGCCCGGCATCGCCGGTATCGTTCTGACCATCGGCATGGCCGTCGACGCCAACGTCCTCATCTTCGAGCGCATCCGCGAAGAATTCAGGCTTGGCAAATCCGCCCGCGCCGCTGTCGACGCCGGTTACGACCGTGCCTTCCTCGCCATCTTCGACTCCAACATCACCACCCTGCTGACCGCCGTCATCCTCTTCATCTTCGGCACCGGCCCCATCAAGGGTTTCGCCATCACCCTCTCCGCCGGCATCATCATCAGCATGTTCACCGTCCTCGTCGTCACCCGTATGATCTTCAACCTCACCGTTCCCGAAGGCCGCGTCAAACCCTACAAGATGCTCTCCGTTGTCAAGGAGAACATCGCCTTCGACTTCCTCGGCAAGGCCAGGCCCGCGCTCATGATCACCGGCGTTCTCATCGTCGCCTCCATCCTTCTCTTCAGCGTTCGCGCCGCGAAATCCCCCTCCTCCGTCCTCTCCGTCGACCTCACCGGCGGCGTCACCATGGAGTTCACCTACGCCAATCAAGTCCCCTCCAGCGACATCACCACCGCCCTCTCCGCCGCCAACATCCAAGCCGAAGTCCAATATCAGGGCTTCGAAGGCGGCGAGCGCATCCTGCAGGTTCGCACCGGCATCACCGCTGACGACGAGGCCGCCGCCACCCTCACCACCATTACCTCCACCCTGGCCGAATCCTTCCCCGACGCCGCTTTCGCTTACAAGGCCTCCGACACCATCGGCTCCTCCGTCGGCGCCGAAATGCGCAAGGCCGCCTTCTACTCCGTCGTCCTCGCCCTCATCGGCATGATCCTCTACATCACCCTCCGCTTCGAGCTCGGCTTCGCCCTTGGCGGCATCGCCGCCCTCGCCGCGACTGTCTTCGTCACCATCGGCGTCTACACCCTCCTCGGCCGCCAGATCAGCCTGACGACCGTCGCCGCGCTCCTGACCATTGTCGGTTATGAAATCAACGACACCATCGTCGTTTTCGACCGCATCCGCGAGGATCTCATCAAAGACCCGCGCAACGACTTCAAGACCATCGTCAACCAGGCCCTCAACCGCACCCTCAGCCGAACCTTCCTCACCTCCTTCACCACCCTCCTGCCCGTCCTCGCACTCGTGGGCTTCGGCAGCGGCGCCATCTTTGACTTCGCCCTCACCATGTGCATTGGCATCATCTTCGGCACCTTCGGCACCCTCTTCATCGCCACCCCCCTCATGGTCAACTGGTACCGCGGCCGCCGCCCCGGATTCGAAGCCGCCAAAAAATCCATTGGCTAACCTTCAAAAACCCCTAACTCCGGCGTGGCGTGGCAGAACCCCTGCCACGCCATGCCATTTCCCCCCGTCATGAGCCTTCCCGTCCTCGAAGCCACCGGACTCCACAAGCGTTACCACCTCCCCCACAAAATCGTCGACGTCCTCAACGGCGCCGACCTCTTTGTCCAGCCCGGCGAGCGCGTCGCCATCGTCGGCCGCAGCGGCGCCGGAAAAAGCACCCTCCTCCACGTCCTCGGCGGACTTGACCGCCCCGGCAAAGGCAGCGTCAAACTCAACGGCACCTCCGTCTACGACCTCTCCAGCCGCCGCCGTTCCATCCTCCGTGCCCGCAGCATTGGCTTCGTCTTCCAATCCTACCATTTGCTCCCTGAAATGGATCTCATCGAAAACGTCATGCTCCCCGCCATGGCCACCGGTCACATGCCCCGCCGCACCATGCGTGCCCGCGCCCAGGACCTCCTCAAACTCGTCGGCCTCGCCGACCGCGTCACCCACACGCCCCTCGAACTCTCCGGCGGCGAACAGCAGCGCGCCGCCATCGCCCGCGCCCTCATGAACGAGCCCAAGCTCCTCCTCGCCGACGAACCCACCGGCAACCTCGACCGTTCCACCGGCCTCGAAGCCCTCCACATGCTCTTCTCCATCGCCCGCGAATCCGGCCACGCCCTTGTCGTCGTCACGCATTCCCAGGAAGTCGCCGCCGTCTGCGACCGCACCGTCCGCCTCGCCAACGGCCTCCTCGCCAACGAACCCGCTTAACGGCGCCCCGGTAGTTGTGCGCTAAATGGACCAGGGCTTTAGGAAGCAGCGAAAAAAGTTTCATTTGCGGTTTTTCCTCGGAGTGCCGTTTTGTGGGGGATGGAGTTGATGAAGGTTTGCAGGGCGGTGACTTGGCGGGATGAGACGCGTTGGAAGTCGGTACCCTTGGGATAAAAGTGTCGGATGTGTCGGTTGACGTTTTCCACGGTGCCTTTTTCCCTGGCGGCGCAGGCGTGGTTTTCGTCAATTTTGCGGTCGGCGTTGATGCCTTTGAAGAGTTGGGCGGAGTTGAGGAATTCGCAGTCGTTTTCGGTAGTGATAGAGAGGATGGTTTTGAGGTTGCCGGCCTTGATTAGGGCGCGGCGGACGGCGTCGGCGGTGATGGCAGAGATTCGCACGATGAGCATGACTTCTGCCACGGACGATGGACAACGTTGATGAGTGTGTTATAGTATTTCTGAGCAACATTGGTGCATGCATGAAAACGCCTTTCCACAGGAAAGCATTTGTTTCGTGTGCCCCGTTGGAGCGAGGAGCAGAGTGTACCGATGTCAATCAAAGCCACTCTCATAATTTATTTTTCGTCCTGCACGTCATGCGTGTTGTAGCGGCGTTGCTGTACCGCCCCTCCCGGTATAAATGAGATTCGTTAACAACGGGGAGGCGCAGCACAGCAGCGCCGCTACAATGAGGTGATCCATGATGTGGTATTTCATCTCGAGAGGTTTCCACAAATGAACACAGATTTCCCGACGGTTTGGAAAAGATGTGTTTGCGTGTTAACTGTTACTTGTTAACTGTTAACTTTTCATTGATATTGGTGGAGAGGATGTAGAGGACGTCGCTGCCGCGGAGGGCGGCATAGCGGCCGCCGGTGGGCGAGGGGACGCCAATGGCGAGGACGCGGCGGAGGGCGTCAGATTCGCTGAGGTCGAGGGTGATTTCGTATTCGGGAGGGGCGAGGTGAAGGGAGTCGAGCTGGAGCGGAAAGAGGGGGGTGAGCTGGGCGACGCGTTCGGCGCGGAGATGGGAGAGCTCGTCGATCCATTGTGGAATTTTGGGAAGGAGGTCGGTGGCAGAGGTGGAGCTCTGCCACGCGGCGCTGACGCGCTCAAAGGTTTGGGTGGAGGCGGGTGTGGCGAGGGTGAGGCGTTTGACGGCGTCGGACGGGACGTTGATGATTTGGGGGTCGGCGAAGATGGTGGCTTCGTCGAGGCTGACGAGCTCGGGAGGAAGGTTGGTGGAGGGGATGAGGTAGACGACGGCAGGGGCGTTGGTGAAGGCGAACTGGCTGAGGACGGGACCGAACTGGTAGTTGAGGGAAAGGGGCGGGAGGTTTTTGAAGTTGAGGGTCATCTGCTGTTCGGGCGGGAGGATGGAGGCGGCGCCGGGGAGGCTGTCGTCGGCGATGATTTTGTCGGCGCGGAGGGTGAGGAGGGTGTTGATGAAGGCGCGAACCGTGGCTTGATTGGCGCGGCTGCGCAGGGGCGCGTTGAGCATCCACTGGCGGTCGGCGTCGCATTCGAGCTCGAGGGTTTGGTTGGGATAGCGGATGGAGAGGGAGGCGAGATGGTCGGGGTTTTCGCGGAAGAGTCGGCGGTCGCGGAAGTCGGCGGGGGACAGGTCGAGGAAGGGAAGGGCGGAGTTGGTGACGGTGACGATGGTGGTTTGGTCGGCGGCAAGGGCGTAGAGGAGGCCGGGGCTGGAGGCTGGCGGATGGCCGAGACGAATGCGCAGGGGGGAGGATTTTTCCTGTTCCCAAATGAGGAGGGAGAGGGCGGATTCGGTGTCGAGTCCGTAACGGGCGAAGGAGGGCGGCTGGCCGGATTCGGAAAGGGTTTCGGGCCAGACGAAGGATTCGATGGAGAGGGCGGCGAGGGCTTGGGTGAGCTCGGCGACGACGAGCTGGCTGGCGCGACCGGCGATGGGTTGGACGATGTGCCAGAGGTTGTCCTTGCGGGTGAGGCGGAGGGTGGGCTGCGCGGGGCGGCGGATTTCGAGGGCGGTGATTTGCGGGACGAGCGCGGGGATGAGCAGGCGCTGGCGGAACTCGGAGAAGTTGGCGGGAAGCTGGCGGAGGAGCGCGGCGTCAGTCACGAGGACTTTGCCGGGGAATCCGGAATGGATGAGGTAAAGGGCGTTGCCGGAGGGCGAGGCGTGGCCGATGTCCAGCGTGGTGGAATGGCCCTGGACGGTGAGGGTGAGACGCGCCTGCGGCGGAGAGAGGCCGAGTAGCTCAAGCGAGAGTTTGCGCTGTTCGAGGGTGCGCGGCGAAAACTGGTCGATGACGGGCAGTGCTTCGAGTGCGTCGAGGAGCTGACGGATGCGCCGTGTGTCGGCGGAGGCGACAACGGGATGGAGAATGTCCCACTGGCTGTTGTGGCGCTGGAGGGAAATGGAGCGGTCGCCGCGTTCAATGGAAAGTGTGTCGGCCGCGTCGAGGTTTTGCTGAAAGAGGCGGTGCGTGTCGGGCGCACCAGTGAGCGCGGCGTAACGGTGCAGGACATGCAGGGCGGCGCCGGCGAGCAGCGCGAAGAAGAGGAGGGCGAGGAGTGTGCGGCGTGGAAACATGGCTACCTTCTGCGGATGCAACGGATCATGAGCAGGATGAAGGGAATGCCGGGGATGGCGCCGGCGGTGAGGAGCGCGAGCGTGAACCATCCGCGGCGGCCGAGATTAAGCGCGAGCGGAAGACCGGCGTGAGTGTCGGCAGAGGTGATGGTCGGCGCGCCGGTGAGCCAGTCGACGAGGTTGATGACGAGCTCGATGTTGGCCGAGGCGCGGCGTTGGAGGAAGAGGTTGGAAGCGAAGCGCGCGCCGCCGGCAAGGACGATGCGCGTGTTGCGCAGGACGACCTGATCGCCGTGCTCCGCGGTCATGATGAAAACGACGGGCCCGGGAATGTCGGTCTGCGGATTGAACTGCCGGGAAGCGCCGGGGTTGATCGCACCCCAATCGGAGTCGCCCGTGCGCGCGACAGGCAGGAGCGCAAGATGTGTTTGCGCGGGCGTGGACGGTTTGCGCTCGATGACGCGCGGCGACGCGAAAAGCGTGGCACTGCCGGCGAGCGATTTCGTGGCGGGATGCGGCGGATACGAAAGCGTGAGCAATTCGTCGCCCGCAAACTGCCGGCCACCAACCGCGTGGTACGGCGTGAGTTGAAGTTCCCATTTCAGGAGAAAATCCTCGTTCTGCGCGAGCGGCGTGTCGCCGGCGAAGTAAAGGAGTTTGCCGCCCTTGTCGAGATAGTCGGTGACGAGCGTGAGCTCTTCGGGCGCGAACGCGCGGCGCGGCGCGACGATGACCAGCGCGGCGGCGTCGCGCGGAATGGACTGCGCGACGAGGAGGTTCAGCGGATGCGACGGATAACCCTTGCGGCGCAACTCGCGCGCAATGTCGGAGAAGCCGGTCGGACCGTAATCATCGAGCGCGCCTTCACCGTGGCCCGTGAGCCAGTAGAGCGGCAATTCGGGTTCGCGGTTCAGCGTGCGCAACGTGTCCGCCAAAAGACGGTCGCCGACAAAATAAGAAGATTCGCCCGCCGGACTTTTTTCAAAAAGTTCGTCCGCCGGAATCGAGGCTTGCGCGTGTTCGGTCTTGAGAATCAGGCTGTTTTCCTGCGCGCCGTCTTGAAAAAGCGCGGACGCCCGGGTGAGGTCGCGCAACGGATCGACGAGCTCGAAGGCGACCGGATGCAGATAGGTTTGCGACGCGGCGTAAATCGCGCGCAACAATCGCGCCGTGGGTTGAAAGGCGCGGTGCGACGGCGGCATCAGCGCGGTGATCGTGAGCGATGCGGGAAAGTTTTCGAGCGACTGCACCAGCCGCGGCGAGAGGCGCGTGTCCGGGTCGAGCGGGAGATAGACGCGGCGGTTCACGTGCTGCGCGATCATGCAGACGAGCAGTGCGAGCGCCGGCGCGAGGATCATGCCGAGCAGCGTGCGCAACATCGCGGCGCGGCGGGCCCGGCGGCGCCTTCGCGCGTTAAGGGTCGAATGGCTGAAAGGGGATTCGGACATGACGTTAGCGGGTTCGGAAATAATGGAAGTCGAGCGCGCGCGCCGAGGAACAGGAACATGGGCGTGAGCGCGACGTAACAGACAATCGGAAAAAGGGCGAACGTTCCGTGCGTCGCGTCGAGCGCGATGTAGTGCGGATAAACCAGCGGCATCATGTAGCCCACCGTGAAGAAGCGCAGCGCGAACGGAATCGCACCCGCGAGCATCAGCGCGATCGCCGCCGTGAGCGCCTGCGACCGGCAAAGAATCGACAGAAAAATCCCCAGCGCCGTCCAGAGCGCGGCCTGCAACGCCAGCACAATGACGCCCGCGAGCAGCGACAGCACCGACGTTTCCGCGCTCGTGCTCGAAACAACATTGGGCAGCACCACAAGCGGCCCGAGCGCCGACAGCGCGAGGATGCCCAGCGTGAGCATGAGCGCGGCCGCGTACTTGCCCGCGACGACATCCGCAACCGGCGCCGGCGAGGTCAGCAGATTGTCGAGCGTACCCTGCGAGCGTTCAACGGAAAAACTTTTGAGCGTCGAAAAAATCGCCAGCAACGGCAGGCACGACGCGTGCAGTTGCGCCCACAGCGCGGTCGGCGAAAGCACCTCGCCCTCATGCGCGTAGAGCGAATAAATCCACAGCGTCCCGGTCAGCACGAGATAGGCGATGGCGAGGCAATGCGCGAAGCACGTCCGGCAATAACTGCGAAATTCGCGGCTGGCGATCAGGCGGATCAAAGACATGGGATGAGCGGCTCCGTGATCGAGCGCGCGAGCAGCTCGTGAAGTTTGTCCGGCGCCATTTCCGCGGTGATGAAACTCGCGGTGTAGCGGCCCTTGTGAAGCGTCATGAAGCGCGTGCACATCGGGATCAGCGCGTGGAGGTTGTGGCCCGTGATGAGGATCGAGGTGCGCGACGCGCGCGCGGTCAGCGCGGACTGCAGGCGCTTCACGTGCAGAATGTCGACGTTGTCAAAGAGCGCGTCGAGCAACAGCACGCGCGGATGCGTCATGAGCGCGTCCGCCAGCGCGAGGCGCCGCCGCTGTCCCGCCGAGAGCGTGGCGCAGGGCGCGTGGTAAAACTCCGTGAGCCCCGTCATCTCCGTCATTTCCCTCATGCGCGCCGTGAGACGGCGTCCGGCGAAACCCTTCAGGCGGCTGCGGAACTTCAAATACTCCACCGCCGTCATTTCCGGATAGAGCGGCGCCTCTTCGGAGAGATACCCGAACGCGCGGCGCAACCCCGGCGTCGGCGGAAACGTCGAGCGTCCGTTGAAGCGGATGTCCCCCGCGCTCGGTTCGATGATCCCCGCGAGCATCCGCAACAACGTCGACTTGCCGGCGCCGTTCGGCCCCAGCACGCCCACCACCTCGCCCGGCGCAACGTCAAACGTCAGGCCGTCCACGGCCTTTTTTTCTCCAAAAAAACGCGAAATATGGTCAATCACAAGCATTGCCCAAAGTATACCACAGCAAGGCGTGCGGGATAAATCCAAATTATCGGGGGCGTGGTTTCCGGAATAAGCGACCCCAATGGATAGCTAATCGTTGTGAAACGTCACGTCGGCGCCTTTGAGTGTGTATGACAATCCTGATTTTTTCGACAAAAGATCAAGAATATCTTTGACTTTTGCATTTTGTTTTTCGAGTGAAATATCCGGTTTATTGGCGTCAATGCCCTCGTCAAAATGGATGCGCAGCTGCGTCTCGGGAGACGTTGAATAGGCATCAATCATTGTTGTGAGCATCGCCAGAGCATCGGTGAGTCGGGCATTTTTAAAAACAACCTCAGGCAACACCAAGTTGGCAATATCCCCTGTGAATTGAGGCGTTGGCGTGGCGAAAGGAACGGCGGTGGAGGCTTTTTCGAGACCCGGTTGCACAACCTCTTCCGAAGCGACATTTTGCTGAGCGTCAACACGCACGTTTTTCAAGGACGCAAGCTCACGTTTTAGGTTATGACGTAATTCAGTCCAAACATCTTCACCGTCACCTTGAGGGGCTAATAAGAGGACACTTCGCTGATCATCGCGCAAGATTATATCATCGGACTTAACGCCGCGTTGAGCAAAAGGCTCCAGTACCTTGGCATTTCCCGGTGCTATGATGATATATGCAGCAGCTTGACTAAAAATATACCTTTCATTGTTAAACCCTACTAGCAGGCAACAATTGGGAAAATCATAAATAACGCTTGTTGGGTCAACATGAAAAAAGCTTTGAAGAAGCCTCATATTTTCAGGCAATGATTTTTTCACACATTCAATCACACCATTCGTCATGGGATAATGAACGATTTTTTCTCTAACAGCATACGCCTTGCTTGAGAAAAGCACGAACAACACAAACAACAAACTAATTTTTGTTCTTTTCATTGGAAAACCAACACACAGAGGTTCGGTATTTCGCGGTCGTTTTATCATTGGGTATGATTGCGTTGTTTTCACGCGGAGCCGCGAAGTAAATCGCCCTTTTCATAAGAGACAATTATAGAACGCGGTGAAGGAATGCACAAGCGTGAAACAACAGATGAAAATGGAAACACTAAATTTGGAGACCCGACCCTACAAGACAACAGTATTTTTTACGCCCAACGGGGTAGGTCATTCCAGCCCAGGGCAACGCCCTGGATCAAGACGTAAATCGAAATGGCGCCCTGAATGGGCAGGTCAATTTCGGCGGTTCAATCTCACGCACCCGCTCAAGGTTTGCCACAGCAAGGCGTACGGGATAAATCCAAATTATCGATGAAGCTTTCTTTGCTGCAGTCTAAAACCTTGGCCGATTTCGCCTGTCATTCACCGGGTTCCGGACGTGGCGGATCTTTTTCGTTTAATAGTTGGGGCAGAAATTTCAAGCTGAATCGCGAGATTGCGCGCGTGTGTCCGTGTGTTGTCATCGGTATTTTTATCGCGCAAAATACGGATAATGTTTTCTACTCTGCTTTCATCATCTGTCTTGGATGTTTCAGGCGGAGGAGCCAAAACCGATGCGTCTTGTGCGGCGTTTGTATTCAAGTTTAAAAGTTTCATGTACGTCTCGTACTCGCCAAAATCATTTACGATCACCCTCGCCCCATTCATGCACCTGTCGATAAAGTATATTTTATTTTCGTTGTCAACATCTTTATACCCTTCTCCAAAAATAAATCCACACTCATAACCTATTTTATCCGGAACTAAAACGGTTTCTTTGTATCCGTCGGGATTGTGATACAAACAAGTATTGCGTAAAACGGCATCAATTTTTTCAGTGCCTTCAAGTAAGAATGAACTATTTATGATGGCATTAACGGGTTCATGCTTCATGAACTTAAGCTTTGCTTTGTATGCCTCAAAAAGTCTGCTTTTATCAGGGTTTTTTATGTCTTGATAAAAAACCCGCCGGTCAGGCAGTTTATCCAATGCGTCGAATAATTTTTTGCCATACGGAACAGTGTTGGAATCAGCAGTAAAAAAGATTTCGATTTTGCCCCAGGACGATTTGGCAACCGAAGTGGCGGGTACTTCGCCGGTAACGGCCGGGTCATAAATACCAAACTGCATGGCCAGATTAAGCGCGTGTGCCAGCGTGTTGTCGCTTGTTGTATCATCGCGCAAGGCGCGGAGAATGTTTGCGGCAGGGACATCATTAGACTTGTTCTATAACCCGATTTCATAGTTGTAGATTCCACAAACGAGCGAAATTCGCATGAGATGTTTGCGTTGTTTGTTCCGATAACGGTGTTGAAACATTTTAAAGAGTTTCATGCGGCGGTTGAGGTGTTCGAC
>JAVBOU010000160.1:0-9110 GCA_031550185.1 Kiritimatiellia bacterium | reverse complement strand
AATACTCATAATTTTTTTCACCCCGGCCTTTTTTTTTTGTTGCTGGGTGGTCGCGGGTCCTGGCGCGCCGCAACAGGAGGGTTTTGGTAAATAATACGCGACCATCCAACAAGTCAGCCGGGCATCTTTGTGCGGCTCGCGAGGACGCTCGCCCTCCAGCGCAGATATTGGCACAAATCGAATGTTTTCGCATCGCCTCATTCCGCGCCTCCTGATAACTTCGAAAACAACGTTTGCCGCAATGGTTCAAGCGGAATGTGCGTGAAGAAGGTCTGGTATTCCGTGAAACTCCACGTGTCACTCCTGGCGCCGTCTTGCGTATCCGTTTCGACGTTGGTCGAGAGATAGGTGGTGCGCGGGCGGATGTGAAGGGTGACGCCGACCACATTCGGCGGCAAGGAAGCATCGTTCAGAAAATTCTTCAACTCAATGTCGATGTTGTAGTGCGCCTCCCAGATCGTTCCGAAGTTGTCGCTCGCCGGACGAAAAATGTAATCAAGCCCATTGGTGGTTGTTTGAAAAAAGGGAAAGGAAAACTCGTCATCCTTCAACGCGGCGTTGTAAATGTACGGCCGTTCAGTGCTCGCCCATGTTGCCGGGTGTAGCAATGATGAATCCTCGCCTAATAACGCAACAATGTTCCCCTCGCGGTTCGAATTTGTCACCGCCTGCCAAAAATTGGTGCATCCCTCATAGCCTTGCGTCTGATACACATGCGACGACGCGCTGCGCAGGGTCGCGAACACATCCTCCGCGAGCGCGGCGCTGCGGCGTTCGTCCTCGACCTCCAGCGCGGCCTGCATCGCGTGACGTCCGAGGGTGATCAGCGACACCAAGCCAATGCCCACCAGCAATGCTGCCAGCGCCAGCTCGATGAGGGTAAACCCCGCGCGTGATTTTTGTGGGTGCGAATGCATAACCGTTGAACACAGTATACGGTTTCCATTCGATGGTAAGCAAGTATGAAGCCAAAGCCACGGCATTTGCTCGTGCGCCTCAACGGGCAGGTTTGTTTCGACGCCTCAAGCCCGCGTCAACGCTCAACATTCACCTGCCCCGTTGGGGTGCAAAACCGTCGTGGTGCAGGGCGTTGCCATACGCCAATGGGTCACTGGGCATAACGGTCATGGTCATTATGGAGTGCGGCGATTCATCGCCGCTTTGCCGTTAGCTCTTTATACCGGATTACCGGTTCACATGCCGATGCATCGGCTCTGGTGTATTGTGTCGCCCGCGCGACATGGAAGCGCGGCAGGTGTTCCGGCTCAGCGAAAAGCGGCGATGAATCACACATGCGATGCGACGGTGAGCTTACATCCCAACGAGTCTAATGTGCCGTTATGGCGTGGCACGACCTCTGCCACGCCACGGGCGCACGAGTCAATGCTGTTGGCTTGATACAAAAATTCATCCATTGCCACGCCACCGTCATTTTGCTAAAATTCGCCCGCATTATGAAATTTGATTCTGATATTGAAGCCATTCGATACCTCTTTGAGAGCGAACCTGACCAATCCTGGCGGCCCCCGCAAATCGCCGCCACGCTCGGCCTCCGCGGCAAGCAGCTCAAACGTCTCCCGAAACTCCTTCTCAAGCTCGAAGCCGACGGCGCCATCGTCCAGCAAAAGGCCGGCGTTTACGCGCTCGGTCATCCCGACGACCTCCTCATCGGCGAGCTCCGCCAGGCACGCAACGGCCACGGCTTCATCACCAATCCCAAGACCAACGAGCGCGTCTGGATCATGCCCCAGGACCTCGGCCTCGCGCTCCCCGGCGACAATGTCACCTGCCGCGTTTTCCACGCCGCCAAGGACGAGCCACACGCCAAGGTCATCAAGATCAACGCCCGTTCCACCCGCGACATCGTCGGCACGCTCATGCGCGCCGGCGACCTCTGGTTCGTCACACCGCTTGATCCGGTTTACAAGCAGGATTTCGCCGTTGAATCTCCCGGCGTCGCCAAACCCAACGACCGCGTCATCCTCCGCTTCGCCCAATGGGACGACCGCAAGGAAGCGCCCCAGGGCAAGATCGTCGACGTCATCGGCCCGGCCGACAAACCCTCCCTCGACACCGAGACCGTCGCCCGTCAATACGACCTGCCCGGCGATTTCCCGCCCGCTGTCCACAAAGAGTCCGAGCGCGTCGCCGCCCGCCTCTCCGAACCCGGCGCGCGCGAAGACCTCCGCGACCTCTTCATCTTCACCATCGACCCCGAAAAAGCCAAGGACTTCGACGACGCCCTCTCCCTCACCTTCGACGAAAAAGGCCACCGCGTCCTCGGCGTCCACATCGCCGACGTCTCGCACTTCGTCCAGCCCAACACCCCCCTCGACCGCGAAGCTTACGAGCGCGCCACCAGCGTTTACCTCGTCGACAAAGTCATCCCCATGCTCCCCGAGCAGCTCTCCAACGGCGTCTGCT
Source organism: Kiritimatiellia bacterium (assembly GCA_031550185.1). Taxonomy (GTDB): domain Bacteria; phylum Verrucomicrobiota; class Kiritimatiellia; order RFP12; family JAVBOU01; genus JAVBOU01. The sequence goes on along the minus strand of JAVBOU010000160.1, from coordinate 6,686 downwards.
CCCTCCGCCCCGACGAAGACCGCCTCTGCCTCTCCGCCTTCCTCACCTTCGACACACAGGGCAACATGATCGCCCGCCGCTTCGCCAAAACCCTCATCCGCTCCAGCCTCCGCCTCACCTACGAGCAGGCCATGGCCCTCATCGAAAACCGCCCGCCCGACAACCTCCCCAACGTCCCCCCCAAAATCCACCAAAACCTCCGCGACATCCTCCTCCTTTCCCAGCAGCTCCGCGCCGCCCGCTTCAAGGCCGGCGCCCTCGACCTCGAAGTCCCCGAAGTCGAAATCCTCATCGACGCCGAATCCCGCATGACCGGCATCCGCATAACGCCCACCGACGTCTCCCACCAGCTCATCGAAGAGTGCATGGTCGCCGCCAACGAGGCCGTCGCCACCGAGCTCCTCTCCCACAACATCCCCGTCCTCTCCCGCCTCCACGAGCCGCCGGATCCCGAAAAAATCGAACTCCTCCAGGCCGACCTCGCCATGCTCGGCTTCAAGCCCGGCGACCTCTCCACCGCCCAGCACCTCGCCCGCTTCCTCGCCTCCACCCAGGACCATCCCCTCAAAACCCACGCCCACACCCTTGTCCTGCGCAGCATGAAGCGCGCCCTCTACTCCTCCACCGACGCCGGCCACTTCGGCCTCGCCAAACGCTACTACTCCCACTTCACCTCCCCCATCCGCCGCTACCCCGACCTCATCCTCCACCGCCAGCTCGCCGCCTACATCGCCCGCGACAACGCCAAGCTCCCCCCCGACTACCTCGCCCGCGCAGCCGCCCAATCCACCGAGCGCGAGCAACGCGCCGACGACGCCTCGCGCGCCCTCATCGAAATCAAAAAATTCCGCTTCCTCCAGCAGCAACTCGACGACAAGGCCCCCCTCACCTACGACGCCGTCGTCTCCAAAGTCACCTCCTACGGTCTCTTCATCGACGTCACCGACCTCCAGCTCACCGGCCTCATCCACATCTCCACCCTCTCCAACCGCTTCGTCCGCCACGACCCCCTCAAAGAATCCCTCAGCGTCAGCGGCGACACCTTCAAACTCGGCACCAAACTCCGCGTCATCGTCGGCCGCGTCGACTTCAACCGCCGCCTCGCCGACTTCATCCTCGAAGGCGCCCCCGCCGACAACGACACCAAGCCCCCCAAAAAACGCAAAGACGAAAAACCCCGGCGCTCCAAAAAGAAATAACCGCCCCGTGGCGTGGCAGCGCCCCTGCCACGCCACAAACGTCTTCCCCCGCCACACCTCCCCTGCCCCATCGCGCGCCTGAAAACATTTCACCCCTTGCCGCGATTATGCTACCATCCTCAACCACATCATGAACACAATCCCGCAACCCGCCGAATCCGACGACCCCGTCCTCACCCCCCGCCAGCGCATCGTCGCCATCGTCGGCCGCCCCAACGTCGGCAAATCCGCCCTCTTTAACCGCATCGCCCGCCAGCGCATCGCCATCGTCCACGACGAACCCGGCGTCACCCGCGACCGCCTCATGCACGAAGTCGAATTCGAAAACCAGCGCTTCCACCTCGTCGACACCGGCGGCATCGCCCTCCTCGCCGCCACCTCCTCCAGCAACCCCATCGAGTCCGGCACCCGCGCCCAGGTCGACGCCGCCCTCTCCGACGCCGCCCTCGTCATCCTCGTCGTCGACGTCATGCACGGCATCCATCCCATGGACGCCGAGATCGCCCGCATGATCCGCCACGCCGGCGCCCCCTGCATCTGCGCCGTCAACAAGTGCGACCTCGAGCAGCACGAAGCCAAGCTCCACGAATTCAACGAACTCGGCTTCAAGCTCTTCCCCGTCTCCGCCGCCCACGACCGCGGCCTCCTCCCCATGATGGACGACATCCTCTTCAAACTGCCCCCCGCCACCCACGAACCCACCCTCGCCAAGCCCCTGCGCGTCGCCATCGTCGGCCGCCCCAACGCCGGCAAATCCGCCTACATCAACCGCCTCCTCAACAACGACCGCGTCATCGTCTCCGACGTTCCCGGCACCACCCGCGACTCCATCGAAGTCGCCTTCTCCATCGGCCACGGCCCACAGGCCCGCCACTACACCCTCATCGACACCGCCGGCATGCGCCACGTCCACAAAATCGACACCTCCGTCGAACGCTTCAGCCACTTCCGCGCCGAAAAAACCGTTACCACCGCCGACATCTGCCTCCTCGTCATCGACGCCGCCATCGGCCCCACCGTCCAGGACAAACACATCGCCTCCCTCATCCAGCAACACAACAAAGGCTGCATCCTCGTCGTCAACAAATGGGACCTCGCCATGGCCCAGGAGCTCACCCAGACCCAATACGAACCCGCCCTCCGCAAAGCCCTCCAATTCATGTCCTGGTGCCCCATCGTCTTCATCTCCGCCAAAGAAGGGTACAACGTCCGTCGCAGCGTCGACACCATCGACCTCGTCGCCGGCAACCTCAACACCAAGCTCCCCACCGGCATCCTCAACCGCACCCTTGAAACCGCCGCCGCCCGCGTCACCCCGCCCTCCGCCTACGGCAAACAATTCCGCTTCTACTACGCCGTCCAAACCGGTACCGCCCCCATCGCCCTGCGCCTCTTTTGCAACGACCCGCGCATCATCAAAAAACAATACACCGACTACCTCATCCGCACCCTCCGCGAAAACTTCGACCTCGACGGCGCTCCTGTCCAAATCTTCTACCGCGCCCGCACCCGTCCCGAACGCCCCGGCAAATCCCCCGACGCCCCCCAAACACCCCGCCCCAAAAAGTCCCCCGCCAAACGCCCCGCGCGCGCAAAACCCGCGCGCAAAACCGTCAAGCGGAAACGCTAACGCGCCGCGGCGTTTGACGCAAAGCGTAAAGTTGCTCCAACCCATGTGGCGTGGCAGAACCTCTGCCACGCCACGAGCCACAATAGGCCAGTTGGGGCATAATGGCGATACTGACGGTGAATGTGTGAAAACGTCATGCTCCAAGAAGCAATGCTGTTACCCTGTGTCACGCGGCTTGACATTCAACATCTAGTATGGCTTAATGCTATAAGTCATTGAGATGGCGTTTGTCTCAAATATCCTTGGGAGGAATGTTTATGAAGCGTATTGCGTTCATTGTTGCCGCGATTGCGGCGGGTGTGTGTCGGGCTGGCAATGGTTCATGGAATGTGGATGCCAATGGCAATTGGGGCGACAGCGCCAATTGGACAAACGGCGAAATAGCAGATGGCGCGGGGAGTACGGCGCGATTTGAAAAGGTGCTCACCGCAGGGCGAACCGTGACGATCAATGGCGCGGACGGTTCGCCGACTGTGGGCACGCTGTTCTTCGGATCATCTGGAAACGGGGTTACGCTGGCGGCAAGCAACAATGGGTTTTTGACGCTGGACAACGGAACGCTTCCCGCCTTGATCACCACGATTTCCAATGTTCCGGGGACCACGATTTCGGCGCCGTTGCGCATGACGGGTAGTCACCATCTTCAGTTGAACAACAAATTCAAGGGCGACCGCACGATTAACTTGTCCGGAAAAATATCGGGCACCAATGTGGTCGTCGAAAACATCGGGGAGCATGGCGATTCGGTCTTTCAACTCAGCGGCTCCAGCGACTTTACGGGTGAAGTTTGGGCGAGTTCCATTGGCCGCCTGAACGTGGCAGTGAACGATGTGTACGAGACGGCGTTGGGTGATCCGCGCAACATTCTCCGCATCTTTCCAAATGCCAGGTTAACCTTGAATCGATATGGACACGCGATTGTCAATCCCTTGCGCACGATCGTCCTTGAGAGCGACGGCACGTCCGCATTGCCGCGCTTTTACAACGCCGGCGAAGGCAATGAAAAGAAACACGTTCCCGCGCCCATGACCGGCGAAGGCGGCATACTCGTCAACGCGAATATTGTCTTGAGCGGTGCCAACGATTTCAAAGGCATGTTGAACATCGAAGGGGGGACAACGTATGTCGCCTCACTGGCAAACCTGGGAACCGGCACGCTTCGAATCCAGGGCAACGGCGTGACGTTCGGCATTCTGGGACGTGTGCTTTCGAGCTTCGGCAACCACAATGCGGACTTCACCGTTGGCAACAATGGCGGAACAACAATGGCGATTATGGACCCTGAAAACGTCTTTACATTTGACCATGCACCGAATCTCACATTGAACTCCGGCGGCGCGGCATCCCTGTCCAAAGGCGGGCCTGGCGAATTAGTCTTCACCGTACCCCAACGCTTTTCCAATGCCACGGGGCGCTTCCTTTCGCTTGGCGGCGGCACGGTCACGGTCGATTACGCCGCGGGCGCCTCATTGTTTGGCGCAAGCGTGAACAACCAGAACCGCGTCGGTTTTCAAGGCGGAACGCTCCTTTTGCGCGCCGCGGGCGCCACCAACGACGTCGTTCAATATCTCGGCGATTTCAAGCTTGACGGCGATGGCGGCGTACTCCGCATCGACCAAGGCAACACCGGCAAAACATTCACCTTGAACATCGGCAACTTCACCGCATTAGGGCACGCCGCTTCCGGTGGCGCGTTATGGATCCAGACACTGGGCAACCCCGACAACATCACCCTCACCTCCACCGAACCCAACAACGCCACAACCGGCATCATCGGGAGCGGGCGCGTGGTCTTTCAGGAAGACTGGCCTGTTGCCGACCCTGTCACAAAAGTTGTCAGTCCTTTCACCGACTATATCGCGCTTCCCACTTCCGACGCCGATCCTGCGGTCAACGCGCTCGTGCAGGGCGACGCGACAGTGTCCGGCTCGCAAACCGTCAACACCCTCAAAATCGCGCCCACGCAATCCGGACAAAGTCTGACGCTCGCCGACGACGCCACGCTGACGCTGGCCAACGGCGCGCTCCTCTTCACCGGCCCGCACGACTACACCCTCAGCGGCGGAAAAATCCGCAGCAACCGCGCCGCGCCTTCCGACTTCTTTCTCCACCACGCCGGCACCGGCACACTCACGCTCAACACCACCCTGGCCAGCGGCAACGGCATCTCCACATTCACCAAGACCGGCCCCGGAAAAGTCATCCTTGCCAAAGACCTGCGCATCGGCGGACAAACCACCATTGCCAGCGGCGTGCTCGAAATCTCCTCGAACGAAAACCTCAACCAGGCCAGCGGCACCCTGACCAGCGTCACCAGTAGCACCTCCTCACCGCTCGTGACGTGCGGCATGGAAACATTGCCCGACGGCTTCGTTGTCGGCTCCTCCCTCCTCGGTTCAACCGTCAGCGCCCTCGTCCTCGACGACTTCATGGGGCAGTGGGACATCACCCTCAACAACAACGCCAACGCCAACATCACTGTTGCCAACGCCAACTTCTCCACCAGTGGAACCCTTCGCAATAACGGCACCCTGCGCGTCACCGAATCCATCACCATCGGGCGCACGATGGTGCATGGCGGAAACGGCGCGACCTTTGACATCGCGGATAACAAAACCGTCATCCTTTCCGGTGGCCGCAGCGGCGGCGTCATGATCCTCGACAACACCGACCCCCAGGGCAACGGCATTGTCCGCGTCAACACGACCATCGAAATGGGCAGCGGACTTTTCATCCGTCGCGGCATTTACGAAGCTGGCGCCGGCAATGGCATCGCCTCATGCGGCTCCAATCCACTTAGCTTCGGCAACGGCGACATCGCCGCCTTCCGCGTTTACGGAAACAACAAAAAAGTCCTCGTCGCGGAACTCTCCTCCGCAAACCCCAGCGCGGTCGTTGAAAACGGCGCCTCCGGCAACTCCCTCTTCGCCGTCCTCAATGGCGGCGACAACCTCTTTGCCGGCACGCTTCGCGATGGCGCGCTTGGCACGCTGCGCTTCCTCAAGGCCGGCGGCGGCAAACTCACCCTCACCGGCGCCAGCACCTACTCCGGCACCACCGAGCTCAACGGTGGCATCCTTGAACTCAACGGTTCCATCGCCAGCGCCACCACGCTCAACCGCGGATCCCTCATCGGCACCGGCACCCTGAATGGCAACCTCGCCATCAACACCGGCGCAACCCTGTTCCCCACCACACCCACGCCACGCGTCACCGGCGACATCACGCTCTCCGGCGCGCTTGAAATCAAGAACCTCGAAACACTCGCACCTGGTATTTACAATCTCTTTACCTGCGACGGCTCCGCCATCAACAACGACGCCACCCTGGCCAACGAATCCGCCTCCCGTTACCGTTGCCTCCTCACCGCCTCCAACCAGCGCGTTGACCTCAACGTCATCGTCCCGGCCACGCTCTTCATGGTGCGTTAAGACGTTTCACAAACATCGTGGCGTGGCAGGTCTCCTGCCACGCCACAGTGTTTGACGGAAGGTTCGCAAAAATTGTTTTTTGTGGATTGAACCGCGTATGACCGAGTTGAAATATAGCGCTCACTGTCATTAGACTTGTTCCAAGATATGAACGTGAAGGGCGAGCGTACGCGCGCGCCGCCCCCCGGAGGGTTGAGCCACAAATTGGGACGATTAACCAAAAAAACCGGGCCGCGTGGGGCGGGGCACGGGGGTCCCCGGCCCCACGCGCGCGGTCACGCCTGGCGGTAGGCCCACGTCCAGTTCCAGGTGGAACCCTCACCGGCCTTGGGGCGGTCGGCCCGGATGGCGATCCGGTGCTTCATCTCGATCCTGCGCATTCTTCTTCACCTCCTGCTTCCTTGCTTCGGGGTTACTTCTCTGTGC
>JAVBOU010000024.1:0-10810 GCA_031550185.1 Kiritimatiellia bacterium | reverse complement strand
CCGGCGCATGCGTCTGTGTGACAACTTGTCTTGTTGCACCACACCCGGGGGCCCCCCGCGCGCCCCCCCCCCCTCCAATTGGAATCTGGTTTGGGAACAAGGCTAATGACGACAGATGCAGGACAAAAAGTAATGCGGTTGCCTTGGCTTTCACCCCTTTTGCGCGGGGAAACTGGCCTTGACGCCACGCGGACAAAGCCGATATAATTCCGCGGCATTCTGCAATCCACGACCGCGAGATTTTTCCATGAGTACCGACCTCCAACATCTTCTTGACAAAATTCAAAGCGAAGGCATCGACAAGGCGAAGGCCGAAGGGGATGCGTTGCTCGCGAAGGCCCAAAAAGAGGCACGGCAAATCGTCGACGCGGCGCAACAGCAGGCGGAGGGATTTCGCGCGCAGTCCGAAAAAGACGCCGAGGCGTATCAAGTCCGCGCGACCGAGGCTATTCGGCAGGCGGGGCGGGATTTGCTTTTGAATGTTGAGAAATCAGTGCAAGCCATGATGGAGGCGCTGATGCTGCGGGAGATGCAGGGAACGCTGGCGTTGCCGGAGGTTTTGACGTCGCTCGCGCAGGAAACGGTGAAGGGTTACATGGCGGGCGGGGAAAAGGAAATCGCGGTGCATGTGCCGAAAACGCTGGAGGCGCTGCTGCCGGCGTTGCGCGAAAAGGTGCGCCAGAACGCGACGCAGGGCAAGGTGGAGGTGGTGCTGGACGCGAACCAAAATTCGGGCTTTTCGCTGCGGATGCAGGGCGGTCGCGTGGAGCAGGATTTTTCGGCGGAGGCGATCGTGCAGGCGCTGTCGAAAACGCTGAGACCGCAGCTCGCGGCGTTGCTGAAACCGGAGAAGTAATCGCGCATGAGCATTCCGTATCTTCTTGCATCGCTGCCGTATTTGACGTTCAACACACCCGCGCCACTGAGCGCGGAGGCGTTTGAAGCGGCGTGCCGGGAGCAACTGTCCGAAGGGGACGCGGCGACGGCGGTGGCGTTGCTGCGCGGAGAGCCGGGCGACGCGGGTTTTGCGCGGGCGTGGGCGGAAAAGGAAACGCTGATCCGCAATGCGATCGCGCGGTGCCGCAACGCGCGCCGTGGCAAGGATCCGGAGTCTGCCACGCGGCCGACCGCGACCGCGGATGTGCGGATCAATGGCGAGGTGGACGCGGCGTTTCAATTTTTGGATCCGTCGACGCGCGACACCGCGCTGGAGAAGGTGCGCTGGCAGGTGATTGAGGAATTGCAGGGGGTTGATCCATTGTCGCGCGAGGCGCTGTTTGGCTACGCGCTGAAGTTGCGAATGAATGTGCGCCGCGCCGCGATGACGCAAGAGGCGGGACTGCCGCTGGCGAAGAATTTTTTTGACGCGCCGTTGCCCGAGGCGACGGAAGGGAAGACGCCTGGAGATTCATGATGTCTGAAGTAAAAGGTAAAATCATTGCCGTGAACAGCAACATGCTGGGCGTGGAGTGCGAGGGCGCGGTGGCGCAAAATGAAGTCGGCTACGCGGACGTCACGGACGCGACCGGCAAGACGCACCACCTGATGAGCGAGATTGTGCGCATCCGCGGAAAGCGCGCGGACATGCAGGTCTTCGAGGACACGCGCGATTTGCGCATCGGCAACACGATGACGTTTTCGGGTAAACTGCTCTCCGCGGAACTGGGGCCGGGTTTGCTTTCACAGATTTACGACGGCCTGCAAAATCCGCTGCCGCAACTCGCGGAGCAATGCGGATTTTTCCTGCAACGCGGGACGTATCTCGACGCGCTCGACAAGACGAAGAAGTGGCGCTTCACGCCGACGTCGAAAGAGGGCGGACACATTTCCGCGGGTCATGTTTTGGGCTGGGTGCCGGAGGGTATTTTCAAGCACAAGATCATGGCGCCCTTCGCATTGCAAGGCACGCACAAGTTGAAGAAGATCGCGCCGGAAGGCGACTACACGATTGTCGAAACGATCGCGGTGCTGGTCGATGATAAGGGCAACGAGACGCCGCTGTCGATGATGCAATACTGGCCGGTGAAAATTCCAATCACGTGCTTTACCGAACGCCTGAAGCCGACCGAAACGCTGGTGACAAGCCAGCGTTGCATCGACACATTTTTCCCTGTCGCGGTGGGTGGCACCTATTGCATTCCCGGACCGTTTGGCGCGGGTAAAACCGTGCTGCAGCAAATGACGAGCCGTTATGCGGAGGTCGATGTCGTGATCATCGCGGCGTGTGGCGAACGCGCGGGCGAGGTGGTCGAGACGTTGCGCGAATTTCCGAAGCTGAGCGATCCGCGCACCGGCAAGACGCTGATGGATCGCACGATCATTATTTGCAACACATCCTCCATGCCCGTGGCCGCGCGTGAGGCGTCAGTGTACACGGGCGTGACGCTCGCGGCGTATTACCGTATGATGGGCTTAAAGGTGTTGCTGCTCGCGGACTCCACGTCGCGCTGGGCGCAGGCGTTGCGCGAAATGTCCGGCCGGCTTGAGGAAATCCCCGGCGAGGAAGCTTTCCCCGCATACCTCGAATCGCTCATCGCGGGGTTCTACGAACGCGCGGGCGTGGTGCGCTTGAAGGACGGCTCGATCGGCTCCGTCACCATTGGCGGCACGGTTTCGCCCGCGGGTGGCAACTTCGACGAACCGGTCACGCAGGCCACGTTGAAGGTGGTCGGCGCGTTTCACGGATTGTCCCGCGCGCGCTCCGACGCGCGGCGTTATCCCGCGATCGACCCGATTGATTCGTGGAGCAAATATCCGCCGATCATCGAGCCTGCCCGCGTCGAAAAACTCCGCAAGGTGTTGCGCAACGGCGCGGACGTCGCGCAGATGATGAAGGTCGTCGGCGAGGAAGGCACGACCATGGACGACTTCCTTTTTTACCTCAAAAGCGAGCTCATCGACAACGGCTACCTCCAGCAAAATTCCTTCCATCCTGTTGCCGCCGCCGCGAGCGCCGAACGCCAAAAGATTGTTTTTGGACTGCTCGAAAAATTCGTGCTGTCGCCCTTTGACTTCAAGAAAAAAGAGGACGCGCGTCATTACTTCCTGCGTGTCACCCAGGGTTTTGTCGACTGGCATTTGCTGCCTGAAAATTCCGACGAGTTCAAACAGCAGGAAGCCAGCCTCACGCAACTTTTTGCGGAGGCAACGCAATGAACGCGCGGAAGAAAACAATCGCCGCGAAAAGAAATCCAGCGAATCAAGAACCCGTCACCTTGACGCAGGTTGAGGACAAAATTTTGACCATCCGCGGTCAAAGCGTGCTTCTCGACAGCGATGTCGCCGCGTTGTATGCGGTGGCAACAAAGGAAGTCAATCAAGCCGTTCAACGAAATCCTGAAAAGTTTCCTGAGGGATACATCATCCAGTTGGACAATGACGAATGGAAATCTTCAAGATCAAAAATTTTGATCTTGAAGGAAAAGGAACTTGTCAAAAACTATGATGAGAAACCTCTAAGGTCACAAATTGTGACCTTAGAGAAACCGGGACAAGGGCAACATTCAAAATATGCGCCAAGGGCCCTCACCGAAAAAGGCCTTTACATGCTCGCTACCATCCTCAAGGGTGCGCGGGCGGTGCAGACCACCATCGCCATCGTTGAAACCTATTCGAAAATTCGCGAACTTGCGCGCACCGTGGCGCAACTCGCCGAACCCGCCGAAAAGACGAAACAGCAATCCCTCATGCAGAAAAGTGGCGAGATCATGGCCGATATTTTGGGCGAGAGCATGAAAACGACGAACACCGAAACCAGCGTCGAAATCAACCTTGCCATCTTGAAATTCAAGCACACCACAATCAAGAGAAAACCCGAATGAACGCGACCGGCATTTCAAAAGCCGTCACCGTCACGGCAGTGGAACGTCCCGCGCGCAAACTCATCCTGTTGCGTTCGGTGCGTGCGACGCACTTCGGCACTTTTTGCGAGGAACGGGGTTGCGAATGGCTCGACGTTCTCAATGCCATCCCCGAAAAATTCGACACCGCCGCGCTGCTTTGCACCTGGCCGTCCACGCTGATGCGTCCCGGCACTGATGGCGGCACGGTTGCGGGTGGCGTCGAAGTTCCCGCTGATTACGCCGCGCCGCTTCCTCCTGGCTACGACATCATTGATCTGCCGCCTTGCACGATGCTCTACTTTCAGAGCGAACCCTTCGCGAACGAAGACGACTGGTCCGCCATGATGGGCGTCGCGTGGAGTGCCATGGATCACTATGACCTCGCCCGCCACGGCTGGTTGCCCGCGCCTGAACTCGCGCCGCGCTTCAACTTCGGCTCGTTCCCGAAAACCGGCGCAAAGAACGCCATGCCGGTCAAGAAAATGTCAAACGAGAAATCAATCCCATGACCAAAGTCTACCATCAAGTCGATTCCATCATCGGCAGCGTCATCACGCTCCGCGCCGACGGCGTGGCCTACCGCGAGCTCGCCGAAGTCACCTCGCGCACCGGCACTTCTCTCGCGCAGGTCATCAAGCTCGACGGCCCCAACGTCGCGCTCCAGGTCTTTGCAGGCGCGCGCGGCATCAGCACCGACGCCCGCGTCCGCTTCCTCGGCGAGCCGTTGCGCGTGCCATTTTCCGACGCGCTTCTCGGCCGCATTTTCGACGGCTCCGCGCAACCCCGTGACGGCGGCCCCGCGCTCACCGACGGCCTCATCGACATCGGCACGCCTTCCGTGAATCCCGCCAAGCGCATCCTTCCCTCCAAGATGGTCCGCACCGGCATCCCGATGATCGACCTCTTCAACACGCTTGTCGAATCGCAAAAGCTTCCCATTTTCGCGCGCGCCGGCGAACCCTACAACGAACTCCTCGCGCGCATCGCGTTGCAGGCCGAAGTCGACATCATCGTCCTCGGCGGCATGGGCCTCAAGCACGACGACTACCTCACCTTCCGCGACACGCTCGACTCCTCCGGCGCGCTGTCCCGCACCGTCATGTTCGTGCACACCGCCTCTGATCCCGTGGTCGAATGCACCCTTGTGCCGGACATCTCCCTCGCTGTTGCCGAACAGTTCGCCCTTGCCGGAAAAAAGGTTCTCGTCCTGCTCACCGACATGACCTCCTTCGCCGATTCCATGAAGGAAATCGCCATCACCATGGAGCAGGTTCCCTCCAACCGCGGTTATCCCGGCGACCTCTATTCGCAACTCGCCTCGCGCTACGAAAAGGCCGTCTCCTTCGACGGCGCCGGTGCCATCACCGTTCTCGCTGTCACCACCATGCCCGGCGACGACGTCACCCATCCTGTTCCCGACAACACCGGTTACATCACCGAGGGCCAGTTCTATTTGCGCGGCGGCCGCATCGAACCCTTCGGGTCCCTCTCCCGCCTCAAGCAGCAGGTCAACGGCACAACCCGCGACGACCACCGCGCCATCATGGACGGCATGATCAAACTTTTCGCCGCCTACCGTGAGACCACCGAAAAGGCCGCCATGGGTTTCCGCATGTCCGACTGGGACAAGAAGCTCCTCAAGTACGGCGCCCGTTTCGAACGCGAAATGATGGACCTTTCCGTCAACATCCCCCTCGAGCGCGCCCTCGACCTTGGCTGGGAAATTTTGGCCGACTGCTTCGAACCCGTTGAGACCGGCCTCGCCACCAAGCTCATCGAAACCTACTGGCCCAAGGGCAGGGAACAGGTAACAGTCAACAAGTAACATGCCTCTGTTTGCTCCAGTCAAATCCAACTTTTGCGTCAGGTCATCCTGCCATCATGCCGTCATGTCGACCAAACGACCCAACGGCAAAACGTCACCCCTTCCTCGTGGCGTGGCACGACCTCTGCCACGCCACCGTGGCGAACTTTTGTCCGTCCTGCCGTCCTGTCGTCGTGTCGTCGTGTCCGCCTGCGCGACCCTGTTCTGCGCCTTTGCGGCATTCGCGCAAAACGACCTGCTTTTCGATGCCATCCGCGCCAACGACATGGCGGCCGTGGAAACCCTCATCGGCAACGGCGCCGACGTCAACGCCCGCGACGACAACAACGCGACGCCGCTCATCATCGCCGCGTCGATTCCGCAGGCCGCCATCGTCCAAGTCCTCCTTGCCGCCGGCGCGAAAGTCGACGCCAGCGACAACGACGGCAACACCGCGCTCATGAAGGCCTGTGGCACGGAGAGGGGCTTTGCCACCGTCGAGCTGCTCGTCAACGCGGGCGCGGACATTTACGCCGCAAACAATGACGACAAGCTTGCGTACGACATCGCGAGCGAGGCAAAAGCCCCGGTCAACACCGTCATGCTGGTTTCGCCGGACGAACCCACCCCCACGGAGCGCAAGCGTGATTTGCTTCCCGGTTTTATCGAGGCCGTGCTGGAGGGTGATCTCGGCGCAGTCCGAGAAGCGCTGGCCAATGGCCTTGATCCTAATGCAACTACTCCAGAGGGTCACCCGCTGCTTGCGATTGCCGTAGTCCGTAAGCATGCCGGCGTTGCGGCCGAGCTTGTCGCGGCGGGTGCGGATGTGAATGCCGGCGCCTCCGAGTTCAACTACACTCCGCTTCACTCCGCGGTCTATAACGGTGATGTGGAATGCGCCCAAATGCTGGTCAAGGCCGGCGCGGACCTCAATGCCATTGAAACCATGGAAGGCGAGACACCTCTGGGAAAAAGCATTGTCCGCCGCCATCATGACATTGCAAAACTCCTGATTGCCGCGGGCGCAAATCCAAGCATCACCCGGCGCAAGGACGCCATCGCCCCGCTCATGGCCGCCGTCATCCTGGACAACGCCGAACTCGCGCGCCTGCTGCTCGACGCCGGGGCAGACACCCAGGCGGTCGATGCGCTGAATTTCACCGCGCTCAACATCGCGCAATACCACAAGAACGCCGCCATCATCAAGCTTCTTGAGGAGGCGGGGGCAACGCCGCCTCCAATCGCCCCGCCGCCTGGTTATGACAAGTCGCATGGCGCGCAAATGGAGCTCATACATAACGTCATGAAGCGCGTCAGTTTCTGGCGCGAGGAGGCGGTCCTGCGCGTTTATGCGGACAACGGCGTCGACCTCGGATTTCAGGCGGACGGCCAATGGCATCTTTCGAAGGCGATGAAAAATCCGAATCCTTTGGCGGAAATCACGTTTCTCCTCGCCAGCGGCGTCGATCCCAATGCGCGCATTGAAGAGCGCATCGAGGACGGTTCAGACATCGGCTACCACATTGCGCGGGACAAAACCATCCTGCATGTTTTTGCCAGCCTCAATGACAGCTATTTCATCCGTGGAATGCCCCGCGTCGCGGTGATTGAATTTCTTTTGGAACATGGCGCGGATCCCAACATCAAAAACAAAAGCGGTGACACTCCGTTTTACCGCCTTTTTGACCTCTTCGGGCCCCTTCACACATGGGACGAAGGCGCATGGAAAGAAGTGTACATGCATAATCCATCAATTACAACATCCTTTGAGACGTGGAAAGAAGACTCGCAAAAACTCTTGTTGCAATGGCAAACCCGACTCGCAAAGGCCTTCCTCGCCGCCGGTGCCGACGTTCACGCGCGCAACAACGAAGGCAGCACGCCTCTGCACCTCGCCATCCAATGGCAGGACGCCGAAATACTAAAACTTCTTCTCGACGCCGGCGCCGATCCGCTCGTCAAAAACAACGACGGAAAAACGCCTTACGACATGTTGAAGCCCGATGACTTCCCCGGCTTCGACCCCGAATTCACCCAGCTTTTGGAAACCCGTTTCAAGCCCCAGCCGTGAAAATCAAACTCACCAAAACCGAGCTCAAGGCTCAGAAGGACGCGCTTGCGCGGTTCAGGCGGTTTCTGCCGATGTTGCAACTCAAGAAGCAGCAGCTCCAGGCCGAGATCGCGCAGATCACCGCGCGCATCGAGGACGTTCATTCGCGCCGCAAAGCCGCCGAATCTTCCCTGCACGCCTGGGTCGAACTCTTCGCTGATCCGCACGTTCAACTCGACGGTCTTTGCACGCTCACCGAAATCCTTGTCGAACCTGGCAACATCGCCGGCGTCAAAATTCCCGTCTTCAAATCCGCCAATGTCGACAAATCCGAACAAGACCCTTTTCTCACGCCCGCGTGGGTCGATGACGCCCAGGAAAAACTCGCCATCATTCTCACCCTTCGCGCCGAGGCCGAGGTGCTCGAAACGCAGCGCGCCCTTGTCGCCGAAGAGCTCCTCATGACCTCCCAGCGCGTCAATCTCTTCGAAAAAGTCAAGATTCCGGAGTGCCGCGAAAACATCCGCGTCATCTCCATTGCCCTTGGCGACGAACAAACCGCCGGTGTCGTCCGCGGCAAGATCGCCAAAGGCCGCAACACCGGGGAGGCCGCATGATCGTCCCCATGAAACACATCACCCTGCTCGCCATTGCCAGTGAACGCGAGCAGACCCTCGAGCGCCTCCGCGGGCTCGGGCTCCTCCACGTCTCCATCACCGCCGCCGACGCCCCGCGCGTCCGCGACGCCCAGCGCGCCTGCGCCGACACCGAGCAGGCGATCACCCTCGTCCACCGCGCCGCCAAGCATCCCCGCGCCCACCTTCCCCCGCGCCACTTCGATGTCCCGCAAAGCGTTGACGACATCCTCGCCGTCGGCCGCGAGCTCGCCGACCTCGAAGCTGAGCGCGAACTCCTCGAGCGCGAAGAACACCGCTACGCGCCGTTCGGCGAATTTGAACCCGCGTCCATCCGCGCCCTTGCCGACAGCGGCGTTCCCGTCCTTCTCTTCCGCGTTCCCACCAAGCGCCTTCCCCTCAAGTTCGACGCGCCCGTCGCGCTTCTCGGCACAAGCGGCGTCGAAACCTTTGGCGCCGCCTTTGGCACGAACACGCTTCCCGCGGGTTGCATTCCGGTCGAACTCCCCGCGCGCAGTCTTGCCGAAACCCGCGCGCTCCTCGACGACACGCATCTCAACATTGTCACGCAAAACGCCGCGCTCGCCGCGGCCAAACCCCTTCTCACCCAGCTCGCCAACACCCTTGTCGAACGCAAGGACAACGCCGCTTTCGCCGCCGCCTGGGAAAGCATGGGCCTCCACGGCCCTGTCGACTCCATCCAAGGTTTTCTCCCCGCCAACGACCTCCCTCAACTCCAGTCCGCCGCCGCGCAAAACGGCTGGGGCCTCGCCACCCGCGATCCGCTTCCCGGCGACAACGTCCCCACGCTTCTGCGCCCGCCCAAACTCTTCCGCCCCATCACCTCCCTTTTCAACGCCCTCGGCATTTCCCCGGCCTACAACGAGTCCGACGTCTCCATCCCCTTCTATATCTTCTTCACCCTCTTCTTCGCCATGATCGTCGGCGACGCCGGTTACGGCGCCCTCTTTCTCATCGCCACCCTCATCGCCCGCTGGAAGATCAAGGCCATGCCCTCCGCCTTCTTCAAGCTCTTCCTCGTCTTCAACATCGCCACCATCCTCTGGGGCGTCGCCACCGCCACCTACTTCGGCATCTCCGAGACCGCGCTTCCCGCCCCGCTTCTCCATCCCCTCGCAAAGTGGCTCGGCGACCAAAACAACATCATGCTCCTCTGTTTCATCATCGGCACCGTCCACCTCTCCATCGGCCGCCTCTGGAACGCGATTCTCCTCTTCCCCGACAAAAAATGCCTCGCGCAACTCGGCTGGACCGGTCTTCTCTGGTCCATCTTTCTCATCATCAGCGGCATCGTCATCCAGGGCTTCGTCATGCCCGCCTTCACCCTCTGGCTGCTCATCGCCTCGCTCCTGTTCGTCCTCTTCTTCACCCTTGGCAAAGGCGAGCTCAAAACCAACGGCATCGAGCTCGGCATGCTCCCCATCAACGCCTTCAGCGCCATGGGCGACATCATCTCCTACCTCCGTCTCTTCGCCATCGGCATGGCCTCCGTCAAGCTCGCCGCCAACTTCAACCTCATGGCCACCGGCATCTCCCTGCCCCTCTACTGCAAGATCCCCGCCATGATCCTCATCCTCGGCCTCGGCCACTGCATGAACCTCGCCATGGGCGCCCTCAGCGTCCTCGTCCACGCCGTCCGACTCAACACCCTCGAATTTTCAAACGCCAAAGGAATCTCCTGGGCCGGCTTCGCCTACCGTCCCTTCAAAAAATCAACCCCACCTTCACCGTCGCCAGCCGAAGCTCGCGCCGATTGAACACCCACCGCAAAGGACCACACCCATGACCTCCGACACCTCCCTCATCGTCACCGGCGCCGTCGCCCTCCTCTCACTCAGCGCCGCCGGCTCCGCCCTCGGCACCGGTGCCGCCGCCTCCGCCGCCGTTGGCGCGTGGAAAAAATGCTACGCCCAAAACAAGCCCGCCCCCTTCATTCTCCTCGCCCTCGTCGGCGTCCCCATCACGCAAACCCTTTACGGCATGATCCTCATGTTCACCATGACCGGCACCCTCTCCGACGAACTCCTTCCCGGCTCCGGCGTCGCCATGCTCATCCTCGGCATCTTCGCCGGCCTTGCCATCGGCCTCTCCGCCTGGCTCCAGGGCCGCGCCGCCGCCGGCGCCGCCGACGCCCAGGCCGAAACCGGGCAGGGCCTTGCCAACTACCTCGCCGCCCTCGGCATCGTCGAAACCACCGCCATTTTCACCATGGTCTTCTCCCTCATCGCCATCGGCAACTTCAAGGCCAAAACCGAAGCCCCCGCCGCCGAACCCGTGTCACTCGTCCAGCCCTGCCACGACCTTGACCTCGACGCCTGATCCGTCAAACATCAAAAGTTTTCCGTGGCGTGGCAGGACTCCTGCCACGCCACGAAAAGTAATGTAGGACAGACGACCTGAAGCATGCCGAAGGTCTTCTTGGCTGTCTTTCAGTAGCCCCCGCAGGCGGTATTTTTTT
>JAVBOU010000016.1:0-9043 GCA_031550185.1 Kiritimatiellia bacterium | reverse complement strand
AGCCGCACGAAGAAGCCCGGTTGATTTTCTGGATGGTCGCATATTGTTTGCAGAAACCCTCCTGTTGCGGCGCGCGAGGACGCTAGCCCTCCAGGTTCAGACATTGCAAGGTAAGACAGACATTCTTGTCTGTCATGGTGGTGGCGTGGCAGAGCTAGACCTCTGCCACGCTGAACAACGCCCCACATCACCGCGTACATCACGCAAGCACCATGACAGACAAGAATGTCTGTCTTACCTTGGCGTGGCACGACCTCTGCCACGCCACGCCTGTAAACGCCTACAAAAAGCCATGTCCGAAAATGGCCGGACAGCGTGCCGGAAAACATGCTATAGTCACCGCTGTCAGGAGACAAAGGCATGTTGAAAAACACCAGCGGATTGTACGCAGCGTTTGCGGCAAAGGACGCGCGGTTTGACGGACGCTTCTTCGTGGGCATCGCGTCGACGGGCATCTATTGCCGTCCGGTGTGCCGCGCGAAACATCCCAAGGCGGCGAACTGCTCGTTTTACGCGACTGCGGCGGAAGCGGAGCAGGCGGGGTTTCGTCCGTGTCTGTTGTGCAGGCCAGAACTCGCGCCAGGCAACGCGACGGTCGACGCCACGGCGAACCTGGCGCGGCGCGCGGCGGCAATGCTGGAGGAGCGTTGCGGGAGCGGCGAGCGTTTGGACGAACTCGCCGCGCAACTTGGTTGCACGGACCGTCATTTGCGGCGTGTCTTCATGGCGGAATATCGCGTGCCGCCGGTTTGGTATTTGCAAACGTGCCGGTTGTTGCTGGCGAAAAACCTGCTGGCGGAGACGCAACTGCCGGTGCTTGAGGTGGCGATGGCGGCGGGATTTGGCAGTTTGCGCCGCTTCAATGATCTCCTGAAAAAACGCTACCGCCTGTCGCCCGCGTCGATGCGAAAACGAACACGGAACAGCGGCGACATCACGCTTTCGCTGGGATACCGTCCGCCGTATCGCTGGGAGGAGATGCTGCGATTTCTCGCCGGGCGCGCGATCCCCGGCGTCGAGGTGGTGCAAGACGGCGAGTATGCGCGCACCGTGCGCGTGACGCGTGCGGATGGACAACACGCGGAGGGTTGGCTGCGCGTCGGCCACAAGCCGCAGACAAACGCGCTGGCCGTGATGGTGAGCGAAACGTTGCTGCCGGTGCTACCGCATGTGCTGGCGCGTGCGCGGCATTTGTTTGATGTGCGCTGCGATCCGCACGCGGTGCACGAGACGCTGTCGGCGATGAATGCCATCCGCCCCGGTCTGTGCGTGTTGGGCACGCGGTTGCCGGGTTGCTTCAACGCCTTCGAACTCGCGGTGCGCGCGGTTCTCGGCCAGCACATCACCGTGAAGGCTGCGCGAACCTTGGCCGCGCGCGTGACCCATGCGTTTGGCGCGCCGATCGAAACGTGCGTCGACGGGCTGACCCATGTGTTTCCCTCGCCCGACGACTTGCTCGACAAAAACCTCGGGCCGCTGGGCGTGATTTCGTCGCGCTCGCAAACCATTGTGGAATTGGCGCGCGCGTTCGCACGCAACGACATCGACCTCGACCATGGCGCTCAACCCGAAGACGAATTGCGCAAACTCACGCGCATCCGCGGCATCGGCAACTGGACCGCGCAGTACATCGCCATGCGCGCGATGGGTTGGCCCGACGCGTTTCTTGAGACCGATGCCGGCGTCAAAAAAGTGCTTGCGCCGCGCACGTCAAAGGAGCTGCTCGACATGGCCGAAGCATGGCGTCCGTGGCGCAGTTACGCCGTGATCAACCTCTGGAACTCTCTCTAAAAGGAACAACACATGATCCATTCAACAATCTGCCCGTCACCCGCAGGTCTCATCACGCTCGCATGCGACAACGACCGCCTCGTGGGATTGTGGCTCGAAGGCCAAAAATACCACGGCGACACCATCGTGGAAAAGATGACGCCGAAAGACAACATGCCCGTTTTCAACGCCGCCAAAAAATGGCTCGACCAATATTTTGCCGGAAAAAATCCCGCCATTTCGGATTTGCCCCTGGCGCCCATTGGCGGCGAGTTTCGGCAAAACGTTTGGAAAATTTTGTGCGAAATTCCATACGGCGAAGTCATCACGTATGGCGAGATCGCCAAAAAGATGGCCGCAAAAATGCACAGGTCCGCCATGTCCAGCCAGGCTGTCGGCGGCGCGGTTGGCCACAACCCCATCTCCATCATCATCCCCTGCCACCGCGTGGTCGGCGCAAATGGCAGCCTGACCGGTTACGCCGGCGGCATCCAAACCAAAATAAAATTGCTCGAGCTCGAAGGCGTTGACATGACGCGGATGTTTGTGCCGAACAAAGGCACCGCGCTCTGAGCTGCTTGTGGCGTGGCAGAGATCATGTTGTGCCACGACAAGTTTTGGCCTTTGCTTGACGCTTTCACCACAACTGTGGTATAAACTCCACATCTGTCGATGTTCGTCATGGTTTGTCCGTCCGGGCAAAAGGTGTATAATGTCGGCCATCGGCAATGGGCCGTTATCGTTCACAGGAGTTTACGCATGAAACATATCGCCGCTGTTCTGTTGTTCGCGCTGCCGTTGTGGGCGGCCAATGAAAGGGTGACCTTTGAGGAACGTTACGCGCTCGCGGAGGATCGCGCCGCGGCGCTCGCGGAGCTGATTCCGGGAACGGATGATTTTTATTTCTATCACGCGCTCGACGCCCAAAACACCGCGCAACTCAAATCCGCGCGGGATTTTTTAGACAAGTGGATGGCCAAGTATCCTCGCGGTGACTGGCCGCATGATGAACGCCAGCGTTACGACGGGCTTTTCAACCGCCAGAAAATCCTTGAGCTCAATCCCGCGAATCCTGGTGAAACGATGGAATGGATGCGCCGGGAGTTGGGGCTTGATCTGTCCGCTCTCCCGCCGGAAGAGGCCGCAAAAGCCGAGCTCCATCCCAACGCGATCGACCCGGCGCAGATCACCTTCGACGCCTTTGTCGCGCGTTATCTGGAGCGTTACAGCCACACCGATTTCGCCAATTTCCCGGTGAAGGCGCTGGCGCATCTCGTCACGCGGCCGCTTACGCCGCGTCAGCGGCAGACATTTTTGAAGCGCATCGAATCTCCGAACCTCCCGAATCTTGTCACGCTCATCGCGCAGGATCTCGCGGAAAACCGCAACGTCTCCTTTGGCGAATATTCGATTCACAAGCGCCTCACGCGGGCGCAACTCGACGAGCTGCGCAAGCTGCGTCCGGAGATCGCGGAGACGCGGGCGTTTGTCGATGCGTACATCGCGCGGTTGCAGCCGTCGCCCGACGCCCTGCTCGCGCCCGACTCGCAGGCGAAGCTCGATTACCTCGGCCAGATCCGCGCGTTTGTCGACACGCTTTCATCGAAGTTCAATGCCGTCAAAATTCCGCTCTACCGTCATTATCTCGAAACCGCGCTGGCGTTGGAAAAGCCGGATTTGAAGGCTTTCCAAACCTACCTCGCGATGCCGCGAAGCCCCGTGGTTTACGTGTCGATTTCCTGCCGCGAGACGTGGCAGGACAGTGGTCTTGCCACGACGCCGCTTTCCACGCAACTGTCGTTTCAGCCTTCCATCTTCCCGCCGCTGCCGCCCGCGGATGTTGACCTCGTCAACGCCTATCTCCTGCATTTTTTGAAGGACGCGCGCGACACCTCGCTTTTTGAAAAATGGATCGAACCAACAATTCTTAACCAGCGCATCGCCGAGTCGAAGCTCCTTTACGCGCAAGCCGACGCCGCAACGTGGTCGTCCAAGCTGTCGCCCGAAGCGTTGCAGGCACTCAAGGATCGCACGGAAATTCTTTTCCCCGCGCGTCACAAAACGCTCTTTGCGTCCAACGAAATTCCCGCGCTGAAACTCGAATTGAAAAACATCGAACGCCTCACCATGAAGGTGTACGACATCGATGCCGCGGCGTTTTATCGTGGCAACGACCGCGAGATTGACACCGACATTGACCTCGACGGATTGAAGCCCAACGCCGAGCGCACCTTCACGTACAAGACGCCGCCGCTGCAACGCCACACGGAAATTATCACGCTCGACGAGTTGAAGCAACCCGGCGTTTACATGGTCGAATTGATCGGCAACGGCATTGCTTCCCGCGCGCTCATTCGCAAGGGCCAGTTGCGCGTGGCGCATCGCGTGACCGCCGCGGGCAGCCTCTTTTATTTGTTCGACGAAACCGGCAAACACGTCCAGAACGCGACGTTGTCCCTCGGTTCGCAATCCTATGCCATGAACGACAAAGCCGGCGGCATCCTGTTGCCCTGCACGACCGAAGAGAGCCAGATAAAAACGCTGGTCTTCGAAAGCGGCCGCGTCGCGCTGCGTTATCCGTACAACGTTTTGCCCGAACGTTACGAGCTGCAACTTGGCATTCTCTTCGACAACGAAATGATGTTGCCCGGACAATCTGCGACTGTCGTTTTGAATCCCCGGCTCTTTGCGAACGCGACGCCCGCGGACATCGGGCTGATCGACAACGCCAGCCTCACCATTGCCTCGACCTCGGTCGACAACATCACGACCACGCACACGGTCAACGACCTCAAACTTTCCAATGCCGCAGACCTCACGCACACCTTCCAAATCCCGCCGCGCACGCAGTCGGTCTCATTCACGCTCGCCGGAACCGTCAAAAATTTGTCGCTCAACACCGACACGCCGCTCACGAAAACTGTTTTCAAAACCTTCAACAAAACCCTGGCGTCCGATCAGTCCGCCGGCTTCATCCTGCGCCGTGCGGAGCAGGGATATTACCTCGAGTTGCGCGGGCGTAACGGCGAGCCGGTCAACGGCAACACGCACATCATGCTCACGCACCGGCTCTTTCCGGATGACCCGTTCGAAACGATCTGCCTTGCCAAAAACGGGACGGTTTTTCTCGGTCCGCTCAAGGACATCAACACCGTGACCGCCCACTATCCGTACACCGACGAACACCGCGACGCGGCCAAAGCCATCAACAATCCGGATGACTTTACGTATGGTTACAATGGCCGCGAAATCGCCCAAACCTGGTCGCTCGAATCGTCAAGCGAACTCACGCGCTACACAGATCTCGTTGTGCCTGCGGCTAGCGACGTCACGCTGCCGCGTCACGGCGCATTGCCCGATGTTCCGGTTTATCTGTCCTACGCGCTCTTTGCACTGGCGGGCGATCGCAAAACGCTGAGCGCTGACGAAACCGCGCGCATCACGTTGACGCCCGACGCGCTGACCATTTCCAAACTGCCGGCCGGCGAATATCAGTTGCTCGACAAGGCAACCGGTGCTTCGCTGATCATCTCGTCCATCGACGCGCCGCGCGTGGCGACGCCCGACGGAATGCGTTACCTTTTCACGCCGACCCGTCTCGTCGAAATATCGCCCGCCGAAACGTTGCGCATTGCCAACATCAGCCGCGACGACAAAGCGCTGACCATCACGCTCAGCCGTTCCGCTGACATGACGCGCGTCCACGTTCTCGCGCGTCGCGTGCAAGACGGTTCCGAAAATTTGTGGCGGGATTATGTCTCCGAACGCTGGTCGCCGCGGGGTTGTTCCGCGTTTGACAGCGCGCCGTTGTTCTCCTCCTACATTGCCGGCCGCATGATGGGCGACGAGGCGCGTTACATCATGGAGCGCCGCTACCTGCCGCCGCAAATTGGCGTTATGCTTGACCGCCCCTCGCTGTTGCTCGCGCCGTGGAGTACCGCCGAAACAACGACCGATGTGATCGACGCCGCGACCGGCGGGGAGTGGGTCGGGAGTGCGCCACTTGGGCTTGCGCGAAGTGGTGGATCGAAAGGGCGCCTGCTTGGAAAATATAGCGGCCCGGCGGATGCCCAATACGGTAATCCGCTGCCGCTTGATTTCCTCGCCAAGCCCGCGCTTGTTCTGCCCAATCTCAAACCGGCGAACAACGTCATCACCATCCCGATGGAGCAACTCGCGGATTACACCGAGCTCTGCGTCATCGCCGCGGACGCGACCAGCTACGACTATCAAACCCTCGCCCTGCCCTACGCGCCGTTGCAGACGCAAGACCTTCGCTTCACGCCCGCGTTCGAACCGAACGACATCGTGACGCAACAACGCACCATCACCACGCTGGCGGAGTTGAAAATCCCGGAAGACTCCAAAGTCACCGCGCTCGAAACCTTCGAATCCCTCGACCGCGTCTTCGCCTATTTCCAGGCGTTGAGGAACGATCCGGTTTTCGCCAAGTTCGATTTCCTCACGCGGTGGCAGAGCCTGGACGCTGCCACGAAGCGCGCGAAGTACAATGAGTTTGCCTGCCACGAGCTCAACGTTTTCGTTTACCTCAAGGACCGCGCCTTTTTCGACGCCGTCGTCAAACCCTTCCTCGCCAACAAACGCGACAAGCAGCTCGTCGACGATTTTCTGCTTGGCAACAACCTCACGCCCTACACAGAGCCGTTGAAATTCCAGCAGCTCAACACCTTTGAAACAATCCTCCTCGCCCGCGCCGGTGGCACGCCTATCCCCCCTGCCACGCTCGTGCGCGACATCGCCGACGCCGTCGCGCTCACGCACCCCGACGAAGCCGCCTGGGAGCGCGCCTTCAACACCGCCATCAACGCCTCGGCATACCAGGCAAAACCGCCGGCTAGGGCAGTCGGCAATCTGTTCGCTCTCCCAGAGTCACCTAAGCCGATGAAAAGTGCCGCTGCCGCGCCGCCGGAGGCCCAAAAAGAAATGAGGCAAGAGTCGCTTCCACTTGGGGAACTCGAGGATTTCGCTTTTGACGAGGCCGCCGATGCCGACGTCCTTCTCGAAAGCGACAGCTCCCTGCGCGAGGCGATCAACCGCCCGCTTTATCGTTCGCCCGGCGTGACGCGCGAATGGGTCGAAACCCATTACTATCAGGTTCCGCTCGCGCGGATCAATGCCGCGCTCATCACGCCCTCGCCCTTCTGGCGCGATGTGTCGCAACACACGCCGCCCGCGCCGTTTCTCCCCGCCTCCCTTGCCGACGCCGCGCGCTCCACCACCGAGCGCCTCCTCGCGCTCGCGCTCATCGACCTGCCCTTCGCCGCGCCCGCGAAAGACGACAAACAAAACGCCATTGTCTTCGCCGAATACACCGCGCCCGCACGATCCGCCGACCCGCAAAACGCCGCGCCCCTGCTCATTGTCCAAAGCCTCTTCGACGCGTATGACCGTTACGAGCGCAATCCCGAATCCAATCAGCAAATCGAAAAAAACCTCGGCCAGGCTGACGAATTTTTCACCGCGCGCGTCTACGGCATGTCCGTCATTCTCTCCAACCCCACCAGCCGCCCGCGCAAGCTCCAGCTTCTCGCCCTCATCCCCGAAGGCGCCATTCCCCTGAACGCCTCGCGCGAGCTTCTTGCCCAGCCCGTCAACATCAACGCCTTCTCCATCGACCGCCGCGATCTCTTCTTCTACTTCCCGCAGCCCGGCGACTTCCCCGTTCATCCCGCCTCCGCCGCCGAGAACGGCCTCGTCACCGCCGTGGCACAGCCCTTCACCTGCCACGTCCGCAAAGTCCCCTCCGACATCAAACTCACCACCTGGCAGCAACTCGCCCGCAACGGCTCCCTCCAGCAAATCCTCGACTTCCTCGCCGCGCAAAACCTCCACGACCCGCAGCTCGATTTCGAGCTCGTCAAATTCCGCCTCACCAACAAGGAATTTTACACCGGCCTCTCCGCCTTTCTTGAGGCCCGTCTTGTCTTCGACCCCACTGTCGCGGCCTTTGCCTTCCGTCACAACGACCTTCCCGGCGTCGCCCGTTATCTCATCCGCTTCACGCCCGACTTCATGCAAACCCTCGGCCCGCGCTTCACTTCCCCGCTCGTCAGTTACGACGCCGAAATCGCGCGCGACTTCGAGCACAAGGAATACTGGCCGCTCGTCAACGCCCGCGTCCATCCTCTCAAGCAACAGCGCACCATTCCCAACCAAAACTTCGCCGCTCACTACGCCAGCCTCATGCGCTACCTCGCGTTCACCCCGCAGCGTTCCGACCACGACACCATGACCCTCGTCTGCGCCCTCCTGCTCCAGGACCGCGTCAGCGAAGCTCAAAAACTTTTGGCCACCATCGACGCGAAAAAACTTCCCACCAGCCTCCAATACGACTACGCCAACGCCTACCTCCACTACGCCGGCTCACAGCTCCCCGCCGCCCGTGCCCTTGCCGCGCCCTACGCCGACTATCCCGTCGCCCGCTGGCGCAACCACTTCGCCACACTCCTCGCCCACATCGACGAAGCCACCGGTAAACCTGGCTCAAACCCCGACCCCGAAAACCTCGCCCAGTCGCTTCACCTCCTCGCCGGCGCAACGCCTTCCATCGCCGCCAGCCTCGCCAACACCACGTTGACCTTGCGACCCGCCAGCGTCACGCAAATCCAAATCCGCTACTATCCGCTCGACATCGAAAACCTCTTCTCACGCGCTCCCTTCCTCGCCTCCAATCCCGGCGCGCTCGGCCACATCCGTCCCGCGCAAACCCTCACCCTCAACGCCAACAACAACGTGCCCCTCACCCACACCATCCCCGCCGACCTCGCCGCCCAAAACCTCCTCATCGAAATCACCGCGCCCAACACCCCTGTTGTCCAGCGCCTCTCCTACACGCCCAACACCATGACGCTCCATCTGCTCGAACCCTACGGCCAGCTCCGCGTCAAAACCGAAAAGGACGATGCCCCGCTTCCCGGCGCCTACGTCAAAGTCTACGCGCAGGACGCCCGCGGCAACATCACCTTCTACAAGGACGGCTACACCGATCCCCGCGGCGCCTTCGACTACGCCTCCCTCTCCACCGACTCCCTCCGCTCCACCCAGCGCTTCGCCCTCCTCATCCTCCATCCCACCCACGGCGCCCTCCTCGCCGAGGCCACTCCCCCGCCACGCTAGAGCATTTCTCTATTGAATCACCTCAATACTGCATGCCTTAAACCACCCCTGCGCGTCTTGTGGTGTGATGGTTCGAAAGGCGTTGGCGATCGCCTCGGAGAGGGCTTCACTCGTACGCGCCGAAGCCGCGCGCAGA
>JAVBOU010000111.1:0-6196 GCA_031550185.1 Kiritimatiellia bacterium | reverse complement strand
CCGGCGCCGCATGTCGTGGCTGTTTTTTTGTTTGTCTCTGCCAAATTTTTTAGCCCCAACCACTAGGGTGGCGGCCCCGGGCCCCGCTCCCCCTCCATGTTCAATGTTGGAAAGCAAGTGTTTCGGCTCAGCGGAAAGCGGCGATGAATCGCCGCACTCCATACTCGCGATGCGACGGATTTGCGTCAGACCACGTGGCGTGTCATTCGTCCACGCTTTGCCACGGGATGTCGGTGTCGAACCAGGTGGGCTCGGGGAGGTAGTCGATCTCGCGCTCGACGGTGTCGGAGGGGATGCCAAGGTAACGGGCGGTGCCTTCGGCAACAGCGGCGAAGACCGGGGCGGCAACGGCGCCGCCGGTGTGGGCGGTGCGGGGTTCCTCGATGACAATGATCATGGCGAAGACGGCGTTTTCAGCGGGGCAGAAGCCGGCGAAAGAAGCCCAGTAATCGCTGTTGTTGTAGCCGCCTTTTTTGGGGATCTGTGCGGTGCCGGTCTTGCCGGCGACGCTGTAGCCGGAGATGGCGGCGCGCTTGGCGGTGCCGCCCTGCTGGGTGACGCCGACGAGCATTTTGCGCATCTTGGCGGAGGTGGCGGCGGAGATGGGGCGCGCGACGGTTTGGGGTTCGTTTTGGAGGAGGACTTCGCCATTGTCGGCGACGACGCGCTGAACAAGATACGGCTTCATGAGCAGGCCGCCGTTGGCGATGGCGGAGTAGGCGGCGACCATTTGCATGGCGGTGACGGCGACGCCCTGGCCGATGCCGATGCGGGTGGGAGAGAGGGCGTCCCATCTTTCGCAGGAGCGCAGGATGCCGGCCTCCTCGGCGGGGAGTTCGACGCCGGTGGCTTTGCCGAAACCGAAGAGCCGCAAATAACTGTCCTGCAATTTATAGCGGCCGTTCTTGATGCTTTTGGTGTTGTCGGCGAGCATGAGGGCGATTTTGGCGGTGCCGATGTTGGAGGATTTTTGGATGATGGTGATGACGTCGACGATGCCGTAGACCTTGTCGTTGAGGATGTGCTTTTCGTACAGCCAGTTGCCGTGGCCGACGTCGAAACGCGTGTCGGGTGTGATGATTTTTTCCTCGATGGCGGCGGCGACGGTGACGGCCTTCATGGTGGAGCCGGGCTCGTAATTGATGCAAAGCGGGAGGTTGTCCCACGTGGCTTTGTCGCCGAAACTGGAGGCGGCGGGCTGGTTGGGATCGAAGCCGGGGACAGAGGCCATGGCGAGGATTTCGCCGGTCTTGACCATTTGGATGACGCCCCACGCGCGGAGGGCGCGGGTGTTCTCGCGGGCGGTGCGGAGTTCGCGCTCGAGGAGCTCCTGAATGTTGTTGTCGAGCGTGAGGTAGACGGTGGCGCCGGGGATGGGCTGCATGTGTTCGGTGCGGCTCAAATAAATTTCGCGGCGGCGTCCGTCGACCATGCTCTCGATGCTGCCTGCGACGCCGGAGAGTTGCTCCTCGTAACGCTGCTCGATGCCCATCGCGCCGGCGAGCGCCTTGCCGACGCCGTGCGGGCGGTTGATGAAGCCGACGACGTGGGCCATGCGGCTGCCCTGCGGATAGAGGCGGACGGAATCGGGGTTGTGGAAAATGCCGCTGAAGAGTTTTTTGTCGTCAAAGGCGGCAAATTTTTCGTCCTCCATGAAGACGCCGAGCGGCAGGTATTTGGAGGTGGGGTGCTTGAGCTTGGCGAGGATTTCGTCGGCGGGCAGCTCCAGGACTTCGGCGATGCGGCCGGCGAGTGCGGGCAGCTCGGGCTTGTGGCGGTCGCTCACCTGCTTCGGGTCGAGAAAGAAAAAACGCGCGGGCACGCTCATGGCGAGCGGGTTGTTTTTGCCGTTGCGGTCGTAGATGCTGCCGCGCGACGCGAGGAGCACCTGATGGAGGTCGCGCGCCTTGGATTTGGCGTCCGTGCGCGAATGGTCGGCGAGCTGGAGCCAGGCCAGTTTTCCGCCGACGGCCATCAGCCATGCACACAACAGGAAGGCAACAAAAAGGATGCGCCCCTGCACCGTGATCCGTATCATTGTCGGCCTCCGCGGGCGTGGCAGAGGTTGGGCCCTGCCACGCGGTGAATGTTATTTGCCGCCTGATTTTTTGTTTACTTTGACGGCGTCGAACACGGAGGCGCCGTTTTGTATCGCGAGCTTGGTCTCGGGGTGATACGTGATGAGCCAGCTCTTGGAATTGGGGACGGGGTTTTTATCGACACGGACGATTTGCCGGGGATCGGGGAGCTCCATGTGAATGCCGTGCGCGCGCATGTAGCGGGTGAGCTCCTCGGGTCTGCGCATGGCGCCCCAGCGGGCTTCCTCCTGCTTCAAGTCGCGGTCGAGCTGCTCGAGTTTTTTCTCGCCTTCCTTCATTTTGTTGGCGTACATGGTGGTCTGCACGTCGATGATGTAGCACACCGCGAACACGGTGAGCGCGAGCAGCGCGAGTCCGGCGGCGTGGGTGCCGAGCAGTTTGTTGTGCAACTGTTTGCGTTTGCGATTGGTTCTCATGATTCAACTCCTTGTCCTGTTAGCAAATGGGTTTCCCGCGCGGTCAGCCTTCTGACGGCGCGCAGTTTGGCGGAGCGCGCGCGCGGGTTGGCGCGGCATTCCGCCTCTGACGGCGTGGCGGCGTGGCGCGTCAAACGCTCGACCGCCGGAAGCTCCCCCTCCCAGGTCGAGCCGCCCTGCTGCAGCGAGACGTGCTTGCCGGCATGGCGCACAAACGTCTGCTTGACGCAGCGGTCTGTCAAACTTTCGAACGTGATCACGACCATCCGGCCGTTTGGCGCGAGCAATTTCAGTCCGGCCTCGAGCGCGCCTTCGAGCGCCTTCATTTCGCGGTTCACGGCCATGCGCAACGCCTGGAAGACGCGCGTGGCGGGATGGCGCGGCATGCCACGGCGCCCGCCCGCGGCAGCCTCGATGACTGCCGCGAGCTGCGCGGTGGTTATGACCGGTGAACTTTCGCGCGCACGCATAATCGCACGCGCGTATTTCGCGGCCTGGGGTTCTTCGCCCAGTTCGCGAAAAATGGTGGTGAGCTCCTCGACGGAGGCGGTGGCGATCAGTTCGGCCGCGCTGGTTTTCGCCGAGCGGTCCATGCGCATGTCGAGCGGGCCGTCCTGCATGAAGCTGAAGCCGCGCTCCGGCGTGTCGATCTGATCCGAGGAGACGCCAAGATCAAGCAAAATGCCGTCGATGTCGTGGCACTGCCCGAGCTCTGCCACGCGCTGCAATTCCTCGTGGTTGCCGTGGGTGAGGTGCAGGCGGTTGGCGGCGATGTCGTCCTTGAAGCGTTCGCGTCCGCGCGCGAGGGCGTCCTCGTCGCGGTCAATGCCCAGCACGTTGCCGCCGCGCGCGAGGATCATCCCCGCGTGTCCGCCGCCGCCAAACGTGCCGTCGATGTAGCGGCCGCCGGGGCGGACGTCAAGCAGCGCCAGCGTCTCTTCCGGCATGACGGAAATATGGACCGTGCGCGTCATGGTCTACCATCCCAGCTCCTCGAGCGCCGTGGCAAGTCCGGCCTGGTCCACCTGAATCTTTTCGGGCTTCAGGCGCGGCGTCCACAACTGAATGCGGTTGACGCCGCCGATCATCGCCACCATGGCGTCGAGCTCCGCAAATTCGAGCAAGGCGTCCTTGATGCGGATGCGGCCCTGTCCGTCGAGCGTCAGATCCTCGCACTGCTCGCCGAAGCGGGTGAGCGCGTTACCCATGCCCGCCTTGAAGAATGAGGTCTGGCGCAATTTTTCGATCAACACCGCCATCTCCGCGGGCGGCAGGATGTTCAGGCACTTTTCCCGCGAGTCCGGCATCACAAACAAATGCGTCGGATGCCCCATCTGCTGGCGCCAACACGACGGAATGGTCAGCCTGCGCTTGGGATCGAGCGCATGATCAAACCGCCCGACGATGAAACCTTCCGCCGGGGCTGTTGAGGGTGTTGGGAGCTTTGTGGGGGGTGTTGACATACTTTGACACAAGACCCCACTATTAAACACTTTGCCCCACCGTTTGGCAAGCCCAAACACACCCCCTTGGCAAATTTAATTTTTATCGTGACTACACCCTCGTCTGTATGACTTATGCTTTGCGTCTGGCCTTGTAGCCGGTGACGCCTTTTTTGAGAATGATGTTGCCGTAGGTGCGCTGTTCGCCGGTGAGAAGGATGGCGAAAGCTTTGCGCGAGCGCTCGTAGAAGGCGAAGCGTTCGAGGCGGACGGGATCGGGTGCGTCCGGTTCGTGGCGGCGAATGGCGGCCATGTAATCGCGCTCCACCGCCGGATCGAGCGTGTCGCCGGGAACAATCGCCATCATGTAGAGCGGCGGTTCGTAAGCGTCGAGCTCGAAGAGCGGCGCAATGGCGTCGAGCAGCGGCGCAATCGCCACGCCGTCGGCGCGCAGAACGCGGGCGTTTTCCGCGCCGGGATAATGAGCGTCGGTCAGGACGATTTCGTCGCCGTGGCCCATTTCGCAAAGCAGCTTGAGCAGGTCGGGGGAGAGGAGAGGGGAGATGCCGCGCAACATAAAAAAAACTCCTGGGTTACTTGCGGATGATGGCGAGAAGCTCGTCGCGCCGGGTTTCCATGAGGGCCTGGGTTTTGGCCTCGAGATTGAGGCGGACGAGCGGCTCGGTGTTGGAGCAGCGGACGTTGAACCACCAGTCGGTGTATTCGACGCTGACGCCGTCGAGCTCGAAGCCGCGGCCGCCGGTGTAAGTGGATTTGATTTCGGCGAGAATGGCCTTCGGGTCGCGCGTGACGTGGGTGTTGATCTCGCCGCTGGCAAAGTATTTGCGCAGGGGCTTGATGAGCTCGGAAAGGGGCTTGCCGGAACGCGCGACGATGTTGGCGATGGAGAGGATGGCGAGCGCGGAGCTCTCGGTCGTGAAGTTCGCCTTGAAGTAATAATGGCCGCTGAGTTCGCCGGCAAAGAGCGCGTCGTTTTCGCGCATCTGCTGCTTGATGAAGGCGTGACCAA
This sequence comes from Kiritimatiellia bacterium, assembly GCA_031550185.1. GTDB lineage: Bacteria > Verrucomicrobiota > Kiritimatiellia > RFP12 > JAVBOU01 > JAVBOU01. The sequence goes on along the minus strand of JAVBOU010000111.1, from coordinate 1,209 downwards.
CGCGGCTCATCATGGGCGTGCCGCCGTTCGCGGCAATGGTCTCCTTGGTGATCCAGGAGGAGCGGAGGTCGTAGAAGATGACGCCCTTTTGCGTGGAGAGGACGTCCTGCGCGATGAGCGCGGTGATGAGGTCCATCGGGATGATCTCGCCCGTTTCATCGAGGAATCCCGCGCGGTCGGCGTCGCCATCAAAAGCGGCGCCAAAGGCGTATTGGCCGGACTTCATTTTCTGCTGGAGATCGTGAAGCGTTTCGTGGAGCAGCGGGTTGGCCTCGTGATTGGGAAAGGTGCCGTCGGGCGTGTTGAAAAGCGGCGCGATGTCGAGCAGGTCGTCGAGCGCCTTGCCTTCCCAAATGCCCATGCCGTTGGCGTAGTCAATGGCGACGGGGAGCTTTTTGGTGAGATGCGAAAAAGTGCGGACAAATGCGACGTATTCGGGGACGACGTCGTAGTGCGAGAGCGTGCCGCGCGTGTTGGCCTTGGGCGCGAAGGATTTGTCGAGGACGATTTTTTCGATGTCGACAATGCCCGTTGCGCCGCTGATGGGAATGGCCTGCTCGCGGCAAAGCTTGAAGCCGTTCCACTCCGCGGGATTGTGGGACGCGGTGATCATGATGGATCCGTCGGCGTGCTTCTTGCCGTTCGCGTGGTAGGACATGGGCGTTGACACGTGGCCGATGTCGATGACGTTGAATCCCTGGTCCATGAGGCCGTTGGCGAGATTCGTAAAAAGCGGCTCGGAATGCGGGCGGATGTCGCGGCCAATGACAATGGTCTTGCCGGTGCCGCCGAGGAAGGTGGCAAAGGCGCGTCCGATGGAATAGGCGAGATCGTCGGTCAGGTCCTTGCCATAAATGCCGCGGATGTCGTATGCCTTGAAAATGGTGGCCATTTGGAGTTCCTTTGGGTGATGAAATGGATGAACGGAAGAGTATAGCCCAGCGGGTGGGGAAGTGAAAAGTGAAAAATCGTATGTTGAGCCGTTGAAATTGATCTGCCCCGTTGTTGTAGCGGCGCTGCTGTGCTGCGCCGCTTCCGTGATTGAGGAAATTGGCTGATGACGGGAGAGGCGTAGCACAGCAGCGTCGCTACAACTTGCTGTCAGCATCGTGTGCATGGAGGGCGAGCGTCCTCGCGAGCCGCACGAAGCGGCCCGGTTGATTTTTCGGATGGTCGTTTGTTTTTTGCCGAAACCATCCTGTTGCGGCT
>JAVBOU010000073.1:0-26677 GCA_031550185.1 Kiritimatiellia bacterium | reverse complement strand
GGTTATTGGGCCAGGACAAAATATCGGGGGGGGGGGCCGGACCTCTGCCCCCCCACGGAATTGTCTTTTCTTAAGTTGCGCCGCTGGTTTGGCTGCTGGAAACCTCTCCGGCCTTCATGCGCAACCAGGCTTCGATGAAGGGTTGCAACGCGCCGTCGAGCACGGCCTGGACGTTGCCGGTCTGGTGTTCGGTGCGGTGATCCTTGACCATGGTGTACGGCTGGAGCACGTAGGAGCGGATCTGGCTGCCCCAGGCGATTTCGCCTTTTTCGCCGTAAAAACGCTCCATTTCTTTGCGTTGCTTGTCCATTTGCAACTCGTACAACTTCGCCTTCAAGATGCTGAACGCCTTGGATCGATTCTTATGTTGCGAGCGTTCGGATTGACACGCCACGACAATGCCGCTCGGCATGTGTGTGATGCGGATGGCGGAGTCGGTCTTGTTGACGTGCTGCCCGCCGGCGCCGCCGGAACGGTAGGTGTCGATGCGCAAGTCAGCCTCGTTGATCTCCACGTCAATGTCGTCGTCGAGTTCGGCTACGACATCGAGCGAGCAAAAGGAGGTGTGGCGCCGTTTGGCAGAGTCGAAGGGGCTGATGCGCACAAGGCGGTGGACGCCGCGTTCGGCCTTGAGAAAGCCATACGCATAGTCGCCGCTGATGTGAAACGTGACCGCCTTGAGGCCCGCCTCGTCGCCGGCCTGCGAGTCCATGATCTCGACCCCGAATCCGGCGTCCTCGCAGTACATGCGGTACATGCGGAAGAGGATGTCCGCCCAGTCGCAGGACTCCGTGCCGCCGGCGCCGGAGTGGATGGTGACGTAGGCGTTGCACATGTCGAGCTGGCCGCCGAGGAGGGATTGCAGGCGCATCTTTTGGTAGATCGCGTCAGCGGCATGGAGGATCTTGTCGGTCTCCTTCCAGGCGTTTTCCTTTTCCGGACCTTTCTCAAGTTCGGCGAGTTCGAGGAGTGTGGCGGCGTCGTCGAGCGCACGTGCAAACTCGTCGAAGGGACGGATGAATGCGCGTTGCTGGTTGGTCTGGCCGATGGTGTCGCGTGCGGCGTTGGGGGAGTCCCAAAAATCCGGCGCCTCGGCCTTTTTTTCTAATTCGGCAAGAATGCCGCGGCGTTTATCGATGTCAAAGATACCCCCGCATCTCAATGAGGCCGTTGCGGAGTGCGTCAAGTCGGGGATTCAATTCGTCGCTGGTGGTCATGGGGTGTCCTTTTTGAAAACGCGCATTATCGCACGTCATGCGGGGCATCCGCAAGTCTTGCTTTTTTACTCTTGCATTCGCCCGCGTACTTTGTTCAAATAACTACCTTTTCGACTTTGACGAAGGACGAAATCATGCGATGGACACAGACGCTGATCAGCACGCTGCGCGATGCGCCGCAGGACGCCGAAATTACCAGCCATAAACTCATGATCCGCGCCGGCCTGCTCCGCAAGCTGGGCGGCGGACTGTATACCTTTATGCCGCTCGGCCTGCGCGCACTCCACAAGGTGGAGCAGATCGTGCGCGAGGAGATGGATCGCGCCGGCGCGCTGGAGATCCTCATGCCCGCGCTCCAGCCCGCGGAACTTTGGCAGCAATCCGGCCGCCTCGAAACAATGGGCCCCGGCATGTTCAAACTAAAGGATCGCCAGGAGCGCCTCATGACACTCGGCCCGACGCATGAGGAGGTGGTCACTGATTTGCTCGCGCGTGAAGTCTCGTCCTATCGCCAGCTGCCCTGCACGGTGTACCAGATCCAAACAAAATTTCGCGACGAAATCCGCCCGCGCTTCGGCCTGATGCGCGCGAAGGAATTTATCATGAAGGACGCGTACAGCTTCGACGTGTCGCTCGAGGCCGCGGACGCCTCTTACCAGGCGATGTACGACGCGTACACGCGCATCTTCAAGCGTTGCGGTCTGACCGCACATCCTGTCGAGGCCGACACCGGCGACATTGGCGGCAAATGGTCGCACGAATTTATGGTCGTGGCCGACGCGGGCGAAGACGCCATCCTCGAATGCGCGGCCTGCGGTTACGCCGCGAACCAGGAACGCGCCGAGCGCCATGTCTGCACCTGCGCGCCAGCCGCGGACACGCCCCCAATGACCGACGTCGCGACGCCGGACGCGCGCACGATTCAAGAGGTTTCCGCCTTCCTCAAACGCCCCGCCGCGGACTTCATCAAAACGTTGATTTATGTGGCTGACACCAAACCCGTGGCCGTGCTCGTTCCCGGCGACCGCGACGTGAACGAGCAAAAGCTCAAGCGCTTTATCGGTTGCAAATCACTCGCCCTAGCGGATGACGACACGATCCTCAAGGCCACCGGCGCGCCGGTTGGTTTCGCCGGTCCCGCCGGACTCGCAATTCCAATTTACGCCGATGCCTCGCTGCGCGGCGCGACCGACCGCGTCGCGGGCGCGAACAAGGCCGACACGCACGTCATCCACCTTTCCCTCGAACGCGACGCCAAGGTCACGGATTTCACCGACCTCGTCGCCGTCGTCACCGGCGACCTTTGTCCGCGCTGCCAGCAGACCCTCAACACCAAGCGCGGCATCGAGGTCGGCCACGTTTTCAAGCTCGGCACCCAATACACCGACGCCTTCAACGCCAAATTTCTCAACGAAAAAGGCGAGCCGCTAACCATGATCATGGGTTGCTACGGCATCGGCGTCACGCGCACCTTGCAGGCCGTCGTCGAGCAGCACAACGACGCCGACGGCATCATCTGGCCCGCCGCCATCGCGCCCTATCAAGTCGGCATTCTCCTCCTCGACCCCAAAGACGAAACCGTCGCCGCGCACGCCCAAAAACTTTCCGATAAACTCACCGCGCTCGGCATCGACAACCTGATCGATGACCGCGAGGAACGCCCCGGCATCAAGTTCAAGGACGCCGACCTTGTCGGGTTCCCCCTCCGCGCCGTTGTCGGTGCCAAGTCCCTCGCCCAGGGTGGCATCGAGCTCAAACTTCGCTCTGAAAAAACCTTTACGCTTGCGCCCGTTGACATGGCCGCAGAACAGATCCGTGAAAAACTTTCCCGACACAAAAACTAAACTAAAGGCACAAAAATGGCTCCTCGAAGAAAAGCAGCCCCGGCTCCTGAGGCCGGGCTGGACGGTACTTTGACCCGTCAATTTCTCGCCGTCGAACTAGCGAAAGAACACAACTACCTCAGCCAGACGCAGGCGTACGGTATCGTCCAAACCACCATCGAGCTGATGTCACAAACGCTGCTCAGCGGACAGAACATCGAGTTTCGCGACTTCGGCGTCCTCCAAGTCGTCACCCGCAAGCCGCGCCCCGGCCGAAACCCGCGAAAGCCCGAGCAGTCCGTCATCATCCCAAAGCGCACCTCCGTCCGCTTCAAGCTGAGCCGCAGACTCAAGGACGCACTCAACGCCGCCGCCCCCGCGGCACACTCATAACCTCCCCGTGGCGTGGCACGACCCCTGCCACGCCACAACACCTTTTCCCCTTTCCATGAGCGACATTTCCTACGCCCCGCCGCGCGGCATGCGCGACTTTTACCCAGAGGACATGGCCAGCCGAAACCGTCTCTTCGACACGTGGCGTAACGCCGCCACCTGCCACGGCTTCCAGCCTTACGATGCGTGCGTGGTCGAATCCCTCGAGATCCTCCAGCGCAAGGCCGGCGAGGAAGTTTCCGAGCAAATCTACACCTTCCAGGACAAGAGCGGCCGCAACCTCGCCCTTCGCCCCGAAATGACGCCCACGCTCGCGCGCATGGTCGCCGCGCGCCAGGGCCAGCTCCAGTTTCCCATCAAGTGGACCACCATCGCACAATGCTTCCGCTACGAGCGCATGACCCGCGGACGCAAGCGCGAGCACTACCAGTGGAACCTCGACATCATCGGCGAACCCACCATCGCCGCCGAACTCGAAATTCTCTCCGCCGCCACCCGCGCCATGCGCGACCTTGGCGTGCCGGACGCCGCCTACGCCGTCCACGTCAACAACCGCCTCCTGCTTTCTGAGCTCCTCGACTCCCTCAGCATCCCCGCGGATCATCACGCCGCCATCTTCCTCGTTCTCGACAAAAAGGCCAAAATTTCCCAGGACGAAATCCTCGCGCTCCTCCACGCCGAAGGCGTTTCCGCCGACACCGCGCAAAAAGCCCTCGCACTGCTCGACATCCAAACCCTCGACCACGCCGCCGACCTCGTCGCCAAGGATTCCCCTGCGATGGCCAGCCTGCGCGCGCTCTTCGACGCCGCTGAAATTTACGGCTTTGCCGACCGTCTTCGCTTCGACCTCGCCACCATCCGCGGCCTCTCCTATTACACCGGCACCGTCTTTGAAGCCTTCGACACCGCCGGCAAGTTCCGCGCCATCTTTGGCGGCGGCCGTTACGATTCGCTCCTCTCGCATCTCGGCGGCGAACGCACCCCCGCGGTCGGCCTCGGCTTCGGCGACGTCGTCATCCAGGAGCTTCTCAACGACCTCTTTCCGCCTTCCGGCAATCCGGAGCCTTGCGTCCACACCGCCATCGCCTGCATGACCGCCGACCAGCGCGAAGCCGCCCTCCGTCTCGCCGTCCGCCTGCGCAGCCAGGGCCTTTCCGTCGACCTCGCCCTGTCGCCCCAAAAACCCAAAGCCTTCTTTTCCCGCGCCGCCGCCATCGCCCAGCACGCCGTCTTCATCGGCCCCGACGACCTCGCGCGCGGCGCCGTCCGCTCCAAAAATCTCGCCACCCGCGAAGAGACCGAAATCACATTATCCTCACCATCGTCTTCGTCGTAGCCGCCCCCCCTCGCCACGCCACCATTTTCCAGTTTTCCCTTGCGGCAAACCCCAAGCTGTGGCAAACTATATGTCCATGTTTTTTCGTCCGAAAAAGGTCGTCCGTCCGCGAAGTGAGCATTGCATTTCGCGCCAAAACATTGACCCCGACGCGTTGCGCATCCTGCAACGCCTGTCGTCGGCCGGATATATTGCGTACCTCGTCGGCGGCGGCGTGCGCGACCTGCTCCTGGGACGCACGCCAAAAGACTTTGACATCAGCACGGACGCGCACCCCAACACGCTGAAACGCCTTTTCCGAAACTGTTTTTTAATTGGTCGCCGCTTCCGTCTCGCGCACATCATTTTCGGAAAAAAGGTGATCGAAACCTCGACCTTCCGCCGCCAGCCGGACGCCACGCAAGAGCAGGAAAACGGTTCAGTTTACCAGCACGAGGACAACACCTTCGGCACGCCCGAAGAGGACGCGAAACGCCGCGACTTCACAGTCAACGCGCTTTTTTACGACATCAAAACCTTTTCCGTGATCGACTACGTCGGCGGCTTGAAGGATCTGGAGAGCAAGACGTTGCGAACCATCGGCGACCCGAACGTCCGTTTCCGCGAAGACCCGGTGCGCATGATGCGCGCGGCGCGTCTGGCGGCGCGTCTGGAGTTTCGCATCGACTGGTCGAGCCGCCGCGCCATGCGCCGCCACGCCGCGGAAATCCACAACGCCTCCGTGCCGCGCGTGCAGGAGGAGATCATGCGCCTCTTCACCTACCGCTCCTCGGAACAGGCCTTTCGCTACCTCTGGGAATACGACCTTTTGCAATACCTCGTCCCGGAGCTCCACGCGCACATCATGGCCAGCGGCAAGGCCAAAGCACCGGAGTGGGATTACCTGCGCGCGCTCGACAACGACCCCCTCTCGACCGACGCCTCAAACAGCCTGCGCATCGCCGTGCTCTTCTATCCGCTCTTCAAAGAGGCGTTCGACAAGGACGCGAAAAACGGCCGCGTCAACCGCGTCGCGCAGACCCGCCAGCTTCTCGAACGCTTTTCCACGCATTACAAAATCCCGAAGATGACGCGCTTCACCACCGTCGCGCTCATCGAGGCTCAGGCGCGCTTCGCGCAAAACACGCCCGACTCCCCGCGCGGCCGCCGCTTCATCGCGCATCCCCTCTTCCCGCAGGCCCTCGCATTGCACCGCATCCTCCTTGCCGCTGAAAACCGCCAGGATCCACAGCTTTCCGCGTGGGAAACCACCACCGCCGAAACCGCCGCGCAGCCCGACTTCGAATACAAAAAATCCCGCACCCGCAAACGACGCTTCGGACGCAACCGTCACGTCGACAACGATGCGCCACCCGCCGGCACCGACCAGCCCGCCGACGCGGGATAAAACAAAAAACGCGTGGCGTGGCAGAACCTCTGCCACGCCACAACACATTTTCCCACCGGCGCATTGAACCGCCCGCCCGAATCCGGCGTTTAATCACTTAACCCATGTCAGACCTCCTCACCAGCGAACCGGACGACGACATCGAGCTCATGTTGCGCGTGCGCGACGACGACCGCAACGCCTTTGCCACGCTCGTCGGCCGGCACACCAAAAAACTTCTGAACTACTTCCTTCGTTTAGGCGTTCAATATGATGCGGAGGATCTTGTACAGCAGACCTTCATCAAGCTCCACGCCTATCGCCAACGCTACAAGCCCACCGCCAAATTCACCACCTTCCTCTTTCTCATCGCGCGGCAGACGTGGATCGACGAACTCCGCCGCCGCAAACGCCGCGAACGCCTCGAGCAAGAAATGACACAATTTCCCTCCATCGAAAACGACGGCCTCTACACCCAGGACGAACACCACGCCGACAACATCGACGTCACCGCCGCCCTCCGCGCCTTGCCCGAACACCACCGCGCCGTCATCGAGCTCGCCATCTTCCAGGGCCTCCCCTACGCCGACATCGCCGACATCCTCCGCATCCCCTGCGGCACCGTCAAAACCCGCATGTTCCACGCCATTCGCACACTCCGCAAAAAACTCGGACTCACCTGACGGAGACACCTTATGAAACACGATTGCCCCCATCTCAAAGACACCGTTGCCGTCGCCCTCCACCCCGACGGCCTCAACGCCATGGCCCCCAAACTCCGCGAGCACTTCCACATCTGCCCCGCCTGCCAGACCGAATTTGCCGCCACGCAGGCCCTCGCCGCCCGCCTCAGGCAGCAAACCCCCGAATCGCTCCCCTCCTCCTCCCTCACCCAGCGCATCCTCGCCGCCCTTCCGCCGGAAGCCGCCAAACCTCGCCCCGCCGGCTTCAAATATCTCCGCCTTTCCCTTGCCGCCGCCATTCCACTGGTCATGTGCGCGGGCCTCATCACGTGGCACGCTCTCCGCCATCTCCAACCCGAATCGCCAGCCGTCAACCCCACCCTTTCACAATGCGCCTGGCTCCTTGACCAGCAGGAATCCGACGGCCTTTGGCGTCCCCAATCCAGCGGCGGAAGCCCCACCTACCGGCCCGCCATCTCCGCCCTCACCACCCTCGCCCTCTTCCGCCACGCCCAGCCCCATTACGAACTCGGCATCGCACGCGCCCAAACCGCGCTCTTCAACCTCCAGCAACCCAGCGGCGCCTTCGACACCTCCACCACCCGCGCCTACAACCACGGCATCGTCACCACCGCCCTCCTCGCCATGCGCGCCGATCCTGTCCACGACACCCAGCTCCGCCACGCCATCAGCTTCATCATCACCTCCCAGCAACCCTCCGGCGGCTGGGGCTACTCCCCCTCCGACACCCCCAACACCGCCGTCACCGCCTGGCAGCTCGAAGCCCTCTCCCGCGCCGCCGCCCTCGGCTGGAACGAAGCCCAGGCGCCGTTGAACCGCGGCCTCCGCTGGCTCCGCGCCCGCGCCACACCCTCCGGCCATTTCGCCTATCAAGAGACCACCGTTCATCCCGCCGCCACCACCGCCACGATCGACGCCATCGCCGTGGCCACCCTCTTCTCCGCCGGCAAAGCCCACCCCGAACTCGTCTCCGTCGCCCATCAATCTCTGGAGCATCTCGCCTCCGCCTCCCAACGCCAGATCGACTACTATCGCGACTACTTTATGGCTCGTGCCTACACCCAGTCCGGCGATACCAAACGCGCCGAAGCCGTCACCGCCCGCATGTCCTCCCATCTCTACCCCGGCCTTCAAGACCGCTGGGGCGCGGTCGGCGGCGACCTCTACACCACCGCCCTCACCCTCCTCGCCATCAACTGAGGAACGTTAAGAGTCTGTCGTGGCAGAGCATGACCACTGCCACGCGATTCGTCGCATCCGCCGAAAACCCAAACGCCGACGCCCCCGCGCCAAACCTCATCACCCGCTGCTTCCCAACCTGCCGCACCTCCGCAAAATCCCATCCATTGCTGGCCCCATGCAACGCCACCAAACTTTCCCCCTCCCCCGCCGCCCGCCACGCATTCGACACCATCCCGCCACCCTCATACTGCCACACCCCCACCCGTGGCAGAGCCTGCGCATTGCCACACCAAACAATGATCACAATCCATGCACATTTTTTCATGGCTCCAGCGTAATGAATTTCCGTTTACTCTGCAAGCACAAGTTTCATGATGTTGCATCTTTTCCATTTGCTTCCCCGCATCATCCCGTGTACAGTGATGCCTCATGGAACCCCTGCATATTTACCGTCTCATGGTTCGCATCCGCCTCTTCGAGGAGGCTGTTGAACGCCTCTTCCGCGAAGGCCTCATCATGGGCACCGCCCACACCTGCATCGGCCAGGAAGCCTGCGCCGCCGGCATCGCCGCGAGCCTCCAACCCGGCGACAGCGTCACCTCCTCACACCGCGGTCACGGACACCTTCTCGCGCTCGGCGGCGAACCGCGCCTCATGATGGCCGAGATGTTCGGCCGCAGCCCTGGCTACTCCCGCGGCTGGGGCGGCAGCCAAATGATGATGCATCCCGACATCGGTTTTTACGGTGCCAACGGCATCACCGCCGCCTCCCTGCCCTTTGCCGCCGGACTCGCCCTCGCCGCGCAACGTCACGGCACCGACCGCGTCACGGTCGCCATCTTTGGCGACGGCGCTTCCAACCAGGGCCTCTTCCACGAAACCCTCAACCTCGCCGCGCTCTGGAAATTGCCGATCCTTTTTGTCTGCGAAAACAACCAATACGCCATGTCCACACCGGTCGCGCAGGGTCTCGCCAATCCCTCCCTCGCCGACCGCGCCGCGGGTTACGCCGTGCCTGGCGTTCGCGTCGACGGCAACGATCCGCTGCTCGTCCGCGACGCGCTTGCCGGGCATGTCCTCAACGCCCGCAACGGCCGCGGCCCCGCGCTCGTCGAACTGCTCACCTATCGCCTCTCCGGTCACTCCCGCGGCGATCCCCGCGAATACCGCACGCGCGACGAAGAAGCCCTCGCGCGCCAAAACGATCCCCTCCCCCGTTTCGCCGCGCAACTCCTCGGCCAGCACATTCCGCAGGCCGCGCTCGACATCCTTCACGACGAAGAATCCCGCCTCATTAACGACGCCATCGCCTTCGCGCAAAACGCGCCGCTTGCACACGCCTAAACCATGATCTCATCCTACCTCGGCAACGCCATACTTCCCCCGCTTAACCTCCACAGCGCCGCGTGGCAGAGCCCACCCCCTGCCACGGGTCCAATTTCCATTTTGCGCTGGAGCGACTTCAAAGCCTTTGAGCGTTCCGGCAGCCGCCAGTACGACACGCCATTCCAGGAACGTTACCGGCGCCTCGATCACACCGCCAGTGCGCTTCTCCTCGGCGACGACTCGCAGCTCGACAACCTCCATGATCTCATCTGGGCCATTTGCGAGCAAACCCAATGGTGGCTCTCCGCCCATGTCTTCGTCGCGCCCATCGACCTCTGCGTCGCCATGACCGCCGAAGTCTTCGGTCTCCTCGACGCCGCGTTCGGCTCCCGCCTCGATCCCGAGGTTCGCAATCGCATGACCCGCGAAGTCCAAACCCGCGTCCTCACGCCTTACCTCGAGCAAAACTTTTTTTGGTCCGACACCGAGTCCAACTGGAACGCCGTTTGCCACGCCGGCGTCGGCGTCGGCGCGCTTGCCTTTGAAAAAGACCCCGTCCGCCTCGACGCCATCTTCGACAAAATCCTCCACGGCCTTCCCCATTTCCGCGACGGCTTCACGGATGACGGCGGTTGCTCCGAAGGCCCCGGTTACTGGCGTTACGGCATGTACCACTTCGCCACGCTCGCCTTTGCGCTCCACCACTTCACCCGCGGCGAAATCAACCTCGCCAGCGATCCCAAATGGACGCACGTCGCCAGCTATCCCGTCGCCGTCACCACCGCGCCGGGACGCGACCTCACCTTCTCCGACACCACCGACGCCCACGCTCCGTTCGCCCTCTCCACCGCCTCCATGCTCCACACTCTCACCGGCGTCACCGACCTCTTCGCGCTCTGCGAACAGCGCGACGGCAAACCCGTTGCCCGCACGCTGCTCGATCTTCTCACGCTGCCGGAAACAATTCCCGCCTTCAATCCCGCGCCCTTCCGGTCGGATGCGCTTCTCCCCGATCTCGCCATCGCCAAACTTCACGGCCACTCCGGCCTCGTCCTCGGCGTCAAGGCCGGCCACAACGCCGAGCACCACAACCACAACGACGTCGGCGCCTTCCTCCTTTTCCACGATGGCGCGCAATGGTTCGCGGATCCCGGCGCGCCGGTTTACTCCGCCCGAACCTTCAACCAACACCGCTACGAAAGCCTCTTCACTTCATCGCGCGGCCACTGCGTCCCTGTCATCAACGGCCTTTACCAATCCCCCGGCGACAACTTCCGTGGCACGCTCACCACCCCTGCCACGCCCGACGCCAAGCACGCCGTTGTCAATTTCCCCGCCGCCTACGCGGTTCCCGAACTCACCACCCTTACCCGCGAGCTCACGCTTTCCACCGTCGCACCCGAATTCACGCTCCGCGATCACTTCACTTTCGACGGATCCGGACTCCCTGTGCGAGACGCCTTTCTCACCGCCCTGCCCGTCGAACAACGCACTGCCAGCGAAGTCCTCTTACTGCATCCCAACGGCCACCGCGCCCTTTTCCGCGCACTCACTCCCGGCGCCTTTTCCGTCGAGGAACTCCGCGAGGAGAGCAAAGAATCGCGCACCGGCCAACTCCTCCGCCGCATCCTCTTCACACCGGAAAAAATCCTTCCCGCGCAAACTCTCGCCTTCCACTTCGCGCTACTTTCGTAGACCAGTATAATGGCAGAGAACACGGTAAGACAGACGACGCGAAGCACACCGAAGGTCTTCTTGTCTGTCATGGAGGTGTCACACAGTATTGGCATACAACATTGGTGGGAAGCTCTCCTAATGACATGCAACACGACAAATGAATGATTCGATGTTTCCGTGCGCAACATCCCGTCCCTACAGGACGGATATGATTTTGCAATCCAATTTCTACCAACATTTCGTCCCTAACGGGACGGGTGCGTGTGATGCAGCGCCATGCTTGCCGTCCCGTTAGGGACGGAATGTTGGTAGAAAACGCATCATAAAAGATTATCCGTCCTGTAAGGACGGGAGGTTGCGTCATGCAGGCGTCATGAGAGCGATTTTGAACCACGAATAAACACGAATTGGCGATGCGCGCATGGTACCCCTTGGGTTGCACCAGCGACAGACAAGAAAACCTTCGGTGTGCTTCGCGTCGTCTGTCCTACATTTTTTACAAACCGTTTACGCCTTCCAGTCCAGCGCGACCGGTTGCCGCAACGTCGCCGACTTCTGCGTCTGATCCAGCAGATAATCCACGCGGTAACCGACATAACGGTCGCAATCGCCCTGCGAATTGGCCGCAATCTGCGCAAGGAAAAACGCCTCCGCGCGCTCAAACGGACACGCCACCGGCGTCGCGTATTCCGTCCACGTTTGCGCCGCGTTGTCGTAATGGCGCAACCGCGGCGCGTTGCGAAGCGGCTCGTTCCAGACAGGCGTTTCAAGAATCAAACTGCCGTTCACGCCGTTAATTTCAAAACCCTCGTCCCAGCCGCTTTGTTGAAACCCAATCGCTGCCAGCGGATGCCAGTTGCCCTCAAAATGCGCGCCGACGCCATTCCCAAATTCGAACAACGCGTGCGTCATCAAATCAACATCCGAATCCGGCCGGCGGAATTGTTGCGCAAAAACCTGCCGCGGCTTTCCAACCAAATGCAGCAACAAGTCAAACACATGACTCCCGCCGCAGACCAAAATGCCGCCACCGGTCGCGCGTTTAATTGGCGACGTGGCAGAGGTCGAGCCCTGCCACGTGGCCGGGAGGTCGCCGGTGTGAAAATTGTGCGGCGCGACGCCCTGGTACGTGCGGCAATACACGCTCATGATGTGTCCGAGCGACGGCATGAGTTGCTTCGCCTTTTGCACCGCCGGGAAGAACCGCTTCATGTAACTCGTAAAGAGCAAACGATTCTTCTGTTCCGCGAGTTGCGCGAGATCGAACGAATCGCCGGCATTCAGCGACAGCGTCTTTTCGCAAATCACATGCTTCCCCGCCATCAGCGCCGCGCGCGCGACCTCCGCGTGAAACGGCGTGGGCGTGAAGATCGCGACCGTGTTCACCTCCGGATGCTCCGCCACCTCCTGCCAGCGCGACGTGACCGCCGCGTTAAACGGCTTCGCCGCGTCCTTCGCCGCGTCGGCGTTCACATCCGCAACAATGCGCAAATCCGCGTTCAACTTTTTGAACGCCGAAAAATGAAACCGCGAGATGTATCCCGCGCCGACAATGCCAAGAATTGGAGTCATATCAAGCCTTCGTCTGAAAAGGGTTTGTGGCAAGACAATACACCTGCCACGCAAAGCGATTTTGGGGATCAAGTTTACATGTTATCCCTCGAAAAAGCATTCTCATTTTATGCGCGCGTACGGGTTGACATGCATGCATGAAGGTGTGATAATTTTATCTTTTCTCTGGACGTTCGCAACCAGATTTTTAGAAATCAAAGTACGGGGTTTATTATGCAACTAAAGTGCCTTGTCATTTTGCTGGCGGCTTCAGCATTCACGCTCATGGCTCAAACAGATCTCACCACCCCGGGTGGCGGCGAGATCACCACCGCATCGTATGCGGAGAGCTTATCTCCATATCTGGGCGAAAAGGCGTTTGACAACGGAGGCACGGGCGACACGTCGCGCTGGCTCGTCAAAAAAGCCACTCTACCCAACGCATTTTTGATTTACAAATTTGCCGGACCGACTTGCATCACAGGTTATTCCATACAAGGATTTGCTAGCAACAACAGCGGACTTTTGCGCGATCCCAAGGCTTGGAAATATGAGGGATCCAATGACGGCTCCACGTGGACATTGCTCGACACGCAGGTGAATCAAATCGGCTGGACGGCACTTCAAGTCCGCACGTTTTCGTTCGCAAACACAGCAACCTTCACACATTACAAGCTGACGATCACGGAAAACAATGGCGCCACGGATTACACGGGATGCCTCGAGCTGGAGTATTACGGCAGGGAGGATTTTGAAAGCAAGCCGGCGATCACGCTCAAAAGCGTCTCCCAAACCCAACCGGACAAGGCGACGCTGGTTTACGCCCTTACGGTAGGAAAATGTGCCGATATCACGGTTTACTGGGGACTCGATCCGGCCAATTGGAGCAACTCGCAAGTTGTCGGAAACGTCGATGTCGGCGAGTACTCGCTGGAGATCGACGGCTTGGACATTTACCGTCGTTACTACTGGGCGGTGCACGCAGCCAACAGTGCTGATGCGACCTGGTCGGTGACGAATCAGTTCACGACGCTCACCGGATCGGATCTGACGCAACCCAATGGCGCGATCACGGGATGCCCCAGCCTTGCCGCATATGAGCCGAAAAACGCGTTTGACAACGGGCTCACCGATGCCTCCCGGTGGATTGCCTCGATCGCCAACCTGCCCAATGTATTTGTTCAGTATCATTTTACGGAGGGCCCGCAACTCCTGCGCGCCTATAAAGTTGTCGGCTTGATCGGGCAAGACTATCAAAAGCGCAACCCGCGTGATTGGACGTTTTCAGCGTCACATGATGGCGAAGAATGGGTCGTGATCGACTCACAAACCGGACACTCCGGATGGACGAGCGCCCAGGCGAGTGTCTATGCCGTAGACCCGATGGAAAGTTTTGAGTATTACCGTTTCAACATCTCCGCCAACAATGGCGCCACAGACAATGTCGGCGTTTTGGAGCTCGAATTCTACGGCTGGGCCGACTATGTCTCCGAACCGCAAGTCAGCGCGTTGCCGGTGGAGCAGGTCTCCACTGGAGTTGTCAAAATCAGGGGACATTTGGATGCGGGTGGTTCCGCCGATGCGTTCATCGCCTGGGGGGACAACCCGGAACACCTCTCCACCACCAACGCGCTCGGCAGGGTTTTCAACGGTGAATTTGGACTCCAGCTTTCCGGACTCTCCCTCTTGAGTACGTATTACTATACGATTTTCGTTGAAAATGTGGCGGGTTCAAACGAGATTCAAGGGCCGCTTTCGTTTGTCACCGATGGCGAGCGATTCAAATGGGTCAAAACGACCACCGGTAATTGGAGCGAGGCGGCCAACTGGTCGCAAGGACAGCGAGCGCCTGGTGCCGCCGGCGATCTTGTGACAGTGGATGTCATACGCACCATCCAACTGGACGAGCCTTCGGTTGTTATCGGCGGCCTGACGCTAAGCGGCCCGTACGCATCGGGATCGGTAATTATCACCAACTCCGTCGCCGGCGCGCAAATCGTCTTCGATAATCCGGCGCACACTCCCTTCATCAACACGGCGGCCGGTGGATCGGCGCCATATTTTCTTTACCCCAATTTGGTGTGCAATACCGACCTACTCATCTCAAGCACCGAAGGCTGGCCGCTGACAATCTGCGGCGGAATTTCAGGTACTGGAAAGTTCATTCAGCAGACTAATGCAAGGGTGGTTCTCAATCCGGTTGGCAATGTCATGATTGACTCCATGTTCAACGCGCAAACGCCGACCAGTTACTTGAGTGTGGACGGCACGCGCGGCACCGTCACGTTGAAAGGAACCAACACTGTTTCGTTTTACGGCAACTGGAGTGATTACGGCGCCGCCCTTCGGAATGGCGCAACCCTGATTTTCGACGGCGGGGAAACAACCAACATCAGCACGAGTAATCGGGCCGGATGGACGGGCCCATCGGATACAGGCTGCTTGCTCACACTGACACATGGCGCCCGTTTGATCAACACGTCAAACGCAGCCGGCCCGATCTGGAACGGTTCCACCAACCGCGTCGTCTTGACGGGAAGCGGCACGCAATGGAACCTCAACAACGGCCTTTTCCTCCTCGACGGCTCGACCAACAGCATCTCGGTTCTGGACGGTGCAAGGATGGAAAAATCACCTCTGCTACTCGCCGGACGCAATTCGGAGCTGCTGGTTTCCGGTACAGACACACTCTGGAATGCAAACGGAACATTCTGCATCGGAAGGCGGAGCGACGGCAACTTCGCGGAAATTGCAAACGGTGCGGTCGTTACCAACTGCTGCCTCTTCGTGGCCGGCCGTCACGGGTACGACGTCGGCGGCGGTGAAAACAACCGCCTGACCATCTCTGGCGGCGCGCGGGTTTATTCCACCCTTAACCAAGAACTCTCCGATGGCGGCGGAGTGGGCGTGACCGGAGCGAAATCAGTTCTGACCACCAACAACACGCTGCTCGTCACCGGTCGAGGCTCCTCGCTTTTCTGCGGCAACAAAAATTTCAACATCGGATACATGCAGGAAAGCGCGGCCACAGGCGGACTTAATCGCGTCAGCGTGAAGGATCATGGCGCCGTGTCCGGCATCAACAATGCGTATGTCGGCCGCACGGCAGGGACAACCACCGTGTCATCCAGCAACAGCCTCCATGCGGCTTCGGACGGTGTGTTTTCATGCAACTCCATTCTTGTCGGCAGCGCGACTTCACACGGCAACCGCATCATCACCGCTGGCGGCAGGATCACCGCCAAGACCATTACAGTCGCCGCGGGCAATGGCATCGGCGCCGTATTGGGCGAAGGAGCGACTGTTCCGGTTGAAGCCACACAAAGCGCCACATTCGCGGCGGGAACCTTTGTGTATCCCGAAATAGCCGGCGTTAACGCAAGGTCTGGAATCGGCGGCGTCATCTTCACCGCGCCGCTGATCACGGACAACGGACTCGCGCTTGACCCCAACGCTGATCCTCTAAGATGGCGGCTGATCAAAACGCCGACCTCCATCAGTTTGCGTTACGTCTTGCCTCAGACCATTTTCATGTTGCGGTAATGCAACGTTTGCCGGTTCATTTTGCGCGGCGCGCCAAGGCGTTCGCCGCGCAAAAAGTGTTTGGACTTTCCACGGGAAGCGTGTACAGTATCCGCCATGCCACGTTACAAATATCTTTTCGGGCCGGTGAAGTCGCGGCGCTACGGACGCTCGCTGGGCGTTGATCTTGTGCCGGCGAAGACGTGTTCGCTGGACTGCGTGTTCTGCCAGCTGGGCGCGACGGAACACACGACGGTGGAACCGGTGGAGGCGGTCTCCGTGCGCGTGATCACGGGCGAGCTGCGCGCCTGGCTGCACAACCATCATTACGCGGTGGACTGGATCGCGCTGGGCGGTTCGGGCGAGCCGACGTTGCATCCGGGTTTCGGCGAGGTGCTCGCGTGGATCCGCCGGCACACGGAGTGCAAAAGTCTGCTGCTCTCGAACGGCACACTTTTGACGCGCCACGAGGTGCGCATGGCGGCGGCGAACGCGAACGCGGTGAAGGTGTCGATGCACGCGTGGGATCAGGCGAGTTTTGAAAAGCTCACGCGGCCGCATCCGTCGCTGAAATTCGACGCCATTGTGGAGGGCTTCCAAACGTTTCGCGCGATGTTCAAAGGCACGCTCGACCTGGAGGTGTTTGTCGTGCCGGGCGTGAATGACGGCGAAACGGAAATGGCAAAAATTGCCGAGCTGGCCAAGACCTTTTCGCCGGATCGTATCACGCTCAACACCGCGGTGCGTCCGCCGGCCGAGGCGTGGGTGACGGTTTGCCCGCCGGAGCGGCTGGAGGCGCTGGCGAAATTGTTCACGCCGCGCGCGGAGGTACCAAAGGCGTTAAAGCTGACGAACTCGCTCGTGGAGGAGAAAACCGTGGAGAAACGCCCCGCGAACATCAAGGTGTTGAAGGGCGAGATTTTGGATTTGCTCAAGCGTCATCCCGCGCGCGCCGAGGATGTGGCGGTGACGTTTGAGATGACGCTCGGCCAGGCACTGGCGATGTTGCGCAAACTTGAGGGCGAAGGCCGCGCGCAACACGCGGACGAACATTGGAGCGCGTGTGACGTCTGACATGAGGCTCGTGGCCGCGACCGCGTCGCCGCGGCGTCACGCGATTTTGCGCGCGCTGGGTGCGGCGTTTGACGTGGTGATGCCGGAGGTGGAGGAGATTCACGACGGTTCGGATCCTGTGGGAACGGTGGTGCACAACGCACGCGCCAAGTACGTGGCAGCGCATGGGCTCTGCCACGGCGCGGCCATTTTGGCGGCGGACACGCTGGTGTATTTCGACGGCGAGTTGATCGGCAAGCCGCGCGACCTGGAAGAGGCGAAAACATTTTTGCGCCGTTTTTCGGGTCGGACGCAAATTGTTTTCACCGCAGTGGCGATGGGCACGGAAGCGGAGCCGGAGATTCGCGTCGAGGCGTCGTCGGTACGTTTCAAGGAATTGCATGAAGCGGAGATTTGCGCGTATGTGGCGGAGGTTCGTCCGCTCGACCGCGCGGGCGCCTATGACATCGACGAAAATGGCGAGCGTCTGATCGCCGGATGGTCAGGCAGCTACACGAACATCATGGGGTTGCCGTCGGAAGTGGTGAAGGCGTGGCTGGAAAAATTGCAATGCGTGTGATTGCGGCCGGGAGATATTGAGATGTCGTGCATTTCGCTGGATTTTTATGCTCAGCCGTTGATTCCGCCCCGTTGGGGCTTGTGAAATATGTGCGACGATGACAATGATACAAGGCCTTCAGCTTTCGAAGTATTGCAGCGGCGCTGCCAAGGTAAGACAGACATTCTTGTCTGTCATGGTATTTGTATGATGTGCGTGGTGACGCAATTTGGCAATGTAACACCTTCATGACAGACAAAAATGTCTGTCTTACCTTGCGTGGCGTGACGCTCGCCCTCCATGTTCAAATATTGAACCAAATCACGATATCCCCAACCAGCGCAAATGACCCTGCCCCGTTGGGGCACAAGAAACAAATGCTTGCCTGCGGCATGGCGTTTTAGACATGCACCAATGTTGTTCAAAAACACAATATAGGTGGGGCGCGACCGCCGGGCGCGCCGGGCTTCGCGCTGGCGGTTGGCATTACAAAACACAGAAGGGATGTTTTTTGTGATGGCGGCTTGTCCAACGCCCGGCGGTCGCGCCCCACCTTCTGGAAATCGAGTAAAATCCTGTTGATTCGCGGCGCGGAGTCCGGTATCTTATTATGTTCCTTTTTTCAACGCGTTAGCAGGTAAATGATGAAAAAAATCGGCATCGGGCTTTTAGGTTTCGGCACAGTCGGCGCAGGCGTCGTCAAGGGCTTGCAGAAGAACGCCGCACTCATCCGTCAGCGGCTGGGTTGCGAGCTCACGCTCGTGCGCATCGCGGATGTGGACACCATGCGTGACCGCGGCGTCAAGCTGGCGCCGGGTGTGCTCATCAACGACGCCATGGCCGTGATCAACGACCCGGAGATCCAGATCATCGTCGAGCTCATCGGCGGGACCGGCGTGGCGAAGCAATTCGTCCTCGCGGCGATCGAGGCCGGCAAGTCGGTCGTCACCGCGAACAAAAAGTTGCTCGCGGAATATGGCGCGGAGATTTTCGGAGCGGCGGAACACAAGGGCGTCGACATTTATTTCGGCGCGAGCGTGGGCGGCGGCATTCCGATCATCCGCGTGTTGCGCGAGGGGCTTGTCGGCAACGAGGCGCGCGCAATGTACGGCATTCTCAACGGAACGTGCAATTACATTCTCACGCGCATGGAACGCGAGGGCGCGGACTTCAACCTCGTGCTCAAGGCCGCGCAGGAGGCGGGTTATGCGGAGGCGAATCCCAGCCTCGACATCGACGGCTTCGACACCGCGCACAAGGCCGTGATACTCGCCTCGCTGGCGTATGGCTTTCATTTGCCGGCGGATCGCGTCGCGGTCGAAGGCATTCGCAATCTCTCGGGCATCGACGTGCAATTTGCGCGCGAGCTGGGCTATCGCATCAAGCTGCTTGCCGTCATCCGGCGCGACGAAGAGGACATCGAAATCCGCATTCATCCGACGCTCCTGCCGCGCGAATCCATGCTTGCTTCGGTCAGCGGCGTGTTCAACGCCGTACTCGTGCGCGGCGACCTCACCGGCGACACGCTTTATTACGGACGCGGCGCGGGCAGCGACCCGACGGCCAGCACGGTCATCGGCGACCTGGCGGACATCGCGCGCAACATCGCCCAGGGCGGCCCGCGTCACAAGCGCGGCGTCCCGCAGCACGACACGGTTCCGCGCATCCGTCCCATGGACGAAATCAGCACGCGCTACTACCTCCGCCTCATGGTCAAGGACGAACCCGGCACGCTCGGCAAAATCACCACCGTGCTTGGCCGCCACCGTGTCAGCATCATGGGCGTGACACAACGCGAGATTCCCTCCACGCAAACCATTCCCGTGCCGGTTGTCGTCCTCACGCACGAGGCGCGCGAAGCCGACCTCAACGCCGCGCTCGACGAAATCAACGCCGCGGGCATCCTCTGCGAGCCGCCGGTGAAGTTGCGCGTGGTCGATGAATAATCTCCAAATTTCTAAATCCCTAAATCTCCCATTTCCCCATGTTCAAAGTCTGCAAATTCGGCGGTTCCTCGCTGGCCGACGCCGGCCAAGTCCAAAAAGTCTGTGACATCGTTCTGGCCGATCCCGACCGCCGCGTCGTCGTCGTGTCAGCACCCGGCAAGCGCCACAAGACCGACAACAAAGTCACCGACCTGCTCATCGACTGCGGCCAGCAAGCCCTTGCCGGTGCCTCCACCGAAGAACTCCTGCTCGAGATCGTCGGCCGCTACTCCGAAATCCAGCGTGAGCTTAACCTCGATCCCCGCCTCATCGACGACATCGAGGACGACCTTCGCGCGCGCCTCAACAACGACCGCGACAACCCCGGCATGTTCATGGACGCCATGAAGGCCGCCGGCGAGGACAACAGCGCCAAGATCGTCGCCGCCGCACTTCGCGTCCGCGGCGCCACGGCCATTTACGCGAGCCCCGCCACCACCGGCATGTTGCTCTCCGACGAATTTGGCAACGCCCAGCTCCTTCCCGAATCCTATAAAAATCTCCACATCTCGCTCAACGCCATCAAGGGCATTGTCGTCTATCCCGGCTTCTTCGGCGTGACGCTGAGCGGCGCTATCGCGACCTTCCCGCGCGGCGGATCCGACATTACCGGTTCCATTCTCGCCGCCGCGCTTCGGGCCGACGTTTACGAAAACTTCACCGACGTCAGCTCCGTCTATCCGGTCGATCCCCGCCTCGTTCCGTCCGTCACGCACGGCATCGACGAAATGACTTACCGCGAAATGCGTGAGCTTGCGTATGCCGGCTTTGGCGTCTTCCACGACGAGGCGGTTTTCCCCGCATTCCGCGCCGGCATCACCATCCACATCTGCAACACCAACGACCCCAACGCGCCCGGCACCTGGGTCTCGCCGGATCGCAAGCCCCGCGCCGATCAGCCGGTGGTTGGCATCGCCTCCGACACGGGTTTCGTCAACGTCTACATCGACAAATACATGATGAACCGCGAGGTTGGTTTTGGCCTGCGCCTGCTCAACATTCTGGCCGAGGAAAACATTCCTTACGAACACATGCCCTCCGGCATCGACAACGTTTCGCTCGTTTTGCGTGACCGTCATTTCGACGAGAAAACCGAGGCCCGCGTCCTCGCGCGCATTCAGGCCGAGCTCAAGCCCGACAACACCCAGGTCGACCGCGGTTACGCACTGGTCATGGTGGTCGGCGAAGGCATGCAATACACCGTCGGCCTCACTTCCCGCGCCACGCGCGCGCTTGCCGACGCCGGCATCAACATTGAGATGATCAACCAGGGCGCCTCCGAAATCTCCCTCATGTTCGGCATCAAGGAAGCGGATCGCTCCCGCGCGGTTCAGGCGCTCTACGCCGAGTTTTTCAAAGCCGTCTAACGGAAAAAACAAAAGCGGCCCGTGGCACGGCATGACCTCTGCCACGGGCCGCTTTTGGATTTGAGTCAGGCGGGGTGCGAATGGTATACTGTTCGAAAAAGGAGTGTGACATGAATCTTCTTGAAGAAGGAAGCGAACTGAAGTTGGATTTTTCGAAGCTGGCGAAGGTCGCGGCGAAGTGTCCGGATGTGATCCCGGTGGCGGTGCAGAATGCCGACACGCGCGATGTGATCCTCGTGGCGTACACGAATGAAATCGCGATGCGCAAGTCGTTCGCGGAGCGGACGCTGGTGCTGTGGAGCACGTCGCGGAATGAGCTTTGGGAAAAGGGCAAGAGCTCCGGCGAGACGTTTGACCTGCTCGCGGCGTATGTGAATTGCGAGCAAAATTCGCTGCTTTACGTGGTGCGGCCGCGGCGCGGTGGAATCTGCCACACGAAGGACGTCAAGGGCGAGCCGCGCAACTGCTACTACCGGCAAATTGATTTTGACACGCTGGCGTTAACGCACGTGAACGGGTGAGGCGAGCATGTACCGTTGTCCATATTGCCACGAGGAAATGGGTGAGGAAAAGTTGCCGCAGTGCCCGAAGTGCGGCAAGTCGATGCGCTACGCGCTGCGCCGCACGCCGGCGCAACGCCGGGAAGACAAGCGAAAGCTGCGGCTGATGGAGAAGAACGCGCTACGGAAAAAGTCGGCATTCGACGTGGAGAAGGCAACGAGTTTTTTGCGCAGCCCGCGCAAGGCCATCTGGGCCGTCTTCATCCTGGCGATGCTGGGCTTCCTGCTGTTCAGGGCCTCGCAACACACGGACACGCAACGGGAGGATGTGGCGCTGGCGCTGGCGGAGAGACAATTGAACGTGATGGCGACGGCGTTAGCGCGGTATCATTTTCACACGGATGAATGGCCGTCGAACGAAGCGGGGCTGAATGCGCTGATCGCGGACGACGGCGCGCCGGGATGGTTTGGGCCGTACTTGAACGATCCACGGCGTTTGCCCGTGAAGAAGCTGCCGCTTGATCCGTGGAAGCAACAATACGTGTACAGCCTGACGAATGACGTGGTCTTGCTTTTCTCAAAGGGGTCGGACATGGTCGCGGGCACAGCGGACGACGTGCGCCCGGATCCGAAGTCATTCGTGCTGACCGACATGAGCTGGACGAACGAATGGGTGTCGGCGGAAGAGCGGCTGCCGATCCGCGTGCGCGTGATGCCGCAGGAGCGGTGACGCCGTGGCAACGCCCTTCACCCGCGCAGAGTTTGAGCAGATGCCGCGGCACGTGCTGAAAAACGGCAAGGCCGGCAACGCGCTGTTGTGGCACTGCCAGGGCGTTGCCACGCGCTGGGTGGTGAAGGATTTTTCGACGCGCGCGTGGTGGGTGCGCTGGACGGTTGGTTGGCTGTTGACGGCGCACGAGTGCCGCATGTTGCAGCGCGTGGCAAGCCTGCCGGGTGTGCCACAGGATGTTTTTCGGATTGACCGTTTTGCGTTCGCGATGCGCTTCGTCGAGGGATGCGAACTGAAAACCGCGGCGCTCACGCCGGAAATTTTTGCACGCGTCGAACAGCGACTCCGCGAACTGCACGCATGCCAGGTGGTGCATCTCGATCTGCGCAACGCGCGCAACACGTTGCTGACGCCCGGCGACGAACCCGTCTTCCTCGATTTCCAATCCGCGCTCTTCACCGCACGTCATCCGCGTTTCTTCCGCGACTTCCTCCAGCGCATCGACCTGTCGGGCGTGTACAAACTGTGGCTGCGCCAATTTCCCGACACGCTCGGGCCTGAGCGCGAGCGCGTTTTGATTTGGCAACTGCGCCGCCGCCGCCTCTGGCCGTTCCGCAGTTACCGTCCGCTTTGTTATCACCGCAAACTCCATCCCGCTGAAATCGCGCTGCTTGAAAAACACGCGGGCAAATCCGTGGCAGGCGTCCCTGCCCTGCCACGAACCGGAGGATAACCCATGCGCCGAAAATTCCTGTTATTGCTTTTCTTTTTTCCGCTTCTTGCCGCGCGACCCGCGGACGACGTCGAGGTCACACTCAGCGCCGGCCTTTATTGGTATCCGTGGAGCGACCGCTACGACCATCACGACCGCCGTTGGAATTACCGCGTCATGCCCGGCGTTTACTGGGAGGACTCGCCCTTTGCGCGCTCACGTTTTTCCGACTGGGATTACGGCTTCGGCGGCCCCTTCGGCTGGGGCTGGTATTACGAGCCCGCCATGATGCTTTATTCCCGCTCGCTCAGCTACAACATGCGCGATTGGAAGCTCGCGCCAGCGCCCATGTATGACGCGGTCAGCGAGGACGGCGTCAACCGCGGCGGCCTCTTCTCCGTGCCGTCGTATGTCGCGCAACTCTATTGGCCAACCAACCTTCCACACGCCACGCCCGCCACCTCCCCCGAATGAACGACGACCTCTTCACCAGCCCTGAACTCGAACCGCAACACGCCGGCAGCGATCCCGGCCCGCTTGCCGCGCGCATGCGTCCGCGCACCCTTGAGGAGGTTGCCGGACAGGAGCACATCCTCGCGCCGGGTTGCATGCTCCGCCGTGTTATCGAGGCCGACCGCCTCCCCAGCATGGTCTTCTACGGTCCGCCCGGCTGCGGCAAAACCACGCTCGCCGAAGTCATCGCCCGCACCACGCGCCGCCGCTTCGTGCGCGTCAGCGGTGTCAACTCCAACGTCGCCGAACTCCGCAACCTTTGCGAAGAGGCGCGCATCCTCGGACGCAACCGCGGCACCATCCTTTTCATCGACGAAATTCATCGCTTCAACCGCGGCCAGCAGGACGTCCTGCTGCCCTACGTCGAGGATGGCACCGTCGTCCTCATCGGCGCCACCACGCATCACCCGCGCATGTTCATCACCTCCGCGCTCACCTCCCGCTCCCTCGTCTTCGAGCTCAAATCCCTCTCCGTCGACGCCGCCCGCATTCTCATCCGCCGCGCGCTCAGCGACAACGAACACGGCCTCGGTCTTCACAACATTCCCGTCGACGACGACGCGGTCGACTTCCTCGCCAACATCTGCGAAGGCGACGGACGCCACGCCCTTACCGCGCTTGAGCTCGCCGTCCGTTCGCAGGCTGTCGAAGGCGGCGGACGCGTCACGCTCGACGTCATGCAGGAGTGCGTCCAGCGCCGCGCCGTTCGTTACGACCGCGACGAGGAAGGCCACTACGACACCATCTCCGCCTTCATCAAATCCATCCGCGGCACCGATCCCGACGCCGCGCTCTACTGGCTCGTGAAAATGCTCGAAGGCGGCGAGGATCCCCGCTTCATCGCCCGCCGCCTCATCATTCTCGCGAGCGAGGACATCGGCAACGCCGACCCCCGCGCCCTCACGCTCGCCGTCAGCGCGATGGATGCCGTCCAATTCATCGGCATGCCCGAAGGCCGCATTGTCCTCGCCCAGGCCACCACTTACCTCGCCACCGCGCCCAAGAGCAACGCCTCGTACACCGCGCTCGACGCCGCGCAGGCGGACCTCGCTTCCGGCCGTGTGCTCGACGTTCCCGAGCATCTCAAAAACCTCCACGTCGACGGCGTCGGCAGCGCCAAAAACGACGGCTACAAATACCCCCACAACCATCCCGGCGCCTGGGTCGAGCAAGCCTACCTCCCCGAACGCCGCCGCTACTACAAGCCCACCGAAGAAGGTTACGAAGCCACCATCAAGCGCCGCCTCGAAGTTCTTCAAAACGCCAAAAAGCAACCCCCGCGCACCTGACCGCATGTCCGTCCTTCTCATCACTCCGCCCATGGTGCAGGTCAACGCGCCGTACGCCGCCACGCCCGTGCTCGCGGGGTTTTTGCGCGACGAAAAAATCGCCTTCGCGCAATGCGACTTCTCCCTCGCGCTCGCCCTGCGCATCTTCTCTGCCGACGGACTCCGCACCATCCGCGACGCGTTGCTCGCGCGCCGCAACCTGCCGCCCACCGCGAAAATTTTTCTCGCCGAATTTTACGCCTACGCCCGCGCTATTGCGCCAGTGGTTCGCTTCCTTCAATCGCACGATCCGATCCTCGCCCACCGCATCGCGTCACCCGCGTTTCTCCCGAACGGCTGGCGCTTCCAGCAAATCCACACGCCGCCCGACAACGCCCAGGAAGACCTCGCGCGCCTTTTCGGCCAATGCGGCGTCCTCGACCGCGCGACTTATCTCGCCAGCCTCTTCCTCGATGAAATCGCCGACGTCGTGCGCGACGCCATTGACCCCAATTTCGCCTTTTCGCGTTACGCCGAATCGCTCGCCGAAAGCCTTCCCGCCATCGCGCCGCTGCTCGACGCGCTCCACACCGAAACCCTCCTCACGCATTGGCTCGATGAACTCACCGACGCCGCGCTCAGCACGCACGCGCCCGATCTCGTCGCGCTCACCTGCCCCTTTCCCGGCACACTCCTCGCCGCGTGCCGCATCGCCCGCCGTGTCAAAGCCCTGCGCCCTGCCACGCGCGTCGTCCTCGGCGGCGGCTATCCCTCGACCGAGCTCCGCGAACTCAATGAGCCGCTCATCTTCGACCTCTTTGACGCCATTGTGCTCGATGACGGCCGCGCGCCATTGCGCGCGCTCCTCAACCACGACACGCCGCCCAACACCTTCACGCGCGACACTCCCTTCCATCCCGACAACACGCCGCCCCCTCCGCCACCGCGTCCCGACTTCACCGGCCTTCCGCTTGACGATTACCTGTCGCTCGTCGAAATGCCCAACCCCATGCACCGCCTTTGGTCCGACGGCTGCTGGCTCAAACTCCCGCTCACCCACGGCTGCCACTGGGGCAAATGCGCCTTCTGCGACCTCTCACTCCCCTACATCCGCCACTACGCGCAACCCGCCGCGCGACACATCGCCGACCACCTTTTCGCGCTCCACGCCGAGACCGGCAAAACCGGTTTTCACTTCACCGACGAAGCTCTCTCCCCTGCCCTGCTCAACGACCTCTCCGCCGAACTCCTCGCACGCGACGCTCCCTTCACCTGGTGGGGCAACATCCGCTTCGAGCGCCACTTCACGCCCGCCCTCGCCCGGCGCATGGCCGACGCCGGTTGCGTCGCCGTCACCGGCGGTCTCGAATGCGCCAACGACCGCCTGTTGAAACTCATGAAAAAAGGCGTCACCCTCCAACACGCCCTCAACGTCCTGCGCGCCCTTGCCGACGCCGGCATCCTCACCCACGCCTACCTCATTTACGCCTTCCCCACGCAAACCCCGCAGGACATTTCCGACGCCCTCGAATACATCCGCCGCCGCTTCATTGAAGGCGCCCTGCACTCCGCCTTTTGGCATCGCTTCTCCCTCACCGCCCACAGCCCCATGCTCGCGAACCCCGAACCCTTTGCCATCCTTCCCCGCGAAACTCCCCTGCCCTCTCCGCGCTTCGCCCGCAACGCCATCCCCTACACCGAAACCCGTCCCAATCCACCCGACTGGTCCGCCATTGGCGAAGGCCTCCGCCGCGCCACCTACAACTACATGCTCGGCATCGGGCTCGACACTCCTGTCCACACATGGTTCCCCAACCGCATGCCCGCGGCCAAACTTCCCAAAGACCTCTAAACATCAAAAGTCTCGCGTGGCAGAGGTGGACCTCTGCCACG
>JAVBOU010000174.1:0-13570 GCA_031550185.1 Kiritimatiellia bacterium | reverse complement strand
GCAAACAATGTGCGGCCATCCGGCAATTCACCCGGGCCTCTTCGTGCGGCTCGCGAGGACGCTCGCCCTCCATGTTCAGATTTTGGAACAAGTCTAATGTAACGCCTCCATGACAGACAAGAAGACCTTCGGTGTGCTGCGCGTCGTCTGTCTTGCCTTGTGGCGTGGCAGGAGCTCTGCCACGCCACGGCGACGTTTTTTGTGTTTACAACCAGCCGGTTTCCCGGGCGAGGAGTTTGACGTAGCGGACGAAGTCGGGCCAGCTGACGTCGGCGGGGACGCCGTGGTCGCAGGAGGGAATGAAGCCGCCGGAAGTGATGACGGGACGCAGGCGCGCGAGTTCGTTGTCGATGGACGCGCCGCCTTTGGCGATGCAGCGTTTGTCGACGCCGCCACAGAAGGCGATGTCGCGACCGAAGCGTTTGCGCAGAGCGGGGAGGTCGGTGCCGGCGGCGACTTCCATGGGGTCGCACTGGTTAATGCCGGCTTCGATCCAGAGGGGGATGAGGTCGTCGACGAAGCCGTCGGAGTCCATGGCGTAAACGGGGATGTTGGCACCGCGGATGATGCCGCCCCATTTTTTCCAGCAGGGCAGGAGGAACTCGCGCGTCATGGCGGGGGAGATCATGGGGTGGGCCTTGTAGGCCATGTCTTCGCTGAGGTGGACGATGTCAGGCGTCATGTATTGCAGGGCGTTGCGGAGGAGGGTGGCGATGTAATCGGTCCAGAAGTCGATCATCTCATGCACCCACGCGGGATGTTCGATGAAGGCCATGCAGAGGGATTCGAAGCCGAGCCATTCGCGGAGTTGCCAGAAGGGGCCGGAGAAGTGCCACTGGATGATGTGACCGCGTTGGGCGAGGCGTTGGCCGCGGCTGACGGCATCGTCAGGCAGGCGACCGGGGTCGTTGGCGTCGTAGCGCGTGCGGAGGGCAGCCCAGTTTTCGGGTGTTTCGACGGGGCATTTGATCCAGCGGCGCGTGACGAAGTCGATGGCGTTGCGCAGGTGTTCGGTGGTGAATTCGGAGGAAATTTCGCAGATATTGCCTTTCCAGTCTTGGACGATTTGGGTGTCACCGCGGCGCTCGATGACCTTCTCCTCGAACTGTGGGCGCAGGCGTTCGTCGACGTGGAAGCCTTCGCCGTCTTCAGGCCACGGGAACGTGCCGCCGACGAGGCGGTAGGCGTATTCGGGGATGTTGGAGACGTCTTCGGGGAGTCCTTCGCGGTGCCAGCGTTCGCGCGTGGAGCGGCGGCCGCTGCCGGGTTGGAGCGGGATGCGGTCGGGTGTTTTGAAAAGCAATGTGGCAAGTGTGCGTTCGCGTGAGGTCATGGGATTTCTTTTGCAAATTTTCAGGGGATGACAAGCAGGAGCGTGGTTTCGTCGTCGCTGAGCTTGAGGGAGGCGCCGGGAATTGGGGCGTGATCGAGGGTAGGAAGGCGGATGATGCGGACGGCGGTGAGGAGGGGGAGGGCGCCGGTGAGCTTGGCGGGGTTGGACGGGATGAGGATGGCCTCGGACGGGAAGTCTACATTGCCGGCGATGGTGACGGCGGGGACGCGGGCGGCACGAAGGGCGAGGGAGTTGCCGGGCTGGAGCGAGAGGGAGGCGAGATGGGCGCGACCGCCGTCGAGGGTGATGCGGGAGTTGCCGGGGCTGGCGATGATGTGGCCGTTGGTGACGCTGCCGCCGGCATTGACGAGGAGGTGGTTGCCGGTGCCGTCGAGGCGAAAGGTTTTGCCGCGCAGGTCGAGGGTGGAGGCGGGGCCGCTGATGGCGATGAGGTTGGAGCTACCACTGAGTTTGAGGTCGTTAAGCGTGGCGACAGTGGCGCCGGCGTTGACGAGGAGTTTGTTGTTGACGGCGTTGAAGTCGGCGGCGGGCAAAATGAGGGTGGAGTTGTGGACGGTGACGGTGTTGGTGCCGGCGTAACAGGAGAGGCGGAGGGGCTGGTTGCTGATGATGGCGGCGGAGTTGGTGAGGATGAGGTGGTTGTTGGCGCTGCCGAAAAGGAAGGAGGAGCCGGAGGGGTTGAGGTTGGTGACAATGGCGCCGTCGAGGATGAGGCGGCCGCCGTCGGCGAGGAGAGGCAGGGGGTTGGCGGCGCGTTCGGCGAGGGTGACGGAATGGGTGTTGCCACGCAGGATGACGTCGCCGGAGCCGCGTTTGTGGATGAAGGCGTTGGCGTTGCCGGCGATGATGGGGACGGTGATGCGGCGGATGGTGTTGCTGGGCGCCTGAAGGCGGATGCCGCCTTTTTCGAGGAGGAGTGTGCCGGGGCCGCTGATGTCGCCGTCGAGGGTGAGCGGGTATTTGGGGCCGGGGTCGACACGGACGCGGGTGGAGCTTTTGAGGTGGACGGAAGTGGCGATGGTGTGGAGGCTCCATGCGCCGTCGGAGACGTGGATGAGGGCGGGTTCGGCGCCGTTGTCGAAGATGATGCGGGTGGCGTCGTTGGCGGTGACAATGAGGTTTCGCCAGTTGGTGCCGGCGAGTTCAAGGTGGCCGAGGGTGAGGGTTTTGAGTCCGTCGATCAGGTACGTGCCGGAAAGTTTGACGAGTGTGGCGGAATCGCAGGGGGCGTTGGGGACGACGCCGCGGGTCCAGTTGTTGGTGACAGTCCACATGTTGGTTTTTGCGGGGCTCGTGATCCATTCGGAGGTGTAGGCGACGTGAAAGGGCGCGTTGGTGGCAATGGTGCCGCTGTCGCCACTGAAGGTAAGTTTGTAGTGCAGAGGTGTGGCGCGCGGGAGTCCGGGGAAGGTGATGTAGTTGCGGCCGGTGACAGGGGTGAAGGTCTGGCGTTTGCCGCCGGCGTCGAGCGTGAGGACGGGGTTGTGCGGGAGCTGCCTGACGCGGACGTTGAAGACGGTGCCGGTATCGGGTGCGGAGGTGATGGTGACCCTGCCGAGGATGGGGACGGGCGCGGGGAGCGTGGTGAACGCGGTGGTCGCGGTGACCCATCCGGCGTCGGTGCGGAGGCGTCCAAAATAGCGGGTGTCGCGCGCGAGGTCGCGGAGCGGAAAGCTGAGCACGCCGAGCGGGTTTGTGGCGGCGGGTTGCGCGGTGTGCGCCCACTTTGCGGGATCGTCGCCGGCATCGGCGGCGCCCCAATGCAACGTGGCGGGCTGTCCGTCGACATGCCAGCCGAGGAGGGTCGCGGAGGTCTCGCCGATTTTGTCCGCGACCATGGCGAAGCCGGCGGCGTGGTTGGGTTCCGGCGTGCCGCGGAGGACGAAGTTGGTGTTGACCACGGTGTCGTAAGCGGCGCGGATCCAGGCGTCGGGCCGGATCGCGCTTTCGAGGCGCACTTCGTCGATCATGCCCCGCCATTGCGCGTCGCCGCGCGCGCTGGCGCCGATGCCGAGATCGCAGGCGATGTCGCCCGCGGTGTTGAGGCCGAGGTTGGCTTCGTCGGCCTTGACGCCGTCGACAAACAGCGCGCCCCTCGAACCTTCGAACTGCACGGTGATGTGGCGCCACTCGCGCGGCGTCTCCTCGAACGTGATGTCGTCGGGCATGGTGAGAAAATCGGGTTGGCTGTCGATGCCGCGCAGGCCGATGCGGTCATAACTATCGCTGTCCTTTTCGATCTCCCAACCGGCGTTTCCGTTGGGATTTCGCTTGTGTCCGAAGAAGCGCCACGGGCTGTTGCGCGGCATGTTGTCGCCCATTTTGAACCAGCCCGACACCGTGAACGTATCCTGGAGGTTCAACGCCGGGTCGTCGTAAACCCGTATCCACGAATTGTTCCACGCCTGCGCGTTGCCAATCACGCCGGGCAACACGAGGCCGGAACCGTGGCGCGTGGCAACGAGTCCGGGGCCGGTAGAATTTTTCAAGCGGTTCTCCTTTTCGTTGAAATGCCAGACGCCGACAAAACCGTTCTCCCACGCCATGGCCGGATCCTGCGTCCAGGCGTTCGCGTTGCCCCAGTACACGGTGAGCAGCGTGTTTTGCGTGAGCCGCGGCACGCACACCCACACCAGCGTTTCACCCTTGGGGTTCCATGTGTCGATGTCGTAGTTGAGCGCATTGCCGTCCACATCGACCACGCGCAAATCCATGCCGCGCTCCAGGAGATTTTCCGTGACTTCAGGCGGCAGCCGCACCAGCGCCGGAAAGTCCGCCAGCGTCACGTCCGCATAACCCGGCAGGAGCATCGGCATCCGCCACTCCCACTCCGCAAACTCGTTTCCCCGCGCCACGACAGCCGCGCACGCGAGCGTTATCCACATTGCGTAAAAAAATTTCATCACAGTTCCGGTTCGAATGAGCAAATTTCCGGGCACGCGTCTCACGGCTCGTGCTCGAAGATGAGAAACGTCGGCAAGCCGCTCACGCCAAGGCGCGCGAGCAACGCGGCGGTGGCGGGGTCGGATGGGTTTTCGGCTTGTATTTTAAGAACGTGGAAATCGTTGAGGCGGTCGCGGACGTTTTGATTTTTGAATGTTGTGCGATCCATGAGCAGACAGTTCTTGCACCACGTCGCCCACAGGTCGATGAAGACGGGCTTGCCTTTGGCGCGGCTGAGCGCGGCATCGAAATCCGCGGGCTGAATGGAGTCGGCGCGCGTGGCAGGACGGAAGCCGTGCCACGCCACGAAGGCGTAGTTGGCGGCGAGCAGGAGGATGAGAATGGCGAAGGGAATTTTGGCGAAGCGCATCCACGCGCCGGGACGCGGCAGGAGGCTGAGGCCCGCGCCGGCAAAGGGCCACGGCAACGCCATGCCCATGCCGAGCAGCAGCGGCAGAAAAAGCGCGATCGCCACGCCGTCATGATAGAGCGTGGCGGCGAGCAGAAGCACAGCGGCGATGACCGGCGCGACGCATGCGCCGGCGAGCAGCGCGGTGAGGACGCCGGCCATGAACGCGGCGAGAAGGGTGTGCGTGGGCGAGCTGTTTTTTTGGAAGCGCGCGAGATCTAGATTGAAGACGCCGAGCAAGGCGAGCGCGAGGACGATGAAGACCGCGGCAATGGCGAGGTTGAACCACGGCGAGGATTGGAGCGTGCCGAAGACGGCGCGCGTGAGCAGGACGACCACGCCGAGGCTGGCGTAGGCGAGCGCGGTGCCGAGCGCGTACGCTGCGCCAAGCAGGAGGCCGCGGCGCCGCGTGGTGTGGCTCGCGCCAACGCCGATGAGACCGAGGTTGACGGGAATGAGCGGCAAAACGCATGGCGTGAGGTTGAGAAGAAAGCCGCCTGCGAGCGTGAAGAGGATCAACCAAACGACGCCGTATTGCTTGAAAAATTCAACCGGCGAATTGATGAAGCGGCGATAACGCGAGGGCGGTGCGGCGGTGTCGTCGAGGAAGGCGAGCAATTCCGTGGCAGAAAGGTAACCCACGGCACGACGCGGAAATTGCGGAGGACTGAGGGTTGAGGGTAATGACGTTTCGCCGAAGGTGACGCGCTGGGGCAGATAGCAAATGCCGGCGTCGGAACAACCCTGATAGGTGACAGTGACCGGCGAGGCGGCGGAGTTGGTGAAGGTGAGCGTGGTGTCCGCGCGAAGCACGGTGATCGGCCCGAGCAGCGGATCGTCATAGTCGATCGGCGCGGGCGCGAAGGTGAAGGTAAGCGGCGTTTCAGCCTGGGTGATTTTGACGGAATCGGCGTAGAGATAATGCTGCGCCGGGACGTGCAAGGTGACGGTGTTGGAGGAGAGCGTGGCGGAAAAGGGATTAGCGCACAACACGGCCGGCGCGAGGCACACCAGCCACCAAGCAAAAAACGTTCCCGTGGCGTGGCAGAGGTCGTGCCACGCCACGAGCCGCTTTTGGCGTTTAGAAGGTGCCGAGCTCGAGGCCCTTCTCAAGGAAGTAGCAGTAGGTGTCGTAATCAACATCGCAGGGGACGGAGTGGTCGGTGTGGAGGATGAAACCGTTTTGTTTGAGGATGGGAATTTTGGCCTCGAGTTCGCGGCGGACGTTGTCGCGGTTGTTGGTGACGAGGGTGCGGATGTCGAGGCCGCCGAAGAGGACGAGGTTGGGGAAGTTTTTGCGGATGCGCAGGGGATCCATGCCGGCCTTGATTTCAATGGCCTGGAGGCAGTCGACGCCGGCCTCGACCATGTGCGGGAGCAGGGGCTCGACAAAGCCGCAGGAGTGCATGATGACTTTGAGGCCGAGGTCGTGGCAGAACTTGATGGTCTTCGTGTGGCTGGGCATGATGAGCTCGCGGTACATGTCGGGCGACATGAAGGGACGCTCCTTAAAGCCCATGTCCTCGTAGTACCAGATGCCGTCGGGGAGGCCGTGGCGGGCGAAGAGTTTTTCGAGGAGGCGGAGCTGGAGGTTGGCGTAGTCGTCGGCCATGGTGGCGATCCACTCGGGTTCGAGACCCATGCCGACAAGCATGTGCTCGTGGCCGCAGACGGGGTGCATGGACTCGAAGACGTTGACGCCGGCCCAGCAGAAGTAGCGGTTTTTGTCGGCGGCGCGCTGTTTGAGTTTGGCGTAGCAATCGTAGTCGATGCGGCGGTCGTCGAGCGAAGCGTCGGTGATGAAGGGACGCGTCTGGCGCTGGTAGGAGGCGAAGTCGGTGACGTCGTAGGCAACGTGTTCGGGCGTGGTGTCGTGCTGCTTGTGGCGGCGGAGCGTGGCGCCGTTACCGTCCTTGACGAGACGGGTCTCCTCATCCTCCTCGAGGACGACGGGCGTGAAGTCGAGATCGGCGGTGAGGTTGAAGTTCCAGGCGCAGGTGAAGTCGTAGTTGAAGTGTTCCTCGACGTTTTCGCCGTCCTTCAGGTGACCGTCTTCGTGCCAGCGGCGGGTGGTGTCGCCCCAGAAGTGTTCGTAGGCACCGATGCGGTCGACGGGCTGGTGGTTGAGCGTGCGCGTGATGCGTTCTTTACCGGTCATGAAGCAACTCCTTGTTGGCTCAAAAGTGTAGCATGAAGCGGGCGGATGCGCCATGAGATAGATTTTTTTGAGGCTTGTGTTAGGTAATTGCAAAATTTCGTTGAACGGCGTATTCTGGTTCCAGTTGGTTTCACGTCTGTCGTTTGACCACACTACGAAAAGGAACAACGAAATGAACGATCACATCATCGCACTCGTCTCGCTCGTGTTTTTTACGGCGCTGGTCGGGTTTCTCACTTGGTTGATTACGCGGCGGGACAAGCGTGACACCAGCACAGGGTTCTTCCTCGCGGGACGGACGCTGACATTCCCGCTGATCGCCGGTTCGCTGCTGCTGACGAACCTCTCGACGGAGCAGATGGTCGGGCTCAACGGCGACGCGTTCACCTTCGGCCTCTGCGTGATGGCGTGGGAGGTCGTCGCCGTCATCTCGCTCGTCGCGATGGCCTGGTTCTTCCTGCCGCGGTTCCTGCGCAGCGGCATCACGACGGTCCCGGAGTTTTTGGAGCTGCGCTTTGACAAGCGTGTGCGCATGGCCACGGACATCATCTTCCTCATCGCCTACGCCGTCATCCTCCTGCCCATGGTGCTCTACACCGGCGCCAAGGGCATGATCGGCATCCTCGACATCAAGCCCATGCTCGAGCCCATGTTCGGGCAGCTCACGGACGCCAACGTGCTCTGGCTCATCGTCTGGGTCGTCGGCCTCATTGGTGCGATTTACGCGCTCTTCGGCGGGCTTCGTTCCGTCGCGGTGTCCGACACGCTGATGGGCGTCTTCCTGCTCACGGGCGGCTTCATGATCACCTACTTCGGCATCAGCAAGCTCGGCAACGGCAACTTCATGGACGGCATCACCGCGCTCCGGGGCATCGCCGGCGTGACGACAAATCCCGAAGGCGCCACGGTGTCCTACCACGCTTTCAACTCCATCGGCGGCGCCAACTCCAACATTCCCTTTGCCACCATCTTCACCGGCGTCATCATCATCAACTGCTTCTACTGGTGCACCAACCAGCAGATCATCCAGCGGACCTTTGCCGCCAAGTCCCTTGACGAAGGCCAGAAGGGCGTCCTGCTCTGCGGCGCCCTCAAACTCCTCGGCCCCATGTACCTCGTGTTGCCCGGCATCATCGCCTACACGCTCTTCACCCACGGCGAAGTCGCGCACCCGGCGGACGCCTATGGCAAGCTGGTTCACGCCGTGTTGCCGACTTTCCTCACGGGCTTCTTCGCCGCGGCCATGCTGGGCGCCATTCTCTCCAGCTTCAACTCCGCGCTCAACAGCACCTGCACCCTCTTCAGCCTCGGCCTCTACAAAAACCTCGTGAACAAAAACGCCACGGAGAAGCAGGTTGTCCGTTCCGGCACCGTGTTCGGCTGGATCATCGTGGTCATCTCCATGTGCGTCGCGCCCATGCTCGCCCAATTCTCGAGCATCTTCAACTACCTCCAGACGATGAACGCGATCTACTTTGTCCCCATCTTCGCCGTCGTCCTCGTCGCGCTGCTCACCAAGCGTGTTCCCGGCGCGCCCGCGTTGATCGCCCTCATTGCCGGCGTGGTCATCATCGCCACCGGTTATTTCGTCTTCAACATCAAGGAGCACATGAACGAGTACCACTTCGTCGCCATCGTCTTCGTTGCGCTGTTGCTCTTCATGCTCATCTGGGGCAAGCTCGCGCCCCGCGCCACCGCCTGGGTGCATGAGGACGCCAAGGCCGTTGTCCTCACGCCGTGGAAACACACCAAGCTCGCCGGCGTCATCCTGCTTGTGCTCGTGATTGTCATCTACGCCTCCTTCGCCAACTTCACCGTCCTCGGCGAAAAGCGCGCGCTTCCCGACGCCACCGCGCCCGTCACCAACGCCGTGCCCGACACAGTTGTCGCGCCCGCAAAATAACCAAACCTCAATCGACGTCGGCGTCGTTGTCGACAGCGAAATGTTAAAAGCTTCTTGTGGCGTGGCAGAGGTGCTGCCACGCCACAAGCGTAATGCCAACACACGACAAAAGGAATTTTTCATGAAACGGTTTGCGATCATGGCAATCTGCGCAATAGTAATGGCGACAGTCGCAAAGGCGCAGTTGAAGCTGCCGGCAGTGATGTCGGACAACATGGTGATGCAGCAGGAAAACCCCGCGAAAATTTGGGGCTGGGCAAAACCCAACAGCGCGGTGACCGTGGAGCTGGGTCGCCAGTCGAAGCGCGCAACCGCCGACGCACAGGGCAAGTGGCGGGTGACGTTCGAGCCGCTGCCTGCCAACAAAGACACGCTGGAAATGAAGGTCGCGTCAGGCGGCGAAACGCTGACGGTGAAAAACATTTTGGTCGGCGAAGTGTGGTTGTGCTCCGGGCAGTCCAACATGCAATGGTCGCTCCAGCAAACCGGCGGCAAAGGCGAGGCGGACAACGAGCTGCGTTTGTTTGTTACGAAATTTGTCGCGCCGCAAAAACCGCAGGAAGACTGCGAGGGCAAGTGGGTGCTCTGCACGCCGCAAAGCGCGGCGGGATTTTCAGCGGTGGGGTATTACTTCGGACGTGACTTGCGCAAGGCGCTGGGACGCCCGGTCGGCATGATCCAGTCGGCGCAAGGCGCGACCGCGGCGGAGTGCTGGATGAGCCGCGCGGCACTGGAGTCCGATCCCGTGATGGCGCCGATCGTGAAGGTGCTCGACGCGATGCCCAAGGATCCAAAGGGTTGGGATCCGCATTTGCCGACCGGACTTTTCAACGGCGAGATCATGCCGTTTTCGACGTTTGCGCTGCGTGGTTTCATCTGGTATCAGGGCGAGACCAACGCCGGCCGCGCGTTTCAATACCGCACGCTTTTCCCCGCGCTGATCACCTCGTGGCGCAAGGCGTGGGGCGAAGAGCTGCCGTTTTATTTTGTGCAGTTGGCGAACCATCTTGAATCGGCGAAGGAGCCGGGCGACGCGTCATGGGCGGAGTTGCGCGAGGCGCAGGCGCTCGCGCTAAAGCTGCCCGCGACCGGCATGGCGGTGGCGATCGACGTGGGCGAGGCGAAGAACATTCATCCCGGCAACAAGGACATCGTCGGCAACCGCCTCGCGCGCCAGGCACTCGCCAAAACATACAAGCAAAAAATTGATTTTGACGGCCCGGTTTACACCGGCATGAAAATCGAAGGCGCAAAAATTCGCGTGAACTTCGACAAGAAGCCCATTGCCAAAAACGGCAAGCTCAAGCACTTCGCCATTGCCGGCGCGGACAAAAAATTCGTGTGGGCCGACGCGGAGATCGACGGCAATTCCGTGCTCGTCTCAAGCGCAGCAATCGCAAGCCCCGTGGCCGTGCGTTATGCGTGGGCGAACAATCCGGACGGATGCAACCTTTACAGCGAGGCCGGGTTGCCCGCGTCGCCCTTCCGCACCGACAACTGGGCCGGCGCGACCGACACCTCGCACCTCAACATGAAAATACCCGAACCGCCTGCGCCCCGCGTTTCGCAACCCATTCCCGCAGGCGATTTCCTCGGCAACACGATTCACATCAAGGTCGGGCAAAACATCGAGCGTCCGTGGAACGAAGTCAAGACCGACGGTTACGCCTACGCCATCCGCCAGGCGCTGGACAACGGCGAGACACGCATTTGGTTGCCCTATGGCAACGAGAACGGTTTGTACTTCGACGCCAAGGGTGTGAAATTCACCAACCCCGTGCCCGGCAGCGTGCCGCAGGTGTTGAGCGAAGACGCCAAAACGTGCGGATATTTCACGTGGAAATTCAAGTTCGACAAACCCGTCTCCGCATTGCGCCTCATGGGCGGTTACGGCGAGTTCAACCTCAACGGCGCGGTTGCTGGAGCCGAATACAGCACCGACAACAAGATGTGGAAAAAACTTTTTGAGATCGACCGCGGCGGCAACCAAAATCCCTTCATCAAACCCGACCAGGCCAAGGCGGACGGCTTGAACACGACCGACCTCTACCTCCGCATTTACACGCGTAACAAGGCCAATCCCGCTGACCCGAACGTCGAAGCCGCGTGGTTCAAATGCTGGACCGGCGGCGATCCCAGTTGGGGTGACGCCTCGCGCACCTTTTATGATCGCCAGTGGCAACTGTGGGTCAAATAGTAATTTTGAACAACATTGTTACATTTCAAGGTGGGGGGCACCCGGCAGTCGCACCCCATTTTGTATAGTGTTTTTAGTCAGCAATGGCACACATCTCTCCAACCTCGGAGAGGTTGAACAACAAAGCCCAGGGTTACGCGTATTCGCGTTACCCTGGGTCAGCGTTTCAATACGTCATCAACCCCGGAGGGGTTGCACATCAAATAATTGAAATCATGCCACCAACATGCCGGGAATTTGTTGGCGGAAGAAGATTGTTCAACCCCTTCGGGGTTGGAATTTATTTGTATCGCGTTCCCATGGTATGCAAAATTGCTTTATTAGTACAAATCCCGCGTCATGCTTGGCGTTCTGTTGGGGTTGAAAACACATCTCGCAATGTTACATGAAACTGCTCCAAATAATCTGACCTTTGCACACACCCAACGCGCCGCTTGACGTATTATTACATTTGTAGTATCTTGACTTCACCTGAGCTAATCATAAGGAGTTCGTTTCATGAAGGTGAACATCACGGAGGCCGAGTGGCCGGTTGTTGAAGTGTTGTGGCAGGAGGCGCCGTTGAGCGCGCGGGAAGTCTATGACCGGCTGCCGGCGGACAAGCCGGATTACCGAACCATCCGCACACTGCTCACGCGGCTGACGGAAAAGGGCGCGTTGGAGCGGACGTCGAAACACGGGATGCTCGTCTTTCGTCCGGCGGTGCAACGCAAGGGCGTTGTGCGCCAGGCGGCGGCTTCGTTTTTGCAACGTTTCTTCGGCGGCCAGTTGGAGGCGGGCGTCGCGCATTTCATCGGCGAGAAAAAACTTTCGCTCGAAAGCATCGCGCGAATCAAGCGCATGTTGAATGAAAAGGAAAAGGAACTCAAGTCATGAACGCGCTGATTCACGGGGTGCTTTTCGCGTCCGTGAGTGTCGGCGTGTGCGGCGTTCTTTTGCGCGTGTTTCGCACATGGCTGACGCCGGCGTGGCAACACCGGATTCTCCTGGTCATGGCGGTGCGGTTGCTGCTGCCGATCCCCGCACCGTGGCCGGAGATCGCCATTCCGCATGCGTCCGTCATCGCCGCGCTGTGGCTGGTCGCCGCCTGCGCGCTCTTTGCGACAAGTCTCCTCAAAACGCTGAGGCTCCGCCGGCGCGTCATTGACGCCGAAACCACGCCGCCCGACTTTCTGCACGCCACGTTCGTCGCCGCGCGCGACGGGCTCCAGTTGCGGCAGCGTCCCCTGCTCATCTCCACCAACACCGCTGTCGCGCCATTGCTTTGCGGCTTGTGGCAACCACTCGTCGCCATCCCCGACGTCGTACTGAACAACTGGTCGCCCGAACACATCCGGCTGATTTTGCTTCACGAGCTGTCGCACCTGAAGCATCTCGACATCGGCCTGAGCTGGCTGTGGCAGGCCGGTTTTTCCTGCCACTTTTTCAATCCGTTCGTCCACCTTTTCAAGCGCGACTTTGCCGAGGCGCGCGAGTTGCGCTGTGACGCCAACGCGATCCGTTCGCTTTCTGAAAGCGAGCGTGTTGCCTATGGACGCACCTTGTTCGAGCTCGGCCAGGTGTGTCACCGGCCAGCCCTCTGCCACGGCGGCGTCGCGTGCGTGGTCGAGGAAAAATCAACCCTCGAAAAACGCATCGAATCCATCCTCCATCCGCGCCGCCATTCCTCCAGCAGCCTTCCCGCGCTGGCGATGATCGTGCTTCTTGTTGTCTCGCTGTTGCCGATTTTGCGCGCCGCCGAACAGCCGAAAAATAAGACGCCGGAAGTTGTCGTGCAAACGTTTTTGAACGCAACCGCAAGCCGCGATCCTGTGGCAATACGACAATGCCTGACACCGGAATTTGCCGACAGCATCGCGGAGATGATTGACGACATCGCCAACCGTCCACCTCCGGACAAGTCGGTCACGTTGTTGGACAAGCCGCCATTGATCAACGGCGATAGCGCCGAAGTTTTCATTGCCGAAGGCAACGACGCCGGCTCGTTGAGTCTGCGCCAAGTCAACGGCCAATGGCTCATTGACGGACCTCCCGGCTTCCGCAAACCGCCGAAGGCGCAACCGCAAATCCATCCGTTTGTCGAGCGCGCCGCCATCGCGGTGGGCAACTACGTCACCAACGAGCTTGCCAAAGACATGGAGGCGATCGTCACGTCGCTGAATAAGGAGGACACTTACTATGAACTGGCGGAGGAATCCGCGCCATCATCATCCTTCGATGGCGATTACAACACCGATATCAATGGCAACGCGCCGAAGGACATTGCGCTCATGTTCCGCAACGCGGTGAACAAGGGCAACGAGGCGACGATCCGCCGTTGCCTCGCGCCCGACTACGCCGCGACCTTCGCCGACCTCAAAAGCTTTCCGCGCCGTCCCGCGTCGTCCACCTCCTCCTTCATCTCCGTCACCGGCGGCAACGCCAAGGTCGTCCTCAAGTCCCGCAACCAAACTGACACGTATCTGTTGCGCCAGATCGACAGCCAATGGCGCATCACGGCCATCCAATAACTTTCGTGGGGGGGGGGAGGTTGTGAGACGCCCCCACAACACAAAACACAAACCCAGCAAGAAAAAAATAAAACAAATATCCCACATGCTAAACCG